>JBGUZS010000122.1:0-32203 GCA_045223835.1 Oscillospiraceae bacterium | reverse complement strand
AGGAAATAGACCGTTCCGCGCTTCAGCCAGACCTGGAGCGAAGGGGAGCCGCCCGCACGCCGCTTCATGCGCTTCTCCTTTCTGAAGAGCGGGACCGGGAAGAACTCCGGTCCCGCAGGGTTTATTCGTCCCGCGTATCGAACAGACGGTATTCTCCCGCCCGGAAGACCCGGATGAAGTCCCGGATCGATTCCAGGGGCTCCTCCGTTTCGATGCCGCAGAGCCGGGTCTGCTTTGCGGCGGAGTGGTTGTCGCTCCCGGCGAAGACCGGAAGGCCGTAAGCCCTGGCGTATTCCGCCGCCCGCTCATTCTCAAAATCCCTGCGGCAGGCGTTCAGGATCTCCACCCCGTCCACCTGGCGGGGGAGAAGCTGGATATAGGGGATATAGGGGGCCTCCCGGAAGGGGTGGGCATGGATGACCAGGGCGCCCTGGCTCCGGACATACCGGAGATATTCCCCGATGGGGAGCTGTTCCAGATTCTCGTTTTCCAGCAGCCATTCCGGGTTGAGCCCGTAGGTGAGGAAGTCGCAGCCCAGATGGGCGAATTCCCAGCCGAAGAAGACCTTCAGCCCCAGCCGCTTGCCCTCCGCCCGGGCGTTCCGGTAGCCGGAGCAGAGGATTTCCACCCGCCGTTTCCAGCCCAGCTGAGCCGGCGCGGTGGTATTCCCGCCCAAAAAATGATCGGTAATGATGATGCCGTCGAAGCCCAGGGAGTGATAATACCTTACCTGCTCCTCCGCCGGAACATGGGCGCAGCGGCTGGCCTCTCCGGTATGGCAGTGGGTCTCATACCGCCAGGTCATAGCAGGTACTCCTTCAGCGCATCCATCATCATCCGGCAGGCGATGGGGGCGTTGGGGTCCTCCGGCATCAGGGGGTTGCGGCCGCCCAGGGTCATGGTGAAGCCGTGGGCGGAGCCCAGGAAGCGCCGGGCCCGGACCGGGACCCCCGCCTGGATCAGCTTGTAGGCGTAGAGTTCGCCTTCATCCCGCAAGGAGTCCAGCTCGGCGGTGATGACCACCGCGGGGGGCTGGCCCTTCAGCATCTCCACCTCCGCCACGGCGGGGGAGCACAGGGGATCGCCGCCCTGGCCGGGAGCGATATAGCAGGCATCGAACAGGATGGCGATCTGAGGCGGAATAGCCATGGGATGCTGGAACTTGTCGAAGGCGCAGGTCTTCAGATCCAGCGGCGGATAATCCAGGATCTGGAGGCGGAAGCGGAAGGGGGCGTTCTCCTGAACGCTCCGCAGGCAGGTCACCGCCGTCAGGTTGCCCCCGGCGCTGTGGCCGCCGATGGCCATCCGGTCCGTATCCAGGCCGTATTCCTCCGCATGGTCGAAGAACCACTGCACCACGTCAAAGGCGTCGTTTGCGCCGGCGGGCCAGGGATGATCGGGGGCCTTGCGGTAATTGATGCTCACCACCGTGATATTCAGCTCATTGCGGATCATGTCGCACCAGAAATCCACGTCCTCGCAGTTGCCCCCCACGAAGCCGCCGCCATGCATATCGAAATAGACGGGGGAGGGCTTGCGGCCGGACCGGTACAGGATACAGCGGACTTCCCCATCCCGGGTGGGGACCATCATCCGCTCCCCGGCTACCGGCAGGGTCAGCGGGTCGGGCATATCGGCGCCGGCGGGCAGCATGGCCTGGCCCACCATGAGGTAGAGATTGACCAGCTCCTGGCGGCTCATTTTCCGCATGTTTTCCTCATTCATGAAATCGGGGAAGGTAATCGGTTCCATACGATCAACTCCTGTTGTGTACTCTTCTGCTATTTTACGGGAAAGAAGGGCCGAATGCAACGCTTTTCTCCCGGCTCGGTTGCGGGATCCTCCGGAACATGGTATGATAAACGGGAAGCCTCAGCCGGCAAAGATCCCCTCCACCGCCGACCGGATGGCTCCGCAAAGCTCCGGATCCAATGGCTGGAAAGCGGTATCCGGATCCTCCCGTATGGCTTTCCGCTCCGGGTCAAAGAAACTGCAGCCCGCATCGGGAAGGCCGATGCAGCTTCTGCCGCTGAGGAGCCGGTAATGGGTGCAGGCGATCAGATAATCCCCATAGACGGAAGCATGCTCCCCATCCTCCCAGTACAGGGGAAAATCCGGATCCTGCCGAAGCAGCTCCTGCCATACCCGGCCTACCGGACTGAGCAGAGCGCCGGTCTCCCGGCAAAGCTGCTCATGGAAGGCGTTCATCTGCGCCTGGTGCTCCGGGAAGGCCTTCTCCGCCCAGGTGAGGGCGAACACCGGCTTCACGTTTCCCGCCTTTGCCAGTCCGGCCAGGCGTTTTCCCGCCTCCAGGTCTTCCGGCGTCCCGGCAAAGGGATGGGCCTTCTGCTGCAGGATGCAGTAGTCGAAGCCGCCATACAGCAGATTGAAGCGGCTTTCAAAATACTCCTTCACATGGTAATCGAATCCCATGCCGGGATGGCACAGGAGCACCGGGGAGATGGCTTCTCCCGTGCCCGCCTCCCAGAGCCGGGCGAAGGTATGGGGCATATCATGGAAAAACGTGTGGCTGTTGCCGATGAACAAAACCTTCATGGATGATCTTCCTTTCAGCGGAGCAGGGCTTCCCGCTCCCGGTAGTCCGGCAGTACGGAGGCGATGAGGGCATAGAAATCCCTTCCGTGGTTTTTGTGGCGGATGTGGGCCAGCTCATGAACCACCACATAGTCCACGGCCTCCGGCGGATAGAGCATGAGCCGCCAGGAGAAGCACAGACGGTTCTTCCCGCTGCAGCTCCCGAACCGCTTTTCCGCGCCGGTGATGGTGATCCCCGCGGGGACGAGGGCCATGATGCGGCTGTAATGGGCCACCCGCCGGGGGATCAGCTCCCTGGCCTTACGGATGCAGTCCAGGCGTTCCTCCTCCGTAGGTGCGGGGGGAAGGCGCGCTGCCCGCTCCCGGGCCTTCGCCATATGGGTATCCAGCCAGGCTCGTCGGCTTTCCACAAAGGCTTCTATCTGCGCCTTGGGCATGCGCTGCGGCGCCCGGACCAGGATCTCCAGATCACGGGTGATCTCCAGGCTGACGGTGCGCCGCCCGGAACGAATAAGACGATAGGAAACAGGATCCATAACGATCTCGACCTCCTGCCGATATCCCATCTTACCCGGCCGGCGGCGGTTCGTCAAGCGGCGGTATGCCGCAGGAACAGGAGGCAGGCATTTTGAACTGTGAGCATTGCGGCGAGGAACTGAGCGGCGGGGTCTGTTCGGCCTGCGGGGCGGAATACCTGCCCGTGTGCATCCATTGTCAGGCGGTCGTTCCTCCGGGGAGCGAATGCTGTCCTGCCTGCGGCAGCGAGGTCCTGCCGGGCTGGAACGTCTCCCGGGAGGAGATGGTACGGCGGGGCATGCGCGCCTTCATGCCCTATACGCCGGAGTATAACTATGATATCTATCTGGGGGGAAACCCGGATGGGGGCGGCTATGTTTTTCATAATGACCCGGGCTTTTCCGGGCCGGTACCGGAAAGGCTCGTGCTGCCCGGTCTGGTGGAGGGCAGGCCGATCTATGGCGTATGGAATGAGTTTTTCTGCGTGGGAGACGAGTTTACCCCGGACCGGTATGACGAGACCTTCCGCCGGCTTCTGCCGCTGAAGACCATCATCGTCTCCAACGGGCTCCGGGAGATCTTCACCTATGCCTTTTTCGGCTGCTGCGGATTGGAGACCCTGGTGCTTCCCCGAACCGTGCAGAAGATGCTCTATGACTTCTACGACCTGTTCTCGGACGGAGTCAGCCCCCTGCAGAACGGGTTTTACAAGCAGGATATCACCATCCGCTACCGGGGCAGTCGGGAGGAGTGGGACCGGGTGCTCCGCACCAGCCGGTTTGAGGATTATGTGGAGATGGGGCGGATCCGCATGGAATTCCTGCGGGAATAAAACCAAGACCCCCCGGCAGAACTGCCAGAGGGCCTTGGTTCAGAAAAGAGAAAGAGTCAGGCTCACGGTGCACAGCCCCTGTCGGCTCCCAACGACAGAAGCGGCAGCCGTTGAGCTTTCACAACGGAAGAAACGACGGTAACTGTGATCTTTCATCTGTAATGTAACATATTTTACACAGAAAAGCAACTATTTTTCTCAAATATTTGGCGAAAATTCCAGAAATCTTTTCCCGCAATTTGAAAATATCAGAAAAATGACGAAATATTGAAGATGGGAGAGAAATAAAATGGAAGGTTTGAAAGCAGTGTTCCAGCCGATCCAGGTCGGTCCCCTTCGGGTCAGGAATCGCATCGAGGTTTCCCCGGCGGAGCCCATGCTCTGTTCCCGGGATGGTCTGGCAACCCCGGAATTCGTGGATTATACTGCCCAGTTTGCCAGATTCGGCGCAGGCATCGTTACTGTGGGGGACAGCGCGGTGACCCAGGCTTATGCGGATACGAACCATTATGCGATCAACCTGGCGGACCGCTTCGTGGTCCATGGTCTGGTGAACGTGACGGACGCCATCCATCGCTGGGGTGCCGTGGCCTCCATCGAGCTGAATCTGCGGGATGAGCGGCTCCCGGCGGAGTTCAGCCATGAAGAGGTCAAGGGGATCATCCGCGCCTTTGCGGAGGCGGCGGAGCGGTGCCGGAAGGCCGGCTTTGATATGGTCATGCTCCATTTTGGCCATGGACACACCGCCGCATCCTTTTATTCGCCCCATGTGAACAAGAGAACGGATGAGTATGGCTGCCAGACCTTTGAGAACCGCTGCCGCTTCGCCCGGGAGATGATCGATGCGGTGCGGGAGCGCATCGGGCCGCACATGGCCATCGAGGTGCGCATGAGCGGGGACGAGCTCTACCCCGAGGGGGTGCATGTGGAGGACGCCATCGCTTTTGCCCGGGCCATTCAGGATAAGATTGACCTGGTCCACATCAGCGCCGGGAGCATGTACGATCCCCGGACCATGGGCTCCACCATCCAGCACACGTATATGCCCCGGGCCACCAACCTGTACCTGGCCAGACAGTTCAAGGCGGCCGGGCTGAAGATCCCCGTGGTGAGCGTGGGCAGCCATGATATGGTCTCCGCGGAGAAGGCCATCAGCGAGGGAGACTGCGACATGGTCGCCATGATCCGTTCCTTCCTGGCGGACCCGGAGATGCTCATCAAGGCCAGGGCGGGTAAGGTGGACGAGATACGCCCCTGCCTTCGGTGCAACAACTGCACCGGGGGCGATCCCCATGGCTGTCCGACGCCTCTGCGCTGCTCGGTGAACGCCGTTCAGGGGAGGCAGCCCCTCTTTGATGAGATCCCCCCGGCGGAACCGGGAAAGAAGGTGGTCGTCGTGGGCGGCGGCTGCGCGGGGATGGAAGCGGCCCGCCGGCTGAGCCAGCGGGGTCTTAAGCCCGTCCTCTTCGAGAAGGGGGAGGAGCTGGGCGGCAGCCTCCGCATTGCGGGGGCGAACCCCATCAAGGGGGACGTGCGGCGATATGGGGACTGGTCCGTGCGGATGACCCTGCGCGACCCCAATATCGATCTGCGGCTGGGCACCGAAGCCACCCGGGAGCGGGTGCTGGCCGAGAAGCCCGACGTGGTCATCCTGGCGGTGGGCAGCGAGCCCATCATCCCCAGGGTTCCCGGGATCGAGGGCGGCAATGTGTGCCTCGCGCAGGATATCGACCTGGGCCGGGTGAAGCCAGGAAAGCGGGTGATCATCGTGGGCGCCGGTCTTACCGGAACGGAGACCGCCGTTTCCCTGGCCCGGGAAGGGCATGAGGTCACGGTCCTGGATATGCTCTCCTTGGCGGAGATCCGCAGCCGGGAAAAGGCGGTGAACACTGCCCAGCGTCTTGCTCTGGCGGAGGGGGTGCGGTTCCTGGAGAAGCACCGGCTCGTCTCCGTCTCTCCGGAGGAAGTGACGGCGCTGGACGAGGCGGACAGGGAGGTTTTCCTGCCCTGCGATACGGCAGCCCTTTCCCTGGGCGTCCGGCCCAGAACTGCGGCGGTCGATGAGCTGCGGGATGTTTGCCGGACGGTCGTATGCGTGGGGGACTGCAACAATCGGCAGGGGAACATTACCTCCGCTGTGCGGGAGGGCTTCTACGCCGCCATGAACGTATAAAAGGATCGGAAAAATCGCCCCTGACGGACTCCGTCAGGGGCGGTGAATACAGGTTTGCGGCGCGTCAGCGCTGTTCGATGGGAACGTATTCCCGGGGCCGGATGGCCGCCTGATAGCCGGGGCGGATCAGCCGCTTGCCGGTCAGGACCTCTTCGATCCGGTGGGCGCACCAGCCAGCGATCCTTGCGCAGGCGAAGAGCGGGGTAAACAGCACCTCCGGGATGCCCAGCATGCTGTACACCAGGCCGGAATACAGGTCCACATTGGCGCACATGGGCATTTCATGCTTTTTCGTGGTCATGATCAGGTCGATGCCCTGGATCTCGATCTGCTCCAGGAGGCGGAAGTCCTCCGTCCGATCCTTCTGCTCCGCCATCTGACGGGCAAATTTCCGGAGCAGCACCGCCCGGGGGTCGGAGAGGGTGTAGACCGCGTGCCCAAGGCCGTAGATCTTTCCGCTCCGGTCGCCGGCCTCCTTATTCAGAAGCTTGGTCAGGTAGGCTCTTACCTCCTCGTCATCCTCCGCGTCCCGCACATGGGCCCGGATATCCTGGAACATCTCCGTCACCTTCCGGTTGGCGCCGCCGTGGAGAGGCCCCTTCAGGGAGCCGACGGCTCCGGCAATGGCGCTGTAGGTATCCGTACCGCTGGAGGAAAGAGCGCGGCAGATGAAGGCGGAGTTGTTGCCGCCGCCGTGCTCCGCATGGAGGATGAGGAGCAGGTCCAGAAGCTTGGCCTCCTCATCCGTATAGCTCTTGTCCTTCCGCACCAGCCGAAGGAAATTCTCCGAAAGGGTGAGCGCCTCCTTGGGGTTATGGATGTACATGGATTTGCCGTCGAACATATGCCGCCGGGCCATGTAGGCGTTGGCGACGATGGAGGGGAAACGGGCGATGAGCTCGATGGACTGGCGCAGCATGTTCTCCGGCGACGTCTCATCGGGATTCTCATCGTAGGCATACAGGGCCAGCACGCTCCGTCCCAGCATATTCATGATATCCGGACTGGTGTTCCGGAGGATCATGTCCTCAAAGAAGCCCTTGGGCAGGGGGCGCACCTTGGCCAGGATGCTTTCATAGAGGCTCAGCTCTGAAGCATTGGGCAGTCTTCCCATCAGCAGCAGATAGGATACTTCTTCGAACCCGAAGGTGTTGTTCCGCTGGTGAGCCTCGACGATGTCCTCCACGGAAATACCCCGATAGTACAGCTTTCCGGGGATGGGGTTCCTGACCCCGTCCTGCATCACATAGCCCTGAACGCTGCCGATCTTGGTGATGCCGGCGATGACGGCGGTGCCGTCAAAATTGCGCAGGCCGCGCTTCACGTTCTGGTTGCGGAAATAGCTGTCGCTGATCTGGTATTCCTCCCGTACCTGGCGGTACAGGGGACTGACGTCCATGGTGCTGAAGACTTCATTGGATTCCATGGGAAGACCTCCTTCGGGATAGTATCACGAATTATACACATCTCTACAGTAAATTGCAAGCGTAAATGCAAGAAAATGAACGTGCTGATTCAAATTCGGTAATTATCACCGATTATACCCCTGGATCGATGGAGTTTTTTGCAGGATTCGAAAAAATGAATGCAAAATTCCGGGAAAATGTGCCGGAAGCCTCCTGTGCAGGCGGGGAATATGGTATACTGATCAATATTTTATGCGGAAAGGTGCGTACCGCCGATGATCAAACTGGAAAAACAAGGCGTTATCTATACGGCAGCCGGTCCCAGACCGGCTGCGCCGGGGGAGGAAGCCGCTTCCGCCGCCCGGGAGGGGACCATGAGCGGGGCAATCCTGCGCAGCCATCACCGGGACAGGGGGGACTCCCTTCTCCATCTGCGCTTCGACAGCCTCATCAGTCATGATATCACCTATGTGGGCATCATCCAGACTGCCATGGCCAGCGGCCTGCGGTCCTTCCCCGTGCCCTATGCCATGACCAACTGCCATAACAGCCTTTGTGCCGTCGGAGGAACCATCAATGCGGACGACCATGCCTTCGGTCTCTCGGCGGCGAAGCGCTTCGGGGGGATTTTTGTGCCCCCAAATATGGCGGTGATCCACCAGTATGCCCGGGAGCAGCTGGCGGGCTGCGGGAAGATGATCCTGGGCTCGGACAGCCATACCCGCTACGGTGCCCTGGGGACCATGGGATTCGGGGAGGGGGGACCGGAGCTGGTCAAGCAGCTGCTGGGCGACCCCTATGACCTGGCCAGGCCGGAAACCGTTCTGGTCTGGGTGACCGGCAAGCCCGGCCACGGGGTCGGGCCGCATGATGCGGCCATCGCCCTTTGCGGCGCGGTGTACGCCAACGGCTTTGTGAAAAACAAGATCCTGGAGTTTGCCGGACCGGGGATCCGGGCGCTGCCCATGGATTTCCGCATCGGCATCGACGTCATGACCACTGAGACCGCCGCCCTCAGCTCCATCTGGGAGACGGATGGAAAGGTGGAGGAGTACTATGCCGTCCACGGGCGTCCGGAGGAATACCGGAGCCTGGCTCCCCGGGAAGGGGCGTATTACGACAGCCTGATCCGTCTGGAGCTGGACAAGCTGGAGCCCATGGCCGCGCTGCCCTTCCATCCCTCCGAGGCGGTCACCCTGCGGGAGCTGATGGCTGAGCCCGGGGATCACCTCCGGGCTGTGGAGCAGCGGGCAAAGGTGCAGCTGGGTCGGGAGATCCGGCTGACGGATAAGGTCCGGAATGGCAGACTCTATGTCGACCAGGGCGTGATCGCGGGCTGCGCCGGAGGCATGTACGATAATCTGGCGGCGGCGGCGGCAATCCTGGAGCGGGGCAGCATCGGAAGCGGAGCCTTTTCCCTCTCCGTCTATCCCCCCAGCCTTCCGGTCGCCCTGGAGCTGGCGGAAAACGGAGTGGAGCGGGCGCTGCTGGAAAACGGCGTGATCTGCAAGCCCTGCTTCTGCGGGCCCTGCTTCGGCGCGGGGGATGTTCCGGTGTGCGACGGCCTTTCCATCCGCCATACCACCCGCAATTTCCCCAACCGGGAGGGGAGCAAGCCGGGAGACGGGCAGGCTGCTGCCGTGCTGCTGATGGACGCCCGGAGCATCGCCGCCACCGCGGCGAACGGCGGGTTCCTGACCTCCGCCGCGGATGTGGAATACGATGAACCCGCGCAGGGGCGGCGGCGCTTCGATCCCAGACCCTACGGCAAGCGGGTGTATTCCGGCTATGGCCGGGGAGATCCGGCGGCGGAGCTGCGCTTCGGTCCCAATATCGTTCCCTGGCCGGAGATCCCGGACTGCGGGGACAGCCTGGTGATGCGCGTATGCAGCGTGCTTCGGGATGCGGTCACCACGACGGACGAGCTCATTCCCTCCGGGGAGACCTCCTCCTACCGCTCCAACCCCCTGAAGCTGGCGGAGTTTGCCCTCTCCCGGCGGGATCCGGGCTATGTGGACCGCAGCAAGGCCTGCCGGGAGGCGGAGAAAGACCGCGCCGCCGGCAGCATGGAGGGGGAGTGGAGCGAAGCAGTCAAGGCCTTCGGCCTGCGGACTGAAGAAGTCTCCGCCGCCCGTTTCGGCTCGGTGATCTTTGCCAACCGGCCGGGGGACGGCTCCGCCCGGGAGCAGGCCGCCTCCTGCCAGCGGATCCTGGGGGGCTGCGCGAACATCTGCTACGCCTTTGCCACCAAGCGTTACCGCTCCAACTGCATCAACTGGGGCATGCTGCCCTTTGTCCTGGAGGAAGGGGAGGAGTTCCCCTATGCTGACGGCGACTTCCTGTATGTGCCCGACCTGCGCCGGAGCCTTCTGGAGCTGCGGGAGAGGATCCCGGCCAAGGTGCTTTCCGGCGGACAGGTGCGGGAGATCACCCTGAACCTGCCCGGATTGACGGAGGAGGAGCGGGATATCCTCCTGGCGGGATGTCTCATGAACTGGTATAAGCGCAGAGGGGAGGGAAAGACCGAATGAAGATCGGCATGAAGCCCATTGTGGAGATGGATGGGGACGAAATGACCCGGATCCTCTGGCAGGAGATCAAGGAAACCCTGCTGCTGCCCTATGTGGCGCTGGAGACGGAGTACTATGATCTGGGCCTGCCCAACCGGGACAGGACGGAGGATCGGGTCACCCTGGAGGCGGCCCGGGCGATCAAGCGCCTGCAGGTGGGCGTCAAGTGCGCCACCATCACCCCCAATGCCCAGCGCATGGAGGAATACGGCCTGAAGCAGCTTTGGAAGAGTCCCAACGCCACCATCCGGGCGGAGCTGGATGGGACCGTGTTCCGCACGCCCATTCTCACCAGCCGCATCCGGCCCTATGTCCGGGGCTGGAAAAAGCCCATCACCATCGCCCGGCATGCCTACGGGGACGTGTATAAGGCGGTGGAGCTGCCGGTCCCCGGCCCCGGCACGGCCGAGCTGGTGTTCCGGGGACAGGAAGGAGAAAAGCGGCAGGAGGTATATACCTTCAAGGGGCCGGGGGTGCTGCAGGCCATGCATAACCGGGAGGATTCCATCGAGGCCTTTGCCCGGAGCTGCTTTACCTACGCCCTTCAGGAGAAGCAGGATCTCTGGTTCTCCGCGAAGGACACCATTTCCAAGGTCTATGACGGCCGCTTCCGGGAAATCTTCCAGAAAGTCTTCGACGCAGAGTTTGCCGAAGCCTTCCGGCAGGCGGGGATCACCTATTTCTATACCCTGATCGACGACGCCGTGGCCCGGGTGATCCGCTCGGAAGGGGGCTTTATTTGGGCGACGAAGAACTATGACGGCGATGTGATGAGCGATATGATCTCCACCGCCTTCGGTTCCCTGGCCATGATGACCAGCGTGCTGGTTTCCCCCCATGGGTATTATGAGTATGAAGCCGCCCATGGGACGGTCACCCGGCATTACCGCCGGTGGCAGCAGGGGGAAAAGACCAGTACGAATCCCATTGCCACCATCTTCGCCTGGACCGGCGCTCTGCGCCGTCGGGGAGAGCTGGATGGAAATGAGGCCCTGGTCCGGTTCTCAGCCGGGCTGGAGAAGGCCTGCCTGGATACCATCGAGGCGGGGGCCATGACAAAGGATCTGGCCGCCCTCTGCGGCGATCCGGATGTGCGTCCCCTGAACACCTCGGACTTCCTGCAGGAGATCCGGAGCAGACTGGAAGCGGGGCAGTCGGCATGAGAGAGGCGCTGGCGATGGGACGCACCCTGCCGGAGGCCTACCATCGGGCCCTGGAGCTCCTGCGGGAAGAGGGGGAGGTGACCCCCTGCCCGGACTACAACACCACCCAGCGGGAGCTGAGCATGACCATGTGGGTGCGGGAGCCTCTGGCGGAGCCCATGATCTCCAAGCTGTTCATCGGCGGCTATCGGGAGCTGGAGCAGTACCGGCAGGAGATGCTGGACGGCATCCTGGATTTTGAGATCGAGAAGGGAAACTGGGCCTATACCTACCATTCCCGCATGGCTCCTCAGCTGCCCTTCGTCCTGCGGGAGCTGCGCAGGAACCCGGAATCCCGGCGGGCTGTTGTAGATGTGCGGGACTGGGTGCATGACAGCGCGGAAGGGAATGAAAACCCCGCCTGTCTGCAGCACCTGCAGTTCTTCATCCGGAACGGAAAATTGGACTGCGACGTGCTGTTTCGCTCCAATGATGCATGCAAGGCTGCCTTTATGAACGCCTTTGCCCTGATCCTCCTGCAGCAGCGCCTGGCAAAGGAGCTGGGCGTTGAGTTGGGGACCTATACCCATCGGGCCAACAGCTTCCACTGCTATGAGCGGGATTTCCCCATGCTGGACGGGTATCTTCGCCGGATCCGCTCCGGGGAAGAGATCACCTTTGATTATGCGGGAGAGTGGGAGGAGCTGATGGCGGAGGCGCGGCCGGAGATCGCCGCAGCGGTGGAAGAACTGAAAAACAGATGAAGCAAAAACCGTGGCTCGGCTCCCTGGCTCTCATCCTTGCGGCTGTCATCTGGGGCTCTGCCTTCGTGGCGCAGCGCAGGGGAATGGAGTTCAACGGGCCCTTTACCTTCAATTCGGTGCGGTGCTGTATCGGCGCGGCGGCGCTGGGACTGGTCTCCCTGATCCTTCCGCGGCGGGGGGATACGGATCGGCGGAGCACGCTCTTATGCGGCCTGTACTGCGGCCTGTGCCTTTTCTTCGCCACCAACCTGCAGCAGCTTGGCCTGGTGGATACGGATGCGGGCAAGGCCGGCTTTATCACCACCTTCTATATCGTCATGGTGCCGGTGGCGGGTCTGCTTCTAGGCAAACGCTGCGCCAGGATCACCTGGCTGGCGGTGGTCCTGGCCTTCGCCGGTCTCTATTTCCTCTGTATGTCCTCGGGGAGCCTACGGTTCCGGCGGGGAGATCTTCTGGTGTTCCTCAGCGCCCTGTGTTATACCGTGCATATCCTGCTGGTGGATCATTTCGTCCTGAAGGCGGACGGGGTCCTGATGAGCTGTATCCAGTTTGCCGTATGCGGGATCCTGAGTCTGATCCCCGCCTTTGCGATGGAAACGCCAAGGCTGCCGGATCTGGGCAGCGGGATCGTGCCGCTCCTCTATGCGGGGCTTCTCTCCTGCGGCGTGGCCTATACCATGCAGATCGTGGGACAGAAGCACCTGAAGCCCACGGTGGCCAGCCTGATCATGAGTATGGAGTCCGTGTTCGCCGTGCTTTCCGGCTGGCTGATCCTGCATGAAAAGCTGTCCGGCAGGGAGCTGCTGGGCTGCGGACTGGTGTTCTCCGCCGTTTTGCTGGTGCAGCTTTGGCCGGAGAAAAAGCAGCGGACGGCGTAAAAAAAGAAGAACACTGGGGAGAGCGCATCGCGCTCTCCCCAGTGCCTTTTGGGATGATTCACAGGTCGTGGCCCTTGCTGGCCTGGTCGAACAATTCTGTGACCTGCGTATCCGGCGCCTTGGTGAGGAGGGTTACCACGACGCCGATCAGTAAGCTGAAAATGAAGGCGGGAAGAAGCTCGTAGAGCCCCACGGCGGGCTTGATGGCGTAAAGCCACACCAGATCCAGGATCGCCCCGCCCGCGATAGAGGCGATGGCCCCGGGGAAGTTGTACCGCCGCCAGTAGAGGGAGAGGATGATGGCGGGGCCGAAAGCCGCGCCAAAAATGCCCCAGGCGTTGGAAACCAGGCTCATGATGGAGTTCTTCTTGTCCAGAAGGGCGATCAGTAGGGCGGCAACGGAGATGATCAGGACGACGATGCGGCCGATCCAAAGCATTTCCTTGTCCCCGGCCTTCCCCTTCCGGAAAACCGGCTGGTATACATCGCTGGCAAAGGCGGAGGCGGAAGCCAGAAGCTGGGAGTCCGCCGTGCTCATGGAGGCGGCCAGGATGGCGGAGAGCAGGATACCGGAGATCAGGGCGGGGAAGAGGCTGCGCACCAGCTGGATGAAGACCAGCTCATTATTCTCCAGTCCGCTGCCGAAATACCGGAAGCCGATCAGACCGGTGAGCACGGAGAAAAGGAGGATCAGCGTGGTCCAGCTGCTGCCGATCACCGCGCTGCGCTTGCATTCCTTCTCGGAACGGATGGACATGTACCGGATGATGATATGGGGCATACCGAAGTACCCCAGGCCCCAGGCCAGACCGGAGAGGATCCCGTTCGCCGCGCTCCACCCGGCGGCGCCGCCCACAAGGTTCCAGTAACCCGCCTCGAGGGCGTGGGCGTCCGCCCCCTTGCCCGCGTTCAGCGCGGCCAGGGCAACGATGGGGGTGGCGATCAGGGCGATGAGCATGAGCATGCCCTGGAAGAAGTCCGTCCAGCAGACGGCGCTGAAGCCGCCCAGGAAGGTGTAGGAGACGATGATCACCGCAGCCAGGATCATGGCGCCTGTGGCATTCACGCCCAGCACGGTGTTGAACAGGGTGCCGCAGGCCTTGATGCTGCTGGCGGCATAGATGGCATAGGCCAGGATGAAAATCACTGCGCACAGGATCTGCAGCAGCTTGTTCCCGCTGAGGAAACGGTTGGTGAGGTACTGGGGGATGGTGATGGAATCCTTCGCCGCGATGGAAAAGCGGCGAAGCCTCTGGGAAACCAGGATCCAGCTGAGGGCCTGCCCCAGGGCCAGGCCGACGGCGGTCCAGATCTCCACCAGGCCGGTGAGGTACAGCGCGCCGGGAAGCCCCATGAGCACCCAGGAGCTCATATCCGAAGCCCCGGCGGACAGAGCGGCGACAATACCGCTCACCTGGCGGTCACCCAGGAAATAGGCCTTCTCCCCCTGGCCCTTGTGCTTCAGGAAGAAATGCAGGCCGATACCCAGCATGCAGACCAGGTAGAGAAGGAAAACGATCAACTCTGTGTAATTCAAAACAGCGACCTCCTCTTGACAAATAAGCATTTACTAATATATAATATAAGTAAATTCTTGAATGAAGCGATTATAAACGAAACCGGAAAGAATTGCAAGTAAATTCTGCGATTTACTCGGAAAAAGAGGAAAAGATGAATCTGAAGCGCTATCGTTTCTTCCTGCAGACCGTAAAAAGCGGCAGTCTCAGCGGCGCGGCGGAGACCCTGGGCTGCTCCCAGTCCGCCGTGAGCCAGATGATCGCCGGCTTGGAAAAGGAGCTGGGGGTGAGTCTGCTGCGCCGCAGCCGCACCGGCATCCGGCTGACGGAGGAGGGAAGACTGCTCCTGCCCGAGATCGAAGCCCTGCTGGAAGCCCAAAAGCGGATCGAGGACCTCTGCGGCGATTTCCGGGGCGGTGAGCGGGGCGCGGTGGTGGTGGCCTCCTTTTCCAGCGTGGCGGTGCATTGGCTGCCGGGGATCTTCAAGGCCTTCGGGGAAGCCCATCCGGATGTGGAGCTGCGGCTGAACACGGGAGACTACCACGATGTATCCCTCTGGCTGGGATCCGGCGCGGCCAACGTGGGATTTGCCACCCCCAGCTGCGCCGGGGGATGCCGGTTCATCCCACTGTATCGGGATCCGCTTCTTGCGGTGCTGCCTCCGGATCATCCCCTGGGAGACGCCGGGGAGTTTCCCGTGGAGCAAATGGAAAAGGAGTCCTTCCTGGGGCTGCTGGCCGCATCGGATCAGGATGCGCGGGATTATCTTGCTTCCTTTGGGATCACCCCCAATATCCGGCTGTCCACGAAGGACGACTATGCCATCCTGGCCATGATCCGCAGCGGCCTGGGGATCAGCATCATGCAGGAGCTGCTCCTCCGAGGGGAGACGGAGGGTCTGCGTCTGCTCCCCCTGAAGCCCAGAGCCTATCGGACCATCGGCCTGGCGGTGACGGAGGAGGGGGAGCGGAATCCCGCGGTACGGTCCTTTGCCGCCTTTACCCGGCGTTGGGTCCGGGAAAACTGGCGGGAAGGGGCAATATAGCGGGGAACGGTCCCCGCGGCTTTTCTTCCGGGCGGATGAAAAAAACCAGCGCGGCCGCGATGGGCCGCGCTGATCATTCTGCCGGGGGTTCAGACCACCTGGAAGAGATAGAATTTCAGATAATCCGTCTCCGGGACCCCCCAGAGGATGGGATGATCCGGAGCCTGCTGCCGGGCTTCGATCTGCCGCAGGGAGACCTGCGCATCGGCCGCCGCTTCCCGGAGCATTGCCTCAAAACGGGCGGCGGGCATGAAATGGGAGCAGGAGCAGGTGGCGAGATACCCGCCCCGGGGAAGGAGCTGCATGGCCCGCCGGTTGATTTCCTTGTAGCCCCGGTAGGCCCGGTCTGCCGTCGCGCTGCTCTTGGTGAATGCGGGGGGATCCAGGATGATATAGTCCCAGGGGGAGCCGCCCTTGGCCGCCGTCTCCGTGAGCAGATCGAAAACGTCCGTCCGGAGAAAGTCGATCCTGTCCCGGAGCCCGTTCAGCTCCGCATTGCGCTCCGCCTGCTGCAGGGCCTCCGGGGAGATATCCGCAGCCGTCACGCTCTTTGCGCCGGCGGCGGCGCAATTCAGGGCGAATGCGCCGGTATGGGTGAAGCAGTCCAGGACCCGCCGCCCGGGGGCCAGCCTTGCCGCGGCCAGACGGTGGTACTTCTGGTCCAGGAAGTACCCGGTCTTCTGCCCGCGAATGAAGTCCACGTCAAAGCGCAGGCCGTTTTCCCGGATCTCCGTATGTCCGTCTCCCTCCTGGACAAGCCCCGGCAGGGAAACGTATCCGGACCAGGGCTCCAGACCCTCCTTGGTCCGAAGGGGAGAATCGCTGCGCTCGTAGATGATCCGGATCCGCTCCCCCTGCTCCTCCAGCACCTGAAGCAGGAGGCGGTACAGGAGAGCCTTCCGCAGCTCCATGCCCAGGGAAAGGACCTCCGTGACCAGAACATCCCCGAAGCGGTCCACGGTCAGACCGGGGAACTGGTCTGCCTCGCCGAAAATGAGGCGGCAGCAGCCGTAATCCTCTCCCATGACCGTGCGGCGATACTCCAGGGCATACCGGATGCGCCGGAGGAAAAAGGCCTCGTCGAAACGGTCGTTGGCATTCCGGGAGAGCAGGCGGACGCGGATCTTGCTGCGGTCGTTCACCGTGCCGCTGCCCAGCCAGCGCCCCTTGCGGGAGAAAACATCCACGATGTCCCCCTGGGCGTATTCTCCCGATACGGAAAGGACCTCCTCCCCGTAGACCCAGGGGTGTCCGGCCCGAAGGGCTCTTTCCCCTTTGGGGGTGACGGTAAATCCGGCATAACCGCGCTCCATGTGCAGCACCTCCGGGGAAAGGGTACCATGCCGGGGGACTTTCGTCAAGAATTCCGGGATATGTCTTGTTCCCGGGGAGATTTGTGGTAAAATACTCAGGAGTTCCGAAATCGGTTAACGGGAAGGAGACCCAGATGATGAATGACTTTTTTTCCGGGTTGACGGAGGCGCTGCTGCGCCGATACCCGGATAAGGGCGTCAGCAAGGATCAGATCACCGGAGCGCTGAAGACCGCATTGGAGCCGGAGGTCCTGATCAATGCCCTGGCCGAGGTGTTTCGCAGCACCCCCGGGGAGATGGAGACGGCGCTGGAGGAAAACGGCCTCGGGGACATGATCGCCCGGAGACGGCTGTCCGCCGATGCCGGCAGCGCCGGCGGGGAGACCGCGGCGCCCTTCTGCGAAAAGAGCGGCGGTCTCCATCCCTTCGACGGGCTTTTCCGCGTCCATGCTTCCCCATCGCTGACGGAGCCGTTTCCTCTGCCCGGCGACCTCCATGCCCGGCTCCGGGGGCTTTCCCGCCGGGTCGCGGAGAGCGCGGCTGCGGATCCCTTCCTCCGGCTCTGCCGCACGGGGACGGAAGCGTATTACCGGGAATTCATGCGGGATACGGCTCCGGTGATCCGGGAAGAGATCCGGAGGCTGTTCGGCGAGGAGGGCCCCCGCTATCTGGTGACCACCGGCATCGGCGCAAACGAGCAGTTCTGCCACTATATGGCGGCGGTGAATAACCGGGATCACCATCGAAGGCTGGATTGGATCCTCATCCATTCTCCCGGGCAGCTGGACCTGCTGCCGCCGGACGCCGCAGAGGACAACACCCTGTTTATGGAATTCAGCCGGAGCAGCGTGACGGAGGAGACCATCAAGCTCCATGAGTATACCGCCAGATCCTGCCGACGCATCGTCTTCTCCAACGGGGGCGGACTGAAGCAGCTGGCGGAGCGGGACGGGAACCTGATCCTCACCATGCCCGACGCCATCTCCGGCCGGTACGGGCGGAACAAGACCCCCATCCTGCTGGCTCCCATGTTGGCGGCGGGAATGGATACTGAGCGTTACTGGCTGGAAATTTCCCGGGCAATGGAGGCTTTCGACCTGGAGGATCCGGATTCCCTGCCCCATACCCTTGCCCGCTTTATCCTGGCCGCCCAGAAGAGCCGGGGGACGAACTTCCTCTATCTGGGCTGCGGGGATGATCTGCTGGGGCTGCTGGGGGATGAATTCATCCAGTTCTGGAACGAGGGCGTGAATAAGGATGGGAACGACCTTTTGGTCTCCCGTTTCTTCGGCCTGCCCAGGGACAGCCATATGAATCTGGAAGGGGTCCTGGGGAACCGCCGGACCAAGCTGGGCATTTTCCTCCTGCGGAATGACCGGCGGGGAGGCGTCGCCCATCCGCTGGTGCGTCAGCAGGTGGATCCCATCGATCCCGGCCACCGGGGACTGATGCTGGGGGACGAGGAGGTCATCCTGGCTCTGGCCAATTATCGGCGCTTTGCCGAGGTCATGCCCTCCCTCCTGTTTGAGATCGTGGGGGAGCCGGGCGCGGATCATTCCGCCGTGCTGGGCCAGCTGTTTGCGGACGTGACCTTCGTCTATTCCCGCATGATGGGCATCGATCCCGGTTCCAATCCGGAGGTGAAATTCGTGCGGCAGCGCTCTGCGGCGCTCCTGAAGGGCTTCGCGGCGGAGCTTCGGGCGGGAGGACGGATCGGGGAGCTGTTCACCGCCGAGGCGGATCGGGAGGCGGAGGGATGAGCAGAAGGTTTTTTGTTCCGGATTATTATCCCGATTTCGCCTGCAAATGCGGCAGCTGCCGGAGCTCCTGCTGCCGGGGCTGGCCGGTCATCATCGCCGGGGAGGAATATACCCGTCTGCAGGAGGCGGAGTGCTCCCCGGGATTCCGCAAGAGGCTGAACGAGGCGTTCAATCTGGATGGGGATCCCCGCCGGGGCGGCACCGCCCATGTCGTCCATGACCGGAGCGGGGGATGTCCCCTCCTGGGGGAGGACGGCCTGTGTACGCTGCAGCTGGAATTGGGAGAAGGGCTCCTGCCGGATGTATGCCGGCTCTATCCCCGGAATACCCGGGAGGTGTGCGGCGAGGCGGAGTGCGCCTGCGCCGGGAGCTGCGAGGCGGTAACGGAGCTGCTGCTCCGGCGGGAGGAGCCCCTGGGATTCTGCGCTGTGGAGCTGGAGGAGGAGCCCCGCTTCCCCATTGAGATGAAGGAGAGCTATTTCCGGGAATGCCGCCTTGCCCTGGAGGTCTTCCGCCGGGGGGAGGGGCTGACGGACCGGTTCCGCAGACTGAACGAAGCCCTGTTCCATGTGCCCGAGGGGGAGGATACCGCCCTGAACGGCGTGGGTATGCTCTGGGATATGACGGCCTACTTCGAAAAAAACAGCCCGATCGTCGGCGAATGCTGCCGAAAGGCTTTGGAGCGGTATGGGCTGGAGGGCCGGAAGCCGGAGGAAAGCCTCTTTCCCGCGCTGGCGGAGGGCTATGGCCGTGTCCGCCGGATCGGCAGGACGATCCTGCCGAATTGGGAGATGGAGCTGACCAATCAGATCCTCAACAGCATGTTCTACAACAGCTTTCCCCATGTGGGAGGGACCAATGGGGAGGAGGATCCCTTCCTCTCCCTCTGCGTCACCGCCGCCTTTGTGGACTTTGTCCTGATGGGCTGCCTCCAGGAAGGGGAAAGCCGGGAAAAAGCAGCCGATATTCTCTCCTCGCTGTTCCGGCTGATCGAGCATTCCGACTTCAAGTATCGGGCGGTAAAGTATTATCGGGAATGGGGAGATCGCAGACCGGGAACCTGGCTGGGGATCCTTCACAGGATCACGGAATAGAGGAACTGAAACGAAACGTGCCGCAGGCGAAACCGTCTGCGGCATTGTATTTTCCGGGGTTTACCTGAGTTCGGGGAACCCATCGGTTTTGATCTGGCTGCCGTCCGGAAGGATCCACAGCACCTCGGCCTCCAGCTCTTGGGCCAGCGCTGTCCCGGATTCCCGGTCCATCAGGAAAAGCGCGGTGGAGAGGGCGTCCGCCAGCAGGGGATTCGGCAGCAGGATCGTTATCTGGGTATACCGATCGCAGGGGCAGGCGGTCTCCGGGTCGATCAGGTGGTGGTATCGTTTTCCTTCCACCAAATAGTACCGCTGATCCACGCCGCTGGTGACGGCGGAGGAATCCGTGAGGGAAAAGGTGCGCATTGGCTTGCTTTTGTCCAGCGGGTCCTCCAGGCCGATGGTCCAGGGGCTTCCGTCCGGCTTCGTTCCCCGGCAGCAGACGCTCCCCCCCATGTTCAGCAGCCAGGCGGTGCAGCGGGCGCCATCCAGCAGCTCCATGGCCCGGTTCTGTGCCCAGCCCTTGGCCACCGCCCCCACGTCCAGCTTCAGCTCCGGGTCCAGATAGCGAACCGTGCAGGCTTCCGTGTCCAGCACCAGGTCCGCCATGGAGCAATGCGCAGCCGCTTCCCGGAGACTTGCCTCCTCCGGCAGCCGGGCGGAGCCCGGATCGGCGGCCGCAGCTTCCCGGGCTTCCTGCCATAGGGCAAGCACCGCCCCCAGGGCGATATTCAGCTTGCCCCCGGTGAGCTCATGCCACAGGGAGGAGAACAGCAGCAGATCCATCAGCTTCCGATCCACCTTTACCGCTTCGGCGCCGGCCCTTTTGTTCAGGGTGCAGAGATTCACGAGATCAGGATACTCGTGGTAGATATCGAAGCGGCGGTGATCCTCCATCAGCTGCGCATGCAGCCTTTCCGCCAGGGCATCAAATTCCGCCCGGCTTTCGGTATAGGCGGTGAAGGTGGTCACCGTGTCGAATACGTCCGCATAGGTCACGCTGTACCGGTGCGGCCCGCCGCAGCCGGCGCAGGAAAACAGAAGACTGACGCAAATAAGCAGCGCGGCGGATTTGGCGCCGTGCTGCCTGAGGAATATCCCCGCATGTCTGCAGATCGCTGACATCGTCTTTCCTTTCGTTTACAGGTTGCTGACGTATTTTTCGGTAAAATTGAGGAAATGCTCCGTAAAGGTGGCGGAGGTTTCCACGCTGGAGGAGTACTCATGGGGCATGTACTGGGGATTCAGGCTCTTCAAGGTATATATGCCCAGGTTGGAGCAATGGTCCGCCACCCGCTCGCAGTTGGTGATGAGGTCATTGAACACAAAGCCGAGGCTGATGGTGCAGCGGCCGGCCTGGAGCCGGGCCACATGCCGCAGCTTCAGCTCATCGCACATGATATCGATGACCTCCTCCAGCGGCTCAACCTTCAGCGCCTCCTTCTCGTCTTCCTTGATGAAGGAGGTGCAGGCGATGGTGGTGACTTCGTTCACCGCCTGGATGAAATACCGGAGCTCTCCCGCCGCCTCCTCGGAGAAGACAAGGCGCTTGTCTTGCATCTCCACCGCAAGCTCCATGAGGTTCATGGCATGGTCGCCCAGACGCTCCAGATCGCTGATGGAGCTGAGGGCTTTATCCAGCTCCCATTCCAGATCGGCGACCGCTTCCCGGCCGAGGATCCGCATCATATAGTCTCCCAGCTTGTCCTCGTATTTGTCCAGAAGCGATTCCCGCTGGGCGATCTGCTCCGCCGTATCCTTGTCGAAGGTATCGAACAGGCCGAGGGCGTCCGTGACGGCCTTCTGCGCCAGCTCCGCCATCTTCTGCACGGCGGCAAGGCTGAGGTTCACGGCGGTGCGGGTATAATGCAGAGCGGAATCCGTCAGCTTATCCAGATATTCGCTGTCCGCGTCCTCGGCGGGGGAGTAGCGGATGATCCGGTAGCAGAGCTGTTCGATCTGCTTATGGAAGGGGGTCATGATCAGGGAAGCGCCCAGGCGCGTCAGCGTATTCAGCGCGGCGATCCCCACGATATTCGCGGTCCCGTTCATAAAGGCCAGCAGGCCGAATGCCCGAAGAATATAGAAAACAAGAAGGATCAGGATGATGGAGATCCCGGTACTGACGAGATAGCTCACCGCGACTCTTCTGCCGTTTTTCGTCGCCCCCACCATGCTCAGCAGGACCGGCGAGCAGGCGCCCAGGTTGATGCCCATGATGATCGGCAGACAGGTGGAGTAACTGAGAACGCCGGTGACGGAGATGGCCTGAACGATGCCGACGCCGGCGGAGCAGCTCTGAATCACAGCGCCCAGGACCAGACCGGCCAGGAAGCCCAGGGCGGGGTTGGAAAAGAGGGTGAGGATTCCGGTGAAGCCGGGGTCGGATTTCAGCGGCTCCACCGCGTCGCTCATGATGCCCATGCCGGTCATGAGCAGGGCAAAGCCCAGAAGGATGGAGCCCAGGTGCTTCTTCCTCTGCTGCCGGACGAAGAGGATGAGAATGATGCCCGCCAGGGCGACCAGGGGAACGAAGGTGGAGGAGGAAATGATCCGCGTCCAGCCGCTGCCCCCGTGGGCGCTGGAAAGAGAAAGGATCCAGCCGGTGGCGGTGGTCCCGACCTCGGCGCCGAGAATCACGGTGATGGTCTGGGCCAGCTTCATCATGCCGGCATTGACGAAGCTGACGGTCATGATGGTGGTGGCGGAAGAGGACTGGATCACGGCGGTGACCACGATGCCCAGCAGCAGGCCCTTGATCGGCTTGGAGGAAAGGGTCCAGAGAATGCGCTCCATTCGGTTGCCCGCCAGGCTCTTCAGGCCGCTGCCCATGGTGGACATGCCGAAAAGAAAGAATGCAACTCCACCCAGAAGGGTGATCACATCGAATATCGTCATATGCGCTCTCCGTCTATCATCCAGTAATTACGCAAATCCGCAGATATTATACATGAAGCGTCTGGATAAATCAATTGCCGGCGGCAAAAGGAACGCAGAAAAACGCCCGGCGGCTTCAGACCGCCGGGCGGGGACTCAATCCAGGATCTTTCCCTCCGTGGAAAGGGTGACCACCTGCAGGGGAATCGCTTTTCCGCTGGCCTCCAGGGCGGTGCGCACGGCATACTCCATGCCGCCGCAGCAGGGCACCTCCATCCGGAGGACGGTGATGCTCCGAATGTCGCCGCGCCGGAAGATCTCCGTCAGCTTCTCCGCGTAATTCACCCCGTCCAGCTTGGTGCAGCCTACCAGGACGACCCGGCCCCGGATGAAATCCCGATGGAATGAGGCGCAGGCATAGGCGGTGCAGTCCGCAGCAATGAGCAGATCCGCTCCCTGAAAGACCGGGGAGCTGACGGGAACCAGCTTGATCTGTACCGGCCAGTTTCTGAGCTCGCTGGGGATTGTCTCCCCGCCGGGCGCCCCCGGCGCGCCGCTTCTTTCCCGTCTGGCGTTTTCCGCCGCCGCGCCGTCATAGGCGGGGGCTTCCCGCTCCTCAAAGGTGATGGCCCCGGCGGGGCAGGCGGGGAGACAGTCCCCCAGGCCGTCGCAGTAGTCCTCCCGGGTGAGTCTGGCCTTTCCGTTCACCATCTGGATGGCGCCTTCATGGCAGGCCGCGGCACAGGCGCCGCAGCCATTGCACTTCTCTTCATCGATGCGGATGATCCTTCTTTTCACGGCTTCTGCGCCTCCTTCTGCGCCTTTTCGGCGGCCCTGCGTTTTTTCTGCTCTTCCGCCACCTTCATCATGTGCTCGTACATCTCGTCCCCCACGCACTGGCGGGCATATCTGCACCATTGGACGCAGCTCAGGGTGTCGTTGTAGGCGACGAAGCCGCAGTGCTCGCAGGTGACGGAGGTGTCCACGGAAAAGATCTCGATGAGGTTTCCGCATTGGGGACAAACCTGCTCCCGCAGCGTAGGCGTTCTGGATTTGCTTTGGCAGCCTTCCATGATCATGATCTGTTCCCCCTTTGACCGAAAGCGTTTGTTTCCCTCCCTGACTCTGACCTGAGTATAGCGGATGCCGGAGGCATTTGACGTTGCGCAGGCAACAAATGCAATCAGGCCAGGATGCGGAACAGGTTCCGATCGAAGTCAATGAGCCCCTCGCTGCGCATGGCGGAAAGCTCCCGGCTCACCGCGCTGCGGTCGGCGCAGAGATAGTCGGCGAGCTCCGCCCGGTTCAGGGGCAGGGTGAAATACCGGCTGCCCTGGAGCTGGGACTGGTGGGAAAGGTAGGTCAGGATCTTTTCCCGCAGGGTCTTTTTGGAGATGATCTCCACCTTCCGCAGGAACTCCCGGTTTTTTCCCGCGATCACCCGGACCATGTTTTCCACCAGCTGCTGATGAAAGACGCAGCTCCTGCTGCAGGTGTGCATCACCTTGCGGAAGGAAAGAAAGAGGATCTCGGTATCCTCGGCGGCCAGGAAGGTGACCAGGCTGCGGTCGTCCTCGCCGCAGGCGAAGGTCTCTCCGAACAGCTCCTCCCGCCGGAGCCGAAGAATGGTCGTTTTGTTCCCCCAAAGGTCCTCCTTGACCATATCCACCGCACCGGAAAGAAGGATACCGATATACCGGATGGATTCGTCCTCCAGGGCGATGACGGAGCCCTTGGGATACCGCCGGAGACTGTAGCCGATGCAGGCCAGCATGACCCGCTGATCCTCCTGCCGGATCCCCTTGAAGAGGGGGGAGGGGATGCTGTTGGGAAGCTGTTCAGGCATAAGATCTCTCCTTTCCGCGCCCTCGGCAATAGGCAAATATGTACTGCTGATATACGCCGTTATAGGGGCTGTATCGGTCATAGGGATACCCGCCGGGGTACTCGGCCTCCAGGGCTCTCCGGATCCATACGTCCACCGGAAAGGCGTTCAGATGATGGAGGCCGAACAGAGAAACGCAGCTGGCGACCTTGATCCCCACCCCGTACAGGCCGGTGAGGGCGGCGCAGGTCTCCTCCTCTCCGGCCTCCGCCAGGGCTTCCAGCCGGAAACTGCCCCGGGCCACAGCCCGGGCCGCAGCCCGGACGTATTTTGCCCGGTAGCCCAGACGGCAGGAGTCCAATGCGGCGTCCTCCAAACGCAGGAGGCCCTCCGGAGAGGGAAAGGTGAAGAAGCCGCGGCCCTGCCGGTCCTCCCGCGCCTCCCCCGCGTTCCGGCACAGGAGGTCGATGGACCGGCGGATGGCCGGGATATTGCGATTCTGGGAGATGATGAAGCTCACCAGCGCCTCCCAGGGGTCCTGCCTCAGGATCCGGATGCCCCGCTCCTTCTCAGCGGCTCGGTATAAAAAGGGGTCCTGCTGCCGGTCCACCCGGGCCCGTATCCCGGAATACGCGGTGTCCAGGTCGAAGTATTCCCGCCAAAGGGCTTGAAACTCCCCTTCGCTGCAGTCCAGCTCAAATCCGCCGCCGCCCGCTTCCCGGATGTACAGACAGCTCTCCCGGAAGGGAATGCGATATCCGCCGCCTTCCAGCGGCTCCCAGCGGAAGCACTGCCCGCTCTCCGCGATGCGGGTCAGATCAAAGTCGTCCTGCGGACGAAGCAGCATGGCGCGCCCTCCTCTCCCTATTCGACAGCTTATCATACGGCGCCGGGATTGTAAATCTTTCTTGGTTTTCCCCGGAGAGGCTGGTACAATGGAGAGGAGGGAGGTGTTCAAGATGAAGGACGCACTGTACGCCCGCTGCAGGTCTCGGGTGCGGGAACTGCTGGCATTAGAATACAATTGCTCACCGGAGGATTTCGGACGTCAGGAGAATGTTCTCACCCGATCTGCCGTTTTGTCCGGGCAGCGGGACTACGGAGACCGGCCGTATTTCTTTCATATGGCGACCTTCGGCGGGAATGCTGTGGTCACCGCAGGGGAGGAACTGCAGGAATACCTGCAGTCTTTCATCAGCGGCCGTGTGGGTCACTGGCTCTTTGAGTTTCCGAACCTCCTCCCTCTGGAGCGGGAACTGGAGAAATACGGCTGCACACTGTCTCCGACCTTCCATATGTTCCTGCCCACCGGAGAGCGGGGACCGGCGCCGCGATTCCCCGTCCGCTGGTTCGGAGAAAGGGAACTGGGGCAGTTTTACGGCGATTCCCGCTTCCCCAACGCGATCCTGGAAAGGTATCACCCGGAGCGGCCGGACCATCTGGCGGTGTGCGCCTATGACGGGGAGAGGATCATGGGCATGGCCGGATGCTCGGAGGACGCCCCCGACTGGTTCCAGATTGGGATCGACGTGGAACCTGAATACCGCTCCCGCGGTGTCGGGACAGGGCTGGTATCCCTGCTGAAGGAGCGGATCCTGGAGATGGGTGGGATCCCGTTCTATGGTACGTCCGTCTCCGGGTATCATTCCTGGAATATCGCGCTGAACTGCGGCTTCCGGCCTACCTGGGTGGAGATCGGCGCAAAAAAGCGGAAATGATCCTGCCGAAGGCAAGAAATAAGAAAGCATGAAAAAGGACCGGTCCGGCCCCGATGGACCAGCCCGATCCTTTTGGGACGGAGTGGCGGGACTTGAACCGCGCAGCTCGCCGCGGGCGGGCTGTGCGGCGCGGCATGATTGAACGGCGCTTCGCGCCTGACGGCTACAGTCGCTGCTGTATTGGATTATACCATGTTGTTCCATAATGGTTTATCGTTGTAAAGCGATGCTTGCGCCGACGGCGCAAATGATGCAGTTTGCTGTGCAAACAGTGATATTTTGCTGTTTCACTGAAAATGATGTGATGCGTTCTGCTTTTCACGCGCGAAGCGCACATCACTTGCGAAGCAAACATCACGTACGAAGCGCACATCACGTTCCGCCGGGCGGAACACATCGTTCAAATAAGCGCCTTTTGCCCGGTAGGCAAAAGACGCTATTTTGTTGGTACGGGTAGTGATAACGACAAAAACAAAATCGGAGCCCAACATCAGCGGGTCCGATCTTGAAAGGAGGAGCGACGGAGTGAATGAGAGACGGCGTTTGCTTTGAAAAAGAAAACTCCGTCGCGAACGATATGAAGTCCGCGACGACGTGTCTTATTCTGACAAAAGAGTTATTATAGGAGAATTCGAACTCTCGTGTGTTACAATTAAAATATTCGAGAATGCAACCATTTCTCGCTTCCAGTTGTATAGTATGTGAAGGGACCTTCAAAGATAAAGGAGTATATCATGAGACTGTCAGTTGCCGACGCCTTTCAAAGGTACGGAGACCGCCTCTTCGCTGCTGCGTTCAGTTTGTGTCGAAACCAAATGGATGCAGATGATGCGGTTCAGGACGCTCTGATCAAATACCACACACTTGGGCTTGATTATGCGGATGAAACGCACATCAAGGCATGGCTTTTACGCGTTACGATCAATTGTGCGAAAAATATTGCATCTTCTTTCTGGCGAAAAAAAACGGTCGCCTGGGAAGAGTACATGAATGAACTCGCGTTTGAAGCACCGGAGGACCACCGGCTGTTTGAGACGGTGATGCGTCTTCCGCAAAAGTATCGCGTCGTGATCCATCTATTCTATTACGAAGAGTATTCGATAAGAGAGATTGCAGAGATCCTTCAATGCCGAGAGGGAACGATAAAGAGCCGGCTGAGCAGAGGAAGAAAGCTCCTGAAAACAATGCTGATGGAGGAGTGGAACGATGACGAATAAAGAACGTTACCAGAGAGCGTTTTCAACGCTCCATGCTTCTGACGATCATGTTGTGGAGGTAAGCGCGATGAAACATGCAGGAAAGATTCGATTTAACAGATTGGCGGTCGCGTGTGCAATTCTTGTGCTCGTATTAGGCTTGTCGTCTGTTTCTTATGCTGCGGATATCGGCGGCATCCGGCGCAGCATTCAACTTTGGATTCATGGTGATCAAACAGATGCGATTCTGGAGGTCGAAGGCGGGCACTACTCCCTCACTTACGAGGACGCAGATGGGAATGTTCGCCAACAGAGCGGGGGCGGAGTTGCGGTCGAACCCGACGGAAAGGTGCGTCCCGCTACAGAAGATGAAATCTTGAAGGAACTCAATAGTCCGGAGGTGGTATACGAGGAGGATGGCACGGTTTGGGTGTATTACTTCAATCAGAAGATAGAGATTACGGATAAATTCGACGACCAGGGCGTTTGCTATGTGCAGCTCAAGGGCGGCGAAGGCGTGCTGTACATGACAATCAAAGACCAAAACGGATATTCCATCAGTCGGCACAACTATCCCAACCCCAGATCCTTTAATTGACAGCACCATGAGCAGGCGGCAGACAACTCTGCCGCCTATTTATCCCTGTGAAAAAGTGGTTTCAAAACCAAAGGCCGCCTTTGTCGAGACGGCCTTTGGTTTTGGTACGGGTAGTGGGACTCGAACCCACAAGCCTTGCGGCACTGGAACCTAAATCCAGCATGTTTACCAATTTCATCATACCCGCAGATCCGCGGCAGCACCGCCGCAAGGAGCATTATAGCAGAAGCCCGGGAGAAAGAAAAGATATTTCCGAATAGATGATGAGGGCTGAAAGCCGGTTTCGTTTCCCCGATTGACACATATCCTTCAGGATGGTATACTCCCTATAGATCGGGCCTGCGGCTGCAGGCCGGAAAGGAGTGAACATGATGACGGAAAGAAAGACCGCCGGCGGATAAGAGAATAATACGCGGCGCAGATAAGGAGGCATGGATCCTCCTGACCGGGCGCGCCGTTTCAGGTAACTTTCGGAAGGTGGAGACCGCAGGATGCAGCCACAGACGGGAGCTGCTTCGCTGCGGGATTTTTATGCCCATTTTCGGACGCCGGCGGCAGGGAAGGGAGTGATGCGCAATGAGAAACAGGCAGGAGATCCGATCTGTACGGATAAAAACCTTAGGATAAAAACGGGAGGAAGCATTTGAACTTGACCGATTACGGCATTACGCCGGATACGAACGGCCTGCCGGGCATCCCCGGGCGGGTCACAGCCCAGCATAAGGAACGCTATGAGCTCGTTTGCGAATACGGGATGATCCATGCCCGGGTGAAGCCGAAGGCCTACTATGGGGGGACGGAGCCCTTTCCTACGGTGGGGGACTATGTGATGGTGAACTATGTCGGCAGCGGGGACAGCCTGATCCTGTCCACCCTGCCCCGCAGGACCTTCTTCTCCCGCCGGGAGCCGGGGCCGATCCCCAGGGATCAGGCCGTGGCGGCGAATTTCGATTATGTGTTCATTCTCCAGTCCATGAACCGGGACTTTAATCCGAAGCGGCTGGAACGGTATCTCACCGTTTCCTGGCAGTCCGGAGCGACTCCGGTGGTCCTGCTGACCAAGGCGGATCTGACGGAGGATCCCGGGCTGTATCTCGCCCGGGCGGAACGGGTCGCGGCGGGGGCGGCGGTCCATGGGGTCAGCGCCTGCACCGGAGCCGGGCTCGATGCGCTGGCCCCTTATCTCCAGCCCGGGAAGACGCTGGTGTTCCTGGGCTCCTCCGGGGTGGGAAAATCCAGTTTGGTCAACGCCCTGGCCGGGGAGGCGGTCATGGCCGTGGGCGGCGTCCGGGAAGGAGACGACAGGGGACGCCATACCACCACCCATCGCCAGCTTCTCCGCCTGAACAGCGGCGTACTGATCATCGATACCCCCGGCATGCGGGAGCTGGGCATGTGGGAGATCTCCCGGGGGCTGGAGGACGCCTTCGCCGATGTGGAGCAGTATCTGGGGAGGTGCCGCTTCTCCGACTGCCGTCATGAAGGGGAGCCCGGCTGCGCCATCCGTGCAGCCCTCGCTGCGGGGGAGCTGGATCCCGCCCGCTGGGAGAGCTACCGCAGACTGCAGGCGGAGGCCGTTGACAGGGAAACCCTCCTCCGCCGGAAGCGGGAATGGAGCAGGGGCGTTGCAAAGAGAAAGAAGCAGCGGGCTAAGGAGGAGGAATAGGAGGACCGGCTGCCCTATAACGACAAAGACAGCACGCCGCGGCGTGCTGTCTTTCCATCGCAATTGCAGTTTTGAACGATCGTCTTATTCGGCAGTCTTCCGCTTGGAGAAGCGGTTCACCAGGAACAGGACCGCGCCGAAGGCCAGCACGAAGACGGCGGCGAAGCGGTAGCGGAAAATGGTTGAATCAGGACGAAGGGCATTCGTCACGTTGGTGAAGAAAACCGGGCTCAGGAAGCCGCCGGAGCTGGGCGCAATGCTGGAGATGATCACGCTGGTGATGGCGGAGTTGGTGGGGTCGGAATAGACGCTGACTCCGTAGGTGGACCAGGGCTGGAACATGCTGATGGAGCAGCCGGCCACGAACACGGCCAGAATGGTCACCGGCAGGCTGGCGGGGAAGAGACTCAGGAGCAGAAAGCCCAGGCAGAGGAAGCCGCAGCCCAGGACCATGATATCGTCTTTCAGCTTCCTGGAGATCTTTCCGAAGAGGATACCGGCGCAGACGCCGCCCACCATCTGGATGGAGGAGCAGACGCCCGCCAGGGTGGAGTAATTCTCGAAGCTCTTGGAAAGATGGGTGGAAAGGTTTTGTCCCACCACGGGATAGGTCATCATGAAGAGCAGGGTCCCGGCGGCATAGAAGAACACATGCTTATCGATCCTTGAATGCTTCTCCCCGCCCTTCACCGCCTTGGGCGTTCTGTAGGAGGGGATGTTGACGGCGCAGAGAATGGCCAGGATCAGGCCGATGGAGTAGACGAGATAGCCGCCGTACCAGAAGAAGCCCGCCAGCAGGCCGCCCGCCAGGGACATGGCAATGCCGCCGCCGTTGATGCAGGAGGTCTGGTACCCCGCGATCCTCTGCCGCTCCTCCGGGTCGAACAGGTCGAACATGATGCCGAAGGCGTTGGTGACAAAGAGCCCCGTGCTGCAGCCGATGAGTACGGAGAGGCACCAGACGCACCAGAAGCCCTCGTGGAACAGCAGGACGAAGATCACCGCCGCGACAAAGAAGGACTGGCCCATCACTACGGCCATCTTCTTGGTGAGCAGGGCCCGGTTGATGAGGTACATGGCGACCAGAGCGACGCAGATCTGGATGACGTTCACGAAGCTCATGGCCGTCTGTACGGTGGACAGGGATACCTGGAAATACTGGCGGATCTGCTCGGTCGCCGGGGACAGCGCGAGAGAGGGCATATTGGTGAGGGCCACCATGAGCAGGGTCCACTTCAGGGCGTTCTTTTTCCGATCGGTCAGCTGAATATCCAAAGGAGCTCCCTCCACATGCCGCCGCGGGCAGGGCCCGGGGCTGATATCTTGTCCATCATAGCCGAAATTCCGGGGAATTGCAAGAAATTCGCTTGACAAACCCCAAGGGCTAAACTAGGATGAAAGGGTAATCTTATTGTTGGAAGGGGATAAGTTTCATGAATTCTCCGGCAGAAGTAGCAAAAAACTACATCGCCATCGGTAAGGGCAAAGCGACCAACGCCTTCTGGAAGCTGCTGGTCCTGGGCATGCTGGCGGGCGCGTTTATCGGCCTGGCCGGTGTGGGCGCCACCACCGCCGCGGTCAATATCGCAGGATCGGCGGGCAAGTTTGTGGGCGCCTGCGTCTTCCCCTGCGGTCTGGCTATGGTCCTTCTGGCGGGCAGCGAGCTTTTCACCGGCAATAACCTCATCATCATTCCGGTGCTCACCGGGGACATCAAGTTCACGCAGATGCTGCGCAACTGGGTCATCGTCTACATCGGCAACCTCATCGGCTCCATCATCGTGGCCTTCCTGGTGGTGTACGGGCATGTGGGCAATCTCTTCGGCGGTGCGGAAGGCGGCCTCGCCGCGGCCATGATGAGCGCGGCCAACGGAAAGGTCACCATGCCCTTCGGCGACGCCTTCCTGAAGGGCATCTGCTGCAACTTCCTGGTTTGCATCGCGGTGTGGATCTCCTTCGCGGCGAAGGACGTCACCGGCAAGTTCTGGGGCCTGTTCATGCCCATCATGCTCTTCGTCCTCTGCGGCTTTGAGCACTGCGTGGCCAATATGTACTATATCCCCGCCGGCCTGTTCTGCAAGGCGCTGTACGGCGTGGATAACGAGAAGCTCACCTGGGGCGCCTTCTTTGTGAAGAACCTGATCCCTGTGACCCTGGGCAATATCGTGGGCGGCGCCGGCCTGGTGGGCCTGCCCTACTGGTTCGTCTATCTCAAAGGGAAAAAAGACGAGAAATAAGCTTCACTGAAGTAAGCGGGGACTGCAGCAAACGAACGGATGCTGCAGTCCTTTCTTTGTGTGGAAAACCCGGAAATCGGCCGGCTTCGGCGGGGTGGGGGTAAGGGCCCGGAACATGGAGCCGGCCGTGATGCGCGCAGATTTGGGGAAGTAAGCGTGAAAACCTTGATATATCAGGCTTTGCCTTTATTCCACCATGTAGGGGAGTAAAGGAGAAAGCCGCCGCTTAGTCCCCCACCTGGGGAGTACGCAGAAGCCTTGTGCCGCGCCGTCTGCCTTTACCAAATGGTCTTTTTCTCCGCTGCCTCCGGCGGCCCGGTTTCTCTCACGCGAGAGAAACCGGGGAAAGAGCGCGGCAGGGGCGTTCCCCTGCACCCCCGGTGCGGCGGGCGCTGAAGCGAAGGGGGCAAAGGCGCGGCGGGGAAGAAGCGGGTGGTATATGCGCCTCTGTGCCGCTGACTAAACTGCGGGCAACTCTCGTTTGCTTTTCAGGGTGCCCTTCGCCGCACCGGCGCAGGGA
>JBGUZS010000121.1:0-7709 GCA_045223835.1 Oscillospiraceae bacterium | reverse complement strand
CCGGAAGCCGCTCTCCTCCGCCGCCCGGAGGGCGGTCTCGGTGAAGACATACATATCCAGGCAGGCGGTGGTGCCGGTGGCGATCATCTCCAGATAGCCCAGGAGGGTGGCCCAGTAGCAGTCCTCCCGGGTCATTTTGCTCTCCAGGGGATCGATATGGCCGAAGAGCCAGTCCGTGAAGCTCAGATCATCGGCGCAGCCCCGGAACATGGTCATATACGCATGGGTATGGGCGTTCACCAGGCCGGGGATCAGGAGCTTTCCCGCTCCCTCCACCACCGTATCCGCCCGGAAATCCGCCGGGACCTCCCCCAGGGCGAGGATCTCCCCGCCGGAAACGCAGACGTTGGTCTCCCGGACTCCCTCCGGCAGAAGGGCGCGGATATTCCGAAACAGGGTGTTCACCGGCCCATGGCCTCCTTCAGGGCTTCCGCCCGGTCCGTCCGCTCCCAGGGCACATCCAGGTCCGTGCGCCCCATATGGCCGTAGGCCGCCAGCTTCCGATAGATGGGCCTCTGCAGATCCAGGCTGCGGATGATGGCGGTGGGCCGCAGATCGAAGACCTTGCGGATGGCCGCCTCCAGCTCCCCGTCGTCCGCCTTGCCGGTGCCGAAGGTATCCACCAGCACGCTTACGGGCTGGGCCACGCCGATGGCGTAGGCCAGCTCCACCTGGCATTTCTCCGCCAGGCCCGCGGCCACCACGTTCTTCGCCACCCACCGGGCGGCATAGGCCGCGCTCCGGTCCACCTTGGTGGGATCCTTGCCGGAGAAGGCGCCGCCGCCATGGGGCGCATAGCCGCCATAGGTATCCACAATGATCTTCCGGCCGGTCAGACCGCTGTCCCCATGAGGGCCGCCGATGACAAAGCGGCCGGTGGGGTTGACATAATACTTCGTATTCCCGTCCAGGAGCGCAGCGGGCACCACAGGCTCCACCACATGCCGGATCATATCCCGACGGATGGTATCCAGCTCCGCCTCGGGATCATGCTGGGTGGAGATGACGATGGTATCCACCCGGCGGGGCTTTCCGTCCTCCCCATACTCCACCGTCACTTGGGTCTTCCCATCGGGCCGGAGGTAAGGCAGGGTGCCGTCCTTCCGCACCTTGGCCAGGCGCAGAGCCAGCTTATGGGCCAGGGAGATGGGCAGGGGCATGAGCTCCGGGGTCTCGGTGCAGGCATAGCCGAACATCATGCCCTGGTCCCCGGCGCCGTTCATTAGCTCATCCGTCTTCTCTCCCCGGATCTCCAGGGCCCGGTCCACGCCCATGGCGATATCCGCGCTCTGCTCATGGATGCTGGTGAGGACGGCGCAGGTCTCCGCGTCGAACCCATAGGCGGAGTCCGTATAGCCCACCTCCCGGATCACGTCCCGGGCCACCTTGCCGATATCCACATAGCAGTTGGTGGTGATCTCCCCCATGATGTAGATGACCCCGGTGGTGGCGGTGCATTCGCAGGCCACGCGCCCGGTGGGGTCCTGGGCCAGGATGGCGTCCAGCACCGCATCGGAGATCTGGTCGCAAAGCTTATCGGGATGGCCCTCCGTTACGGATTCCGAGGTAAACAGCCGCTTGCTCATTCTACTCTATCTCCTTTCATATCAGACCTGCCAGCTATGGAGGTATTGATCCTGCTCCGGGGTGAGGACGTCGATGCTGAGGCCCATGGCCGCCAGCTTCACTCGTCCGATCTCCTCGTCGATCTCCTCCGGCACGGCATACAGCTTCTTTTCCAGATGATCCTGTTTGACGATCCACTCCGCGGTTAGCGCCTGGACGGCGAAGGACATATCCATGATCTCCGCCGGGTGACCGTTGCCGCAGGCCAGGTTCACCAGTCTCCCCTCCCCCAGCACGTTCAGGATCCGGCCGTCCGGGAGGGTGTAGCCCCGGATATTCTCCCGGCGCTCTTCCTCCTTCACGGCCATGGCCCGGAGTCCCGCCACATCCACCTCCACGTCGAAATGGCCTGCGTTGCACAGGATGGCGTTGTGCTTCATCCGGGCGAAATGGGCCGGGGTGATCACATCCCGGCAGCCGGTGACGGTGATGAAGATATCCCCCAGGGCCGCTGCCTGCTCCATGGGCATGACCCGGAAGCCCTGCATGGTGGCGTCCAGCGCCTTGAAGGGGTCCACCTCCGTGACGATCACCTCCGCCCCCAGCCCGGCGGCCCGCAGGGCGACGCCCTTGCCGCACCAGCCGTAGCCCGCCACCACCACGGTCTTCCCCGCCACGATGAGGTTGGTGGTATGGAGGATGCCGTCCCACACGGACTGGCCGGTGCCGTACTTATTGTCATAATAGTGCTTGGCCTTGGCGTCGTTCACCGCCACCATGGGACAGGGAAGGCAGCCCTCCCGCTCCCGGGCCTTCAGCCGCAGGATGCCGGTGGTGGTCTCCTCGCATCCCCCCAGGAGGCAGTCCCCATACTCCGCACAGTCCCCGCCGACGAGATTCACCAGGTCACCCCCGTCGTCGATGAGGATATGGGGATGGCATTTCAGGGTCTCCCGCAGGAGACGGTCATAGCCCTCCCCGTCCACGCCGTGGATGCCGAAGGTCTCCACCCCCAGGGAGGCGACGCCCGCCGCCACGTCATCCTGGGTGGACAGGGGGTTCGAGCCTGTCAGGAAGACCTCAGCCCCGCCCTGCTTCAGCACCAGGGCCAGATTCGCGGTCTTGGCCTCCAGATGCACGGAAACGGCGATGCGCTTCCCCGCAAAGGGCTTCTCCCGCGCAAAGCGGGCCTCGATCCCCGAAAGGGCGGGCATAAAATCCCGCACCCAGCGGATCTTCTGCCGCCCGGCCTCCGCCAGGGCGGGATCCTTGATGATGCTCATCTCTCTCCCCCTTCAGCAAAAAAAGCGCTCCGTCTCACCGACGGAGCGCGAACAGGCTTCTGCAGCGCCTTATCTTTCGTTTCGTCCGTCGGATTTGGCACCTTGCAGAGGGCGAAACCCCCATGCAGGTTGTCGTGGCTTCACAGGGCCGATCCCTCCGCCACTCTCGATAAGGCTATTCATTTTGCCCACAGTATACCCGCGGGGCGGCGGGCTTGTCAATACGCCCTTGACAGTTTTTTTGCCCTGGCCTATAATGGCATCACAATTGAAACTGATTTTCATTTTCATATTCTATCGAGACAAGGGAGCGGGAACCATGGCGTATGAGACAAAACAGGGCAGGCTGCTGCAGGAATACCTGGAGGGCCTGGGCGGCCGGCATGTGAGCGTGCAGGAGATCGCGGAAAACCTGCCGGAGAAGGTGGGGATCTCCACCATATACCGGCAGCTGGAAAAGCTGGAGGCCCGGGGGCTGGTGCGGAAATACATCAACGACGGGGAGCCCGCCTGCTACCAATATACCGAGGACGGCACCCCCGGCTGCCACGGACACCTCCACCTGAAATGCGGCGGATGCGGCCGGCTCATCCATGTGGAATGCGAGGAGTTCGACCGGCTGGCGGAGCATCTGCTCCGGGAGCACGGCTTCCGTGCGGATCCCCTGCGCACCTCCGTCTACGGAGTCTGCCGGGACTGTCTGGCAAAGGAGCAGAAGGCATGAAGCGGATATCGCTGTTTTTCCTCCTTGGGGTACTGCTTCTCTCCGGCTGCGCCGGGAAGCCCTCCGGGAACGGGGATAAGCTGCAGGTCACGGCGGCCGCCTTTCCGGAATATGATTTCGTCCGGGCGGTGGCGGGGGACCTGGCGGAGATCACCCTGCTCCTGCCGCCCGGGGCGGAGGCCCATTCCTACGAGCCCACCCCCCAGGATATCGCCCGCATCGGCTCCTGCCGGGTCTTCGTCTATGGCGGCGGGGAGAGCGACGTGTGGCTGGACCGGATCCTGGACAGCGGGAACCGGGAGGGAAAGACCATCCTCTCCCTGATGGACTGCTGCGCCCTCCGGGAGGAGGAGATCCAGGAGCACATGACCGCGGAGGAGGAAGAGGGGGAGGAGACGGAGTACGACGAGCACGTCTGGACCTCCCCAATGAACGCCATAGCCATCACGGAGGCGGTGCGGGACGCCCTGAGCGCGGCAGATCCGGAAAACGCCGCCGCCTATGCCGCCAACGCAGAGGACTATATCCGGCGGCTGCGGGAGCTGGATTCCGCCCTCCGGGAGCTGGTGAGGGGCTCCAGGCGGCAGCTGCTGGTCTTCGGGGACCGCTTCCCCTTCCTGTACTTCGTGCGGGAATACGGCCTCAGCTATGCCGCGGCCTTCCCCGGCTGCTCCAGCGGCACGGACGCGAACCCCGCCACCGTCGCCCACCTCATCGACCTGGTGAAGGCGGAGGAGATCCCCGTGGTCTTCCGCTGCGACCTGAGCGCCGGGAAGATCGCGGACACCATCGCCGAAGCCGCCGGAGCCAGGGTCCTCACCCTCTGGTCCGGCCATACCGTCTCCCGGGAGGCCTTCCGGGCCGGGGAGACCTACCTGACCCTCTGGGCCAAGAACCTGGAGGCGCTGAAGGAGGCGCTGTACTGAAATGTCGCTCATCGCCTGCAGGGACCTGTGCCTGGCCTACGAGGGCAAAACAGCGGTGCAGGACCTGACCTTTTCCGTGGAGCCCGGGGACTACCTCTGCATCGTGGGGGAAAACGGCTCCGGCAAAAGCACCCTCATCAAGGCCCTCCTGGGCCTGAAGAAGCCCAAAAGCGGCTCCATCACCTACGGGGACGGCCTCCGGCAGACGGAGGTGGGCTACCTGCCCCAGCAGACCCCGGCCCAGAAGGATTTCCCCGCCAGCGTGGGGGAGGTGGTCCTGTCCGGCTGCCGGGCAAAGCCCTTTTACCCCCGGTCGGAGAAGCGCCGGGCGGCGGAATGCCTGGAAAAGCTGGGGCTGACCGGGCTGAAAAACGCCTGCTATCGGGATCTGAGCGGCGGGCAGCAGCAGCGGGTGCTCCTGGCCCGGGCCCTGTGCGCCACGCGAAAGCTCCTTCTGCTGGATGAGCCCGTCACCGGCCTGGACCCGGTGATCAGCGCGGAGCTGTACCGGATCATCCAGGACCTGAACCGGGAGGGGGTCACCATCATCATGGTCTCCCATGACGTGGACTGTGCCATCGAGCGGGCCAGGACCATTCTCCATCTGCGCACCGTTCCGCTCTTCTTCGGCCCGGCGGAGGCGTACGCCGACAGTGAGATCGGCCGGACCTTCATGGAAGGCCGGGACTGAGAGAGGGGGACGGACATGCTGGAAACTCTGCGGGAAATGCTCTCCTATACCTTCCTCACCCGGGCCCTGCTGGTGGGCACCCTGGTGAGCCTCTGCGCCGCCCTCCTGGGGGTCAGCCTGGTGCTGAAGCGGTACAGCATGATCGGGGACGGGCTGAGCCACGTGGGCTTCGGGGCCCTGGCTGTCGCCACCGTTCTGAACGCCGCTCCCCTGGCCGTGGCCATCCCCGTGGTAGTGGCCGCCGCCTTTCTGCTCCTGCGCATCTCCTCCAGCGGGCGGATCAAGGGGGATGCGGCCATCGGGCTTCTCTCCACCTGTGCCCTGGCGGTGGGGGTCATCCTCATCTCCCTGTCCACGGGGATGAATACGGAGGTGAACAATTACCTCTTCGGCAGCATCCTCTCCATGTCCCGGGAGGACGTGATCCTCAGCGCCGCCATCGCCCTTACGGTGCTGATCCTGTTCATCCTCTTCTACAATCGGATCTTTGCCGTCACCTTCGACGAGACCTTCGCCCGGGCCACCGGCGTGCGGGTGGGAGCCTACAACGGCCTCATCGCCCTGCTCACCGCCCTCACCATCGTGGTGGGCATGCGGATGATGGGGAGCATGCTCATCTCCGGTCTGCTGATTTTTCCCGCTCTCAGCGCAATGCGCTTGTGCAAGCGCTTCCGCAGTGTTATAATTGTTGCGGCGATAATTTCCGTTTTCTGCTTCTTCCTGGGGACCCTGGTATCCTACCTGGGCGCCATCCCCACGGGGGCCAGCGTGATCTGCGCGAATATGATCGTCCTGCTGCTGCTCACCGCGGCGGGCAGGCTGAGGGAGAGGATAAAATGACGGACACCCTGTTTCGGGCAGCCGGTCTCACCAAGCGCTATGGCGGCGCCGCCGCGCTGGATGGGCTGGATCTGCAGCTGGAGAGCGGGCGCATCTATGCCCTGCTGGGCGACCCGGGCAGCGGCAGGAGCACCCTGCTGCGCTGCGCCGCGGGCCTGGTCAAGCCGGATTCCGGCGAGGTCGAGCTCCTGGGGGAGACGGGCGAAGGCCTGTACGCCGCCCGGCGCCAGGTGGGGATGCTCATCGATTCCCCCGCTCTGTACCGGGATCTGAGCATCCGCAACAACCTGAAGCTCCAGGGCCGTATCCTGGGGGATCTGCCCAAGGGGCGGATCGGCAAGCTGATGAAGGCCCTGGCCATCACCCCGCGGGATACGGGCAACCGCACCGTCGGGGGCTGCCCCGCGGGACTGAAGATGAAATGCGCCATCGCCATGGCTCTGCTCCCCTTCCCCCGCCTCCTGATGATGGACGAGGTTTTCGGAGGGCTGGATACGGACGACAGCGCCCTGTTCCGCGACCTGATCGCCGGGGAGATGGCGGAGCGGCCCATGGCCGTTCTGATCACCGGCCAGTTTTTCAGCGAGCTCTACCCCTTCGCGACGGATTACCTCCTGCTGGAGAAGGGCCGGATCCTCCGGAGCTACACCCGGGAGGCGCTGCAGGCCAGGATCCCGGAGGACCTGCACCGGGCCCAGGAGCTGGAGGACGCCTTCAAGACCATCCGAAAGGAGGACCTTGGCGCATGAAGAGCGTATTTCGAGGCGAGCTGTTCCGCCTCAGCCGGAGCGCCGTGCTGCTGCTGGCGGTGGTGGTGCTGCTGGTATGCGACCTGTTCATCAGCTCCCGGAGCAAGGTGACCGAGACCAATATGTATGACCTGGCGGAGCTTCCCGGGGCGGGCACCTTCGTGAACTACTTTCAGGATAACAAGACCAGCCCGGAAGGGGCCGCCGCCCGCATGCGTCTGCCCCGGGTGAAGAACCAGCCGGAGACGATCGTCCTGCGGGATGATCCGGCCACCGCGAAGTATGAGAACCTGATCGAGGTATACTGGGCCTGCTCCCCCTACTATTTCCGCTGGGTCCTGGCCAGCAACCAGGGACTCATGGTGATCCCCCTGATCTTCGCGGTGATGTTCCTGGCCCGGGACTTCCCCAACCGGGTGTTCAACGATTCCCTGTATATCGGCAAGCGGCGGCGGGAGATCTTCTGGGGCAAGACCCTGTTCTACTTCCTCCTGGCCTTCCTGATCTCCCTGGCGGGGATCCTGCTCCTGGCCCTGGTGTATGCCAGCGCCGTATTCCGGACCCTGCCGGCGGGCTATGTATGGAGCCGCATCCTCCTCCATGCCTTTGTGGATACCTGCCTCATGGCGGTGCCCTTCCTCCTGGCCTTCCTCACCCGGAACCCGGTGGTCACGGGCGTCCTCAGCGCTCTGTACGGGGTACTCATCCGGTACACCGGCCTGATCTATCCCGCAAAGCTCAAGGCGGATATGGCCGCCTGGGAGCAGGGGACCTTCCCCCTGACCATGGCCCTGATCTGCCTGGCGGTCCTGGCGGTGTGCATCGCCGTTTCCCGCCTGCTGTTCGAGAAGCAGGATCTGAAATAACGCCTCGCGTTTCGACCGGGACCCGCTTCGTTGGGCTCCCGGTCGAGTTCGGTTACCGCTCCAC
>JBGUZS010000120.1:0-3535 GCA_045223835.1 Oscillospiraceae bacterium | reverse complement strand
CGGGGTCTTCCCCGGGAATGGGATCGCTGGAGATTATACCGCTTTCCCCTGCCCTTGGCAAGAGGCTTCCACGGGGGGAGGGCATCCTGCACGGAAAAGGAAAATTCTTCTTCCCCAGGCATAGACACCGGCATGATCCTATGTTATAATCCGCATTTGGGCGGGGCAGCCGCAAAAAGCTCCGTCTCACCAGAGAAGGGGGTCGGACGACCCCGAAAGAAAAGGAGTTGTAGGAGAATGAAGAAAAGCATGCGCGGTCTGTCCCTGGTCCTGGCGCTGGTCCTGGTGCTGACCCTCGCCCTCCCGGTCATGGCCGCGGAGGAGGAAGCGGCCGAAGGTCCGCTGACCCGGGGCGAATTCCTCCAGGCCTTCTTCCAGTCCATCGAAACCGAGGAGATGGAGCCGAGGCAGGCCTATTATGAAGACGTGCCCATGCACGGCGATCTGGCCCTGGCGGTCCGCTGGGCCGTACAGCAGGGCGTCGTCAACGGCTACGGCAACGGCAAGTTCGGCCCCGAGGATCCCATCACCCGGGAGCAGCTGGCCGCCATGATCTATCGCTATGCCCAGACCCTGGGCAAGGGCTACCAGGACGCCTGGATGTTCCAGCTGGACTATCCCGACGCCGCCGATATTGCCCCCTGGGCGGACGAAGCCATGCACTATACGGTCATGAACGGCATCCTCACCGGCAGCGAGGAAGGTCTCTTCCCCAAGGGGACCGTTTCCGCCGAAGAGCTGCCCGCCATCCTGGAGCAGTTCCAGAAGGCCGTCATCGGCACCGACGCCGACCTGGTCCTGACCAATGCCGGGCTGACCTTCACCGTCCCCGGCGATACCGCGGAGCTGCTGGTGGCCGAAGCCCCTGAGAACGCCGAGAACGGCACCCTGTTCTCCTTCTCCGAGAAGGCCTCCGTGGAGGCTGCCAAGGCCCTGGGGGAGGAAGACACCGGCGCCGGCTGGCTCTTCGACATCCGCAAGGTCTCCGGGGAGGAGCTGCAGGAGCTGCTCTGCTACGATATGTCCGGCGTGGACGTTTTTGCCAAGGACGCCGAGGGCGGCTATTACCTGAAGTATCATCCCACCGACGTCCGTCTCGTCCGGGAAGGCGAGATCACCGAAGAAGACACGGCCGCCTGGAGCAGCGTGTGCGAGTGGGCCGCCGTGGCCCCCGGCTTCTTCGCTGAGGAAAACGGTCTGGAGCCCTTCACCCGGGGCAACAGCGAGCTGGAGATCTATCTGAACCAGATCCTGGCCGGGAAGCTGACCAACTACACCTTCAGCTGCCTGAATCCCTTTGATCCCCTGGAGCCCGGCGAAACGGATCCCGCCCCCTTCGTGGAGAAGCTGCTGGACGCCGAGATCAGCTTCGACTACAGCGGCGAAGGCGCTCCCGACGGGGAATACGTAGTTCTGAACCTCCCCGATGAGGACGTCCGCATCGACTTCTTCTTCCTGGAAGGCAAGCAGAATTATATCCGCATGGTCGCCGACCGCGGAGAAACCACCATCGAAAATATCTACATTGCGGCTTTCGCCGATGAAGAGACCACCGCCAACGGCGTGGCCTACGACTGGTACAAGACCGTCGCCAAGGCGCAGGGCTACAGCGTGGAGGACGATCAGGTCCTCAGCGTCGACGGTCTGACCCTCACCATCCCCGCCGACAAGGCCGATCTGCTGATCGCCGACACCCTCACCGGTTCCGATACCGGCGCCCTGTTCACCGTCTCCGAGAAGGCCTCCGTGGAGGCTGCCGAAGCCAAAAACGGCGAAGCCAACGGCGCCGGCTGGCTCTTCGACATCTGCAAAATCAGCGAGGAAGAGCTGCAGGAGCTGCTCTGCAACGATATGTCCGGCATGGATCCCTTCGCCAAGGACGCGGAGGGCAACTGCTACCTGCTGGCCCATCCCACGGACGTGCGTCTTGAGCGGGAGGGCGACATCACCGAAGAAGATCTTGCTGCCTGGAGCGCTCTGTGCGAGTGGGCCGACAGCATCCCCGAAGCCTTCATCGAGGAGAACGGCCTGGAGCCCCTCCATGCTGGCAACACGGATCTGGAGATCTACCTGAACCGGATCCTCTGCGGTCTGGAGACCTTTGAAGTCAGAGCCAACGACTACAATCCCATGGATCCCGCCGCGGCGGATCCCGCTCCCTTTGTGAAGCAGCTTCTGGCCGGCGCCTACGCCTATACCGACGGCGAAGCGCCCGACGGGCAGTACATCGTCCTGGCTCTTCCTGAGCTCGGCGTCCGCTTCGACTTCTTCTATGCCCCGGAAGGGCAGAACCTCGTCCGCCAGGTCGTGACCTATGAGGACGGCGAGTATGAAGTTCTGTTCAAGGCAGAGTTCCCGGACGAGACCACCGCCAACGGCATCATGGAAGCCTGGTGCATCGCCCTGTCCGAAGCCAAAACTCAGGACTGATTCCCGAATCCCCGTTAAAAAAGCGCTCTTAATTCAGGCATCCGGCGGTCAAATGACCGCCGGATGCCTCGTTTATCTGTGTTTATCTGTTTCTCTTCCGGATTCCGTTTACCCGTTCAAAGGCCGGAGGGAGACCTCCCACAGGAGGGGCAGGCCCAGGTCCTCCGCCATCCTCTCCGCCCTGGCCTCGCTCCCGGGGTCCGTCACCCACCGGGGCTGATGGGCGTCGCACCCCAGGATCGCCTGACACCCCTCCCGGGCGGCGATTCTCCAGAACCGCAGGTCCGGATAATGGCGCGCCTCCCGGAGGCCCAGAAGGTTGATCTCCAGGGGCGTTCCCGTCTCCCGGGCGGCCCGGCAGAGCCGGCTCATCTCCCGGTCATAGTCCCCCTCGTCCCCGGTGAAGCGGAACAGGTCCGGATGGGCGAAATAGGTGAACAGGCCGGTCTCCAGGGCTTCGATGCTCTGGCTCACATACCGCTCCAGCTCTCCCGTCTCCGGGCAGGGGACGCCGCAGTACCGGTCCTCCACCTCGTTGCCCAGAAAATGCTGGCCCAGGATCATGTACCGGACGCCGCCGGCGCGCAGGAGCTCCAGCAGCCGGGGGAAATACCTGGGGTAGTATTCCGCCTCCACCCCGGGGATGATCTCCAGCCTGCCCCGGTATTCCTCCTCCAGGGCCCGGAGGGAATCCATATACCCCGGGAATTCCTCCAGCGCCATGCGCATGGGGTGGTTCCGGGGGCCGATATCATAGAAATCGTAGGGCGTATGGTCCGATATGCCCAGGGTGCGCAGCCCGGCCCTTGCCGCCTGCTCCGCGTAGTCCCGCTCATTGCCCTCCGCATGGCCGCAGCGGTAGGTATGGGTATGGTAATTTGCGATCATGGGTCCCGTCCCCTTTCTTTTCCGCCGTCCATCATACCACGGCGGAAGGGCCCGCGCAAGGGAGAGAAAAGGGGGCTGCAGCAGCCCCCGCAGACTGTAGACAAAGTACCAGACCATCGAAAATGGTCATTGCGAAACCGGTGACCGATGTCACCGGTTGTGGCAATCCGTAACTCCCGTCCTCATGCTTTTAACATGACCAAGGGGACGAGAGAAC
>JBGUZS010000119.1:0-7736 GCA_045223835.1 Oscillospiraceae bacterium | reverse complement strand
TTCAATGAGCCGATTATACAATATGCCGCCGGGGCAGACAAGCCCTTCCCGGGCTTACTGCTTCGATTGGCATTGACCTTCCGGCTGCAGGCGCCGTATACTGGGATCATAACGCTGCCGGAGGAGAGAATCAAGACAGCTTCGGCGGAACTTGGACATGCTTCAGCACAGGGGAAAAGGCAAATGCGGGCGGCGGACCGCCGCCCGGGCTGCCCCGGGAGCTTCCCCGGCGGCCCATGGCCGGGAAGGAGCGAAGATGAGAACGGATTATATGGATCTGACCGCGCCGGTCTTCAACATCCAGAGCTATTCCATCCATGATGGACCGGGGATCCGGGTGACGGTGTTCCTGAAGGGCTGCCCCCTCCGCTGCCTCTGGTGCGCCAATCCCGAGAGCAGCCTTCCCCGTCCCCAGCTCATGATCTATTCGAGCCGATGCGTGGGCTGCGGGGCCTGCGCCGCCGCCTGTCCCCGGGGGGCGGTGACGCTGCTGCAGCGGGATGGGAGGCTCCTGGAGCATACTGACCGGAAAAGGTGTACGGACTGCGCCTCCTGCGTCCCCGCATGCCGCCATGGGGCACGGGAGCTTGCCGGCACGGAGCTGAGCGTCCGGGAGGTGCTGGACCAGGTGCTGAAGGATCGGCTGTTTCTGGAATCCTCCGGCGGCGGGATCACGGTCAGCGGGGGAGAATGCCTGATGCATCCGGATTTCACCGAAGCGCTGCTGTATGCGGCGCATGGGGAGGGGCTGCATACCGCGGTGGAATCCTGCGCCTTCGGGTCCCGGGAGGCGGTGGATCGGGTATTCGGGCAGGTGGATCTGGGCCTCCTGGACGTCAAGCATATGGACAGCGCCAGGCACAGAGAGTATACCGGCGTCCCCAACGAGACGATCCTGGCGAATATCCGCCACATCCGGCGGGAGCTGAATGTCCCTGTGATCGTGCGGGTGCCCGTCATCCCCGGCTATAACGATGATGAGGAGAATATCGCCGCCACGGCGCGCTTCGCCGGGGAGCTGGATGCACCGGTCCACCTCCTGCCCTATCACCGCCTGGGGGAGAGCAAGCTGGAGAGCCTGGGGCAGGAGGTAAAGCTGCATCTGGAGGTACCGGATCAGGCGCATATGGAGCGCCTGAAGGCCGTGTCCGAGGCCCAGGGAGTGCAGGCGCAGATCGGCGGCTGAACGCCGGGGGTCTGCGCGGGAGACGGAAAGACGCACAGGAGGCCCCGGTTTTACCGGGACCTCCTGTTTTTTCCGCCGGTGGCGGGGTCTTCCTTCGGGATCAAGCCTTCCATCCGGCCCTCAGGGCCGCAGCAGCCGGCCTTCCGCCAGGTCCCGCGCCGCCTGCTCCCGGAGCTGAACATGCAGCTTCTTCCCGGTGGCGTTCCGGGGCAGCTGGGAGACGAAGGCATAGTACCGGGGACACATGTAGGAAGCCAGCTCATCGGAGGAGGTGCAGAGCCGGTTCAGCTCCTGTACCGTGGGCGCGGGGTCCTCCGGCACGATGTAGGCGGCTGCGCTCTGGCCCCGGGAGGGATCCGGGACCCCCACCACCATGCAGTCCCGCACGCCGGGAAAGGCGCCGATGATCTCTTCCAGCCGGGCGGGGTAGATGTTTTCCCCCATGCTGATGATCATGTCGTCCTTTCGGCCCAGAAGGGTGATGTACCTGTCCTCGTCCCAGGTGCCCACGTCCTTGGTATAGAACCACCCGTCCCGGAAGCGCGCCTTGGTCTGGGCATCGTCCCCCACATAGCAGAGGGCGGATTTCTCCGGGGCATAGATGATGATCTCTCCCTGGGTCTCTCCGTCCGCGGGGATCATATCCCCGGGATCGGCCCCCTCTTCCCGGAGCGAGACCAGGCGCACCTCGTCTCCGGTGCAGCTCCGCCCGGCGCTGCCCGCCCGCTCCGGCAGATCGAAGGGGCGCAGGAAGCTGTTCCAGAAGGTCTCGGTGGTGCCGTAGCCGTTGAAGATGTTGGGGGTAAGCAGCTGCTGGAAGCGGATGCAGTCCGCCCTTTCCAGGGGACTGCCCATGGTGACGATGCCCTTCAGCTTACCCAGGTCCGCCGGGTGCTTCTCCTGCCGCTGGGCCAGCTGCCGGAGGGCGGAGGGCACGCCGATGAGGAAGGTGACGCCGTATTTCTCCACGCAGTCCATACAGGTCTTGGCGCTGAACATCCGGAGGATCACCAGGGCCGCCCCGGCATAGAGGGTGGGGGTTATGCCTCCGGAGTGGAGGCCGCCCCGGTGGAACCAGGGGGTCATGTTCATGGTCACATCCAGGGGGGAGAGGGGGAAATGCATGATGGTATCGTGGGCGGAGAGCACCTCGTTCACGTTGCACAGGGGCACGCCCTTGGGGGTGCCGGTGGTGCCGGAGGTGCCCAGCCGGGTCACCTCCGCATACATATCCGGGGTGAAGTCCTCCTCCGGCGCCTCGTCGCCGTATTCCGCCAGCAGGGCGGAAAAATCCCGGTGCCCCTCCGGCAGAAGGGGGTGCAGACGCCGGTAGTCCACCGCCGCGATCAGGGCGGGCTTATGGCGGCAGAGGGCCAGGGCCTTGTGGGCCGTGTCCTTGATATCCCAGTCGTAGATATAGGCCTTGGGCTTGCCCCGGTCGATGAGCCGGGCGGTCTCCCCGGGGGAGAGGTTGAAATTGGCGGGCTCGTTCACCGCCCCCAGCTTCTGGGGGGCGATATAGCAGCAGACGAACTGGGGGGAGTTGTAGAGCTGATAGAGCACCACGTCCCCGGCGCCCACGCCCCGATCCCTGAGGGCGTTGGCCAGGCGGTTCGTCTCCCGGTCCAGGCGTTCGTAACTCCATGCTTCATCCCGCATGGGGTCGATCATGGCGGTTTTGCGGGGGCTTCGACTCACGTTCCGCCGGAAGCCGGCCAGCCAGGTAAAGCTCCGCTCAAAAACCCGGCGGAAGTTCTCCGCATCGTAGGTGTAGTCCATCAGGCCTGCCCCACGATCAGGGAGGAGTTCTGCCCCCCGAAGCCGAAGGCGTTGGACATGGCGGCCCTGATCCGCGCCCCCCGCCCGACCTCCGTCACCAGGGGAAGGGGACAGGCCGCGTCCGCCGCCGTGAAGCCCAGGTTGGGCGGCAGAAGCCCGGTCTCCAGGACCTTGATGCAGGCGATCAGCTCCGTGACGCCCCCGGCTCCCATCATGTGGCCGGTGGCCCCCTTGGTGGAGCTGACCGGGGGGATATCCGCCCCGAAGACGGTGCGGATGGCGGCGGCCTCCGCCACGTCCCCCTTGAGCGTGGCGGTGCCGTGGGCGTTGATATAGCCGATCTCCCCCGGGCTCAGGCCCGCCTCCCGCAGGGCCAGATCCATGCAGACGGCAGCCTGCGCGCCGTCCTGCCGGGGGGTGACGGGATGATAGGCGTCGGTGTTGTTCCCCCAGCCCAGAAGCCGGGCCAGCGGCCGCGCATCCCGCGCCTTCGCATGGGCTTCCGTCTCCAGGATCAGGGCGCCGCCCCCCTCTCCCAGCACAAAGCCGGAGCGGTCCGCGCTGAAGGGTCGGCTCTCCCCCAGGGGGGAGAGGGCCCTGCTCTTGTGGAGGCTCAGGATGGCGGCGGGGCAGATGGCCCCTTCTCCCGCCATGACCACCACGGCGTCAGCCATGCCGGACCTCAGGAGCATCGCCCCCAGGGTCACCGCGTCCCCCCCGGAGGAGCAGGCGGTGCCCACGGTGAGGCTGGGCCCGCGGATGCCCCGGCGGATGGCGAACTGGGCGGCGGCCATGTTGCCCATGTATTTCGTCATGAGCTTCGGGTCAGCTCCCCGGCCCCCTTCGTCCAGCTGCTGCTGGGTATAGGCCAGGTAATCCATGCCGTGGAGGGCGGTGCCCATGACGATCCCCACCCGGTCCGAATCCGTATCCAGGCCGCTTTCCTCCACCGCCATGGCCGCCGCGGCGATGGCATAGCGGGCGAAGGGCGCGGTATCCAGCACCAGCGGATTGGGCATGTATGCCTTGGGATCGAAGTCCCGCACCTCCCCGGCCCAGCGGATGGGCAGGGCGGATGCGTCGAATTTCCGGATCTCTCCGATGCCGCAGCGGCCGGAGACAAGGCCGTCCCAGAAGACCTCCGTGCCGCAGCCCAGGGGGGTGACCGCCCCGGTGCCGGTAATGACGATGCTTTTCTCTCCCATGTCCTCAGCCCTCCGCTTTCCGAAATGCCAGGCAGGCGTTGTGACCGCCGAAGCCCAGAGAGGTGGAGACCGCCGCGTCGAAGACGGCCTTCCGCGCCTTCAGGGGAACATAGTCCAGGTCGCAGTCCGGGTCCGGCTCCGTGAGCCCGATGGTGGGGGGCGCGACGCCTTCCCCCAGGGCCAGCACAGAGACGATGGCCTCCGCCGCCCCGGCTGCGCCCAGCATATGGCCGGTCATGGATTTGGTGGAGCTGATGAGCAGCTTCCTCGCCCGCTCCTCCCCGAAGGCCTTCTTGAGGGCCAATGTTTCCGCCTTATCGTTCATGGGAGTGCCGGTGCCGTGGGCGTTCACATAGATGCGGTCCGTATCCAGCCCCGTTTCCGCCCAGGCGTCGGCAATGGCCCGGGCTCCGCCCTCCGCCTCCGGGTGGGGGGCGGTCATATGGTAGGCGTCGCAGGTGGAGCCGTAGCCCGCCAGCTCGGCATAGATCTTCGCCCCCCGGGCCTTTGCCCGTCCATATTCCTCCAGCACCAGCACGCCGGCGCCTTCCCCCATGACGAAGCCGGTCCTGCGCCTGTCGAAGGGCAGGGAGGCGGCCAGAGGATCTTCGGAAAGACTGAGGGCCTGCATGCTGCTGAAGCCTGCCGCCGCCAGGGCGTTCACCGTGGCCTCCGCCCCCCCGGCGAGCATGGCGTCGGCGTAGCCATGGCGGATGAGGCGCAGGGCCTCTCCGATGGCGTTGGAGCCGGAGGCGCAGGCGGTCACCGCCGGCATGGCGGGCCCCTTGCAGGCAAAGCGCATGGCGATCATGCCGGAGGCCATGTTGGCGATCATCATGGGGATGAAATAGGGGCTCACCCGTTTGGGGCCCCGCTCAAGCAGCTTCTGATGCTCGCTCATGAAGGTGGCAATGCCGCCGATCCCCGTGCCGATGTATGCGCCCACGCGCTCCGGGGCGATGGTGCCAAGCAGGCCGCTGTCCTCCATGGCCTGGCAGGCGGCGCCCATGGCGAACTGGGTGTAGATATCGCTGTGGAGTACATCCAGCTTCTCCATGTACTGCCGGGGGTCATAGTCCCGTACCTCGGCGGCCACCTTCACCTTGTAGTCGGCCGTATCGAAGCGGGTGATGGGGCCGATGCCGCAGACCCCTGCCTTGATGTTCTCCCAAAAGACCGGCACCGTGTTTCCCAGGGGGCTGACGACGCCCATCCCGGTGACGACGACTCGATTCATGCTTCCCGCTCCTTTCCGATGCGCCGAAAACGCCGGTAGCGCGCCTCCAGCAGGGCATGGGTATCCATGGTCAGCAGCTCCGCCAGCTCGGCGCTCAGGGTCTGCCGCAGACCTTCGTAGAATTCCGGCCTGCCCAGTCCCGCCTCAGGAATGATCCGCTCGATCATTCCTCCCGCCAGGGCGTCCCGGGCGGTGAGCTTCAGCTGCTGGGCCGCCTCCGGGGCCCGCTTGGAATCCTTCCAGAGGATGCTGGCGCAGCCCTCGGGGGAGATGACGCTGTAAATGGCGTTTTCCAGCATCCAGACCCGGTCCGCCGCCGCCAGGGCCAGGGCCCCGCCGCTGCCCCCCTCCCCGATCAGCAGGGAGATCACCGGGGTGCGCAGGGTCATCATCTCCATCAGGTTCTCCGCAATGGCCTGTCCCTGCCCCCGCTCCTCCGCGCCGATGCCGCAGTAGGCCCCGGAGGTGTCGATGAGGCAGATCACCGGGCGGCGGAATTTCTCCGCCTGCTTCATGAGGCGGAGGGCCTTGCGGTAGCCCTCGGGCTGAGGCGCGCCGAAGCTGCGGAGCATCCGCTCCCGGATGCTGTGGCCCTTTTCGATGGCGATTACCGTGACGTTCTTTCCCTCCAGCCCCGCCAGGCCGCCCACCACCGCGGCATCGTCCCCGTAGCGGCGGTCTCCGTGCAGCTCGAAGAAATCCGTGAAAACCCCCTGGATGAAATCCAGGCCGGTGGGCCGCCGGTTGGAGCGGGCCAGCCTCACCGTTTCATAGGCGCTGCGGCTCATGCGCTTTCCCCTCCCTCCGCAGCATGCATCTCCAGAAGACGGGCGATCAGCGCCCGCTGCCCGCTTCTGGGCACGATGGCGTCCACAAAGCCGTGCTCCAGCAGGAATTCTGCCGTCTGGAAGCCCTTGGGCAGGGCTTTCCGGGTGGTCTGCTCAATGACCCTGGCTCCGGCGAAGCCCACCGTAGCCCCCGGCTCGGCCAGGATAATGTCCCCCTCCATGGCAAAGCTGGCGGTGACCCCGCCGGTGGTGGGATCCGTCAGCACGGTGAGGTAGAAGAGGCCGGCGTCGGAATGGCGCTTCACCGCGCCGCTGGTCTTCGCCATCTGCATGAGGGAATAAAGCCCCTCCTGCATCCGGGCCCCGCCGGAGACGGTGAAGCCCACCACGCTGAGACGATGCTCCAGGGCGTACTCAAAGAGGCGGGTGATCCGCTCTCCCACGGCGGAGCCCATGCTGCCCATCATGAAATAGGGCTCCATGAGGAAGAGACAGCAGGGCTGGGCGCAGATCTGCGCCGTGCCGCAGAGGACCGCTTCCTCCTCCCGGCTGGAGATGCGGGTGGTCTCCAGCTTGTCGGCATAGCCGGGGAAGCCCAGGGGGTCGCCGCTGACCACATCATTGAACAGCTCCGTGAAGCTGCCCTTGTCCGTCAGGTAGCGGAGGCGGGCCCTGACCCCCATGCGGAAATGGTAGCCGCAGGAGCAGACGTTCCGGTTCGCCCAAAGGCGGCTCAGGGGAATGGCCTTATGGCAGTTGGGACAGGTCTTTTCCGGTTCCCGCTCGTCGCTCTGCACCGGGGCCGCGCTGCGGCCGCCCTGCTCCAGCTCGTTTTTCGGCTGAAAGAGAAATTTCGGAAAGGGCATTTTTATCGTCCCTCCATCAGGGTCAGGTCGTAGCTGCCGCTCATGAACGGTTCTCCGGAGATGATGCGCAGCTGTTCTTCTATGTTGGTGGGGATCCCTTCGATCACCAGCTCGCAGAGGGCGGCCCTCAGCTTGCGCACCGCCTCCTCCCGGGAGCGGGCGTAGACGATCAGCTTGCCGATCAGGGGGTCATAGTACGGGCTGACCTCAACCCCCGGCACCAGGTAGGTGTCGAAACGGACAAAGTGGCCGCCGGGCACATGGAGCATGCCCAGTCTGCCGGGGGCCAGGGCGTTGATGCGGCATTCCATGGCGCTGCCCTCCATGACGATCTGCTCCTGTCCGAAGCGGAGGGGTACCCCCGCGGCAGTGCGGATCTGCCATTTCACCAGGTCCAGCATGGTGAGCATTTCCGTCACCGGGTGCTCCACCTGCAGGCGTACGTTCATCTCCATGAACCAGAAGCTGCCCGCCTTATCCAGGAGAAATTCCATGGTGCCCGCGCCGGTGTAGCCGAGCTTCTTCACCGCCTCCGTCACCCCCCGGATGAGGGCGGCCCGCTGCTCCGGACTGACGCCGGGGGAGGGGGATTCCTCGATCAGCTTCTGATGCCGCCGCTGCACGGAGCAGTCCCGTTCCCCCAGGCATACCACATTTCCCTGTTCGTCCGCCAGG
>JBGUZS010000118.1:0-6964 GCA_045223835.1 Oscillospiraceae bacterium | reverse complement strand
CCGGAAGCGGATTCCTGTGGTGATCTGCTATGAGGGCTGGGACGCCGCAGGCAAGGGCGGGAACATCCGCCGCCTGGCCCGGAACCTGGATCCCCGGGGCTTCGACGTGATCCCCATCGCCTCCCCCGAGCCCCATGAGCTGCATCGCCAGTACCTGTGGCGCTTCTGGACCCAGCTGCCCCGGAGCGGACATATCGCCATCTTCGACCGCACTTGGTACGGCCGGGTGATGGTGGAACGGCTGGAGGGCTTCTGTACCGAAAAGGACTGGAAGCGGGCCTACAATGAGATCAACGAATTCGAGCGGCAGCTCACGGAATGGGGCGCCGTGGTGCTGAAATTCTGGATCCAGATCGATCCGGATACCCAGCTGGAGCGCTTCAACGTCCGGCAGAACACCCCGGAGAAGCAGTGGAAGCTCACGGAGGAGGACTGGCGGAACCGGGAGAAGTGGCCCCAGTACGAGGAGGCCATCGATGAGATGCTGGAGAAGACCAGCACGGAGACCGCCCCATGGCATATCATCGAATCCAACGATAAGAAGTATGCCCGGATCAAGACCCTGCGCCTGACCGTTTCGGCGTTGGAGAAGGCCTGCGGGGAGAAGCTGTAGGAGAGAGATATGGCGGAAAAGCTGAAAAAGGGCGCAGCCGAAGAGAACTGCTTCCTGAACCGGGAGCTGAGCTGGCTTGCCTTCAACGAGCGGGTGCTGATGGAGGCGGCGGACAGCTCCGTGCCCCTGCTGGAGCGGCTGAAGTTCCTGTCCATCTATCAGTCCAACCTGGATGAATTCTATCGGGTGCGCATCGGCATCCTCACCCACCGGGTCATCCTGACTCCGGAAAAGCGGGATGAGCTTTCCGGCCTCCTGCCGGAGGAGCAGATCCGGGAGGCCCTACGGGTGACGGCGGAGCAGCAGGTGCTGGAGGAGAGCGTCTGGAAGGCCATAAAAGCGCAGCTCAGGGAAAACGGGATCGACCTGCTGGACTTCAAGAAGATCAGCAAGGTGGATGAGCTCATGAGCAAAAAGCTCTTCGGAGACCTGAAGGACCTGCTCTTCCCCAAGGTGATCGCCCAGGACCAGAGCCTGCCCTTCCTCTGGGGAGAGGAGGCCTATGTCATCGCCTTCCTGGGGCAGAACAAGCTGGCGGTCATCCCGCTGCACCGCATCCCCGCCTACCAGAGCTTTGAGATCGAGGGGCGGCAGAAGATCGTGCTCACCGCCCAGCTGGTGCGGCATTTCCTGCCGCTGCTGATGAAGAAGGAGACGATCCTTCAGTCCGCCGTCGTGAAGGTCACCCGGAACGCGGATGTGTTCCTGTCGGATATGGCCGCGGGGGGCAGCGAGGATCTGCGCATGAAGATATCCTCCATGCTCTCCAAACGGAAGCGGGAGCAGCCCGTACGGGTGCAGATTTTCGGCAAGCTCACGGAGGCCGCCCGGGTCCAGCTGATCAAAAAGCTCCGGGTGCCGGAGCGGGTGGTGTTCAACGTCAGCGTACCCTTCGACCTCTCCTTCCGCTCCTGCATCTCCGGCTCCGCCGGCATGCGGTATCCGGAGCGGAAGCCGGTGCGGGAGATCGGCCTGAGGAAGGGGGAGTACTTCAGGTATATCGAGAAGCATGATCTGCTCCTCAGCTATCCCTTCCAGAGCATGCTGCCCTTCGTGGACCTGATCTACGAGGCGGCGGATGATCCGGAGGTCATTTCCATCAAGATCACGCTGTACCGCATGTCCGCCAGCAGCAAGATCGCCGCGGCCCTGGCTTACGCGGCGGACCGGGGGAAGGACGTGCTGTGCCTTCTGGAGCTCCGGGCCCGCTTCGATGAGCAGAACAATATCGACTACTCCGAGCTGCTGGAGGACGCCGGCTGCCGGGTAATCTATGGCCTGCCTCTGCATAAGGTCCACAGCAAGCTCTGCGTCATCACCCGGGAGCACGGAGGCAACCTGACCTATATCACCCAGGTGGGTACCGGGAACTACAATGAGGTGACGGGAGAGCAGTATACGGATCTGTCCCTCATCACGGCGGACGCCGCCGCCGGGCAGGATGGAGAGGCCGCCTTTGCCGCCATGATCGCGGGAAGGCTTCCCGAGACGGCCCAGACCCTTTGGATCGCCCCCCTGCATTTCAAGGACCGGGTCCTGGACCTGCTGGAGCGGGAGCGGGAGAAGGGCGGCGGCGGCCGGGTGGCCATCAAGGTCAACTCCCTGAATAATCCGGAGATCATGCAGGAGCTCATCCGCTGCTCCCAGGCGGGGGTGCGGGTGGAGCTGTTCGTCCGGGGCATCTGCTGTCTGCGTCCGGGGATCCCCGGGCAGACGGAGAACATCACCGTCAAAAGCGTGGTGGGCCGCTGGCTGGAGCATTCCCGCATCTACAGCTTCGGGGAAGGGGCGGAGGAACGCCTGTTCATCGGCTCCGGCGATCTGCTCACCCGGAATCTGGAGCACCGGGTGGAGGCCTTTATGGAGGTCCGCACCCCCGAGACCCGGGAGCAGGTGAACATGGTGCTGGAGTGCCTGCGCCGGGACCGGGAGAAGTCCCGCACCATGCAGGCGGACGGCCGGTATATCCGGGAGGAAGGCGGCGCGGGGACCTCTTCCCAGGAGGCTTTGTATCAGTATTTCAGCAAATATCGGGTATCCCTGGAACCGGAACCGCCTGCGGCGGAGAGCTTCAAGCCCGGGAAGCAGCCGCCGGCGAAGCAGGAGCCCTTCTGGAACCGGCTGCGCCGGGGATTCCGCACCCTGTCCGGGAATGGAAAAGAATAAAGGAGGTCCGCAATGGCAGAGACCTATCGCATCGGTCTGGACGTCGGCGGGACGAAGGTCCTGGGGGCGATTTTTGACCGGGAACGGAACGTGATATATCGGCTGAAGAAGAAGTCCACGGAGCAGGGCGCCGAGGCGGAGAACGTGGAGCAGGTGATCGTCAGCGTGGTGGAGGAGATGCTGGAGGCCTCCGGTATCCCCCTGGAGCAGATCGCCGCAATTGCCTCCAGCATCCCCGGGGTCATCGACCAGAAGGCCGGGGTGGTGCTTTTCACTCCCAACCTCCCCTGGCGGGACTACGATATCCGCAGCGCCATGGAAAGCCGCTTCGGGGTGCCCTTCTTCATCGGCAACGATGTGAACCTGGGGGTCCTGGGGGAATACCGCTACGGCGCGGCCCGGGGCTACCGGAACGTAGTGGGCCTGTTTGTGGGCACCGGGGTGGGAGGCGGTCTCATCCTGAACGGGGAGCTGTATACGGGGAACCGGTTCAAGGCGGCGGAGATGGGCCATATGGTCCTGGATCCGGAGGGCCCTCTCTGCGGCTGCGGCCAGCGGGGCTGCCTGGAGGCCTTCTCCAGCAAGCAGGGCATGAGCGCCTATATCCGGCAGCAGGCGGCCAGAGGCCGGGGCTGCCTCCTGGCGGAGGCGGCGCAGGCCGGGGTATTCAAGAGCAAGAAGCTGAAGAAGGCCCTGCAGGCGGGGGATCAGGTGGCCCGGGAAGCCGTGGACCGCTCCTGCCATTACCTGGCGGTGGCCACGGGCTCCCTCATCAATATCTTCAGCCCGGATCTGGTGCTTTATGGCGGCGGCGTCATCGAGGCGGTGGGGGACCTGTTCCTGGAGAAGATCCTCCGGGAGGTGGACAGGTACTGCATGCCGGAGATCCGCAGCACCGTGGAGCTGAAGAACGCCGCCCTGGGGGACGACAGCGTCCTGTACGGGGCGTTGGCCCTGATGGAGGAAAACGCGTAGGAGATGGTCTTCGGGATTGAAACCAGCCGGGACTGGAGAGCCGTCGCCCCGGTGGAGAAGGGCTGGTCGGAGGATCGAAAGTACCGGGTCGAAACGGAGGCGGGCGAGACCCTTCTTCTCCGGCTTTCCGATCCGGATAAGCGGGAAGCGAAACGGAAGGAATTTGAGATCATCACGAAATATGCCCGGACAGGCATAAAGCTGTCCGCCCCCGTGGAATTCGGCATATGCCGCGGGAGCGGAGACGTCTATATGCTTCTGGAATGGGTGGAGGGACGCGATCTGGAGGAGGCGCTGCCGGAGCTTCCGGCAGAGAAGCAATATGCCCTGGGCCGGCAGGCCGGGGAGATTCTTTGCCGGATCCACGCCATTCCTCTCAGCCCGGAGGACGTGCCCCGGGAGACGAAAAAGGCCAAAAAGCTGCGGCAGCTGGCCCTGTATGAGGAATCGGCCGTGCGCATACCCGGGGATGAGATCGCCCTGCGGTATGTCAAGGAGAATATCGACAGGATCTGGCAGGAAAAGCCCGTATACCTCCATGGGGACTTTCACCCGGGGAATCTGATCTATACCCCGGAGGGCTCCATCGGGGTGATCGACTTCAACCGATGGGAGGCGGGCGATCCCTGGGAGGAATTCTATAAGCTGGAAAGCTTCGGACGGGAGGTTAGCGTCCCCTACTGCGTCGGCCAGATCGACGCCTACTTCAGGGACGTGGTTCCCGAGAGCTTCTGGACCGTCCTGGCGGTGTACGTCGCCCATGCCTCTCTCTACTCCATCAAGTGGGCGGAGAAATTCGGACAGGAGGATATGGACGGCATGGTCCGCCGCTGCAGGACCGCCTTTGCGGATTACGACGGATTCCGGCTTACGGTTCCAAAGTGGTATAGGGAGGAGTACCGACAGATCGGACAATAAGGAGGAAATTCCATGATCGCTGCCTGCATCGTCTACGGGATCCTGATCCTGCTGTTCCTGGTCATGGGCGTTCTCTTTGCCAAGGGCAAGGGACAGAAGCTCATCGCCGGGTACAACACCATGTCGGAGAGGGAAAGAGAGAAGATCGACGAGACAAAGCTCCTGAGGATCATGCGCAACGGGATGTTTGTTTTCGCCGGGTGCGAGGTGCTTGCCCTCATCGGTACGCTGACCGGCGTCAGACCGCTGATAGAGACCGGAATCCTCCTGCTGATCATCGCCGCGGTGGCCATGGTCATATTGGCGAATACAAAAGCGAAGCGGTAAACGGAAAAGAATACGGGAAGCGGGTCACGGGCCTGCTTCCCGCTTTTTGTACCGAAAACGAAAAAAAGAAAACGGCCCCGTCCCCCGAAGGCCTGTTCGTGCATTATATAAGACAGAGGGGGAAACAGGCCGGCGCCTGTTTCCGGACAGAACGGTTGAGGAGAGGCAGACATGCTGAAGAACGGCGAACGCCCATTGAATGCGGAAGAACGAGAATTCTTCCATGGGCTGTATAAAGACCATTATCAGGCATTGTTCGTCTGTGCCTGTCAACTGAGTATCGGGCGGGAAGCGGCGGAGGACTACGTACAGGATGCCTTTATGATGGCGATCCGGCATATCGACGAGATCAAGAAAAGCAGGAATCCCAGAGGATATCTCAGGCAGGCATTGAAATACGTGATCGGGTATCAGCTCCGCAGTCTGCGATACGCCATCAAACTGCAGAAGAAACTGCAGGATGACCTGGGTCATGCTCAGGATGAAGGGGATTCCGATGCGCTTCAGATAGAAACCCTGTATCAGGGCGCGATTCGGGACGAGGAGCTGCGTCTGCTTATCCGGTTTTATCTGGATGGCTGGCCGCAAAGGGATCTGGCTGAGGAACTGGGAATCAGCGAGGAGGCATGCAAAAAGCGGATTAGACGGGCAAAGGAACGGCTGAGAAGCGCGCTGCAGGAGGAGGATAAACCTCCCGGACCGGAGATCCCGGGATCCAAAGACAGCGTTTCAACGGAAGGAGGGCCGGAGCAGCAATGAACCGCAGCGGAAAAAACTACGACGATATGACGCCCGAAGAACTGCAGCGGGAGTTTCGGGAAACGTTCTTTGAAACGGATTTGATCGACGATTACCTGACCGATGAGCTGGAGACAATGCAGGAAGCGCTGGATCGGAAAAAGCCTGTGGAATACCTGTTCACCCCGGAAGAATCCTGGGCGCGTTTTCTCACGGACAAAGCCGAAGAATTGGAGCCCTTTCTGCATCCGGAGTCAGCAGCCGAGATAAACCCACAGCTGCCGGAGAATGACCGGTTTGACCCGGAGAAGTCCTGGCAGCGGTTTATGGAGAGCCGCGGGGAAGAACTGGCGGAGTTCTTCGGTTCGGATGAAGCAGGACCGGAAAAGACGCAGCCGAGAACAGCGCGGTCACATCTCGTTTCTGCCTTGCTGCGGAAAGTCCTCATCGCCGCGGTGATCGTGGTCCTCCTGGCCGGGGCGGCCCTGGCGGCGGACTCCCTGGGGCTGGTGACTTGGATTCGAGGCTGGAGCGACAATCCTGAACGCTATGCCCAAACGGGCTCCGGATCGCCGGGGCCCATAAAAGAAGCCCTTCAGGACCTTGGAATTGATGATCCGGTATACCCAGCCTGGCTGCCTTCAAATTATATCCTAACGGAGACACTTATCAGCAAAGATCCTTTGCTCCTCTATGAACTATATACCAAGGCTGATCGATATGTCTCCATCACGATCACGCCTATTTCCGCCGCGAACACGGCCATATATCCCCAAGGAAAGTGGCTTCAGGAGAAAAATCAACCGGGAAAACCGGCCCACTATATTTTTTCCAACGATGAATCCATCACTGTAGTATGGTATACGGAAAACTACTTTACCTCTATAAGCAGCAACATAACAGCCGGGGCAATGGAGCGGATCATTGAATCGGTCTACACCGGACAAACGAAGGGAGGAAACTGAAATGAAGCTAAGGACCCATTTGCTAAGTCTGATCCGAAGCCCACTAAAGACTCTGCTCACCCTGCTGCTTTTGGCTGCGGCAGCTTTTCTCTTCCTGTATAACCTCGCAGAATACTGCGTGGCGGACCGGGAGTACCGGGAGGCCCGGGATCAATACGAGGGAGTTCTCACGGTCGAGGAACAGCCTGTGCCGGAACAGAATACCTTTACGGACTTTTTCCTGTTGTCAGATGAGACCGGACGAAACAGCCGCTACGGGACG
>JBGUZS010000117.1:0-39238 GCA_045223835.1 Oscillospiraceae bacterium | reverse complement strand
ATCACCCACTGCATGCGCTGCTTCACCTGCTTCTCCAGCCTCATCATGCGGGGTCTCTTCGCCTGCGCCCTGAACCCGGAGATCGGCAGCGAGCATGAGACGAAGTTTGCCCCGCCCCCCGCGGAGAGCAAGACCGTGCTGGTGGCCGGGGGCGGCGTGGGGGGCATGCAGGCGGCCCTCACCGCGGCGAAGCGGGGGCATAAGGTCACCCTCTTCGAGAAAACGGATAGGCTGGGGGGCGTCCTCCTGTGCGAGGAGAAGGTCCCCTTCAAGAAGCATCTGGGCCAGTACCTGGCCCTTCAGGCCCGGCGGCTGGAGAAGGCGGGCGTCGAGCTCCGGCTGAATACCCCCCTCACCCCGGAGCTGGCAAAAAGCCTGGAGCCGGATGTGATCGTGGCCGCCCTGGGGGCGGACGCGGCCCTGCCCCCCATCCCGGGGATCCGGGGGGAGAACGCGATCCTGGCGGAGGACCTGTACCCCGCCCCGGAAAAGGCGGGGAAGCGGGTGGTCATCCTGGGGGGCGGCCTGGTGGGCTGCGAGCTCGCCGTCTACCTGGGGGACCTGGGGCATGAGGTGGAGATCCTGGAAATGGCTCCCATGCTGAACGCCGGCAGCAATATCCTCCAGGGCTCCAGCATCCAGCTCCAGCTGAAGCGCCTGGGGATCAGCCCCCGGCTGAGGACCAGGGTAACGGAGATCACCCCCGAGGGGGTCAAGGCGGTGGGACCGGAAGGGGAGCTTTTCCTTCCCGGGGATACGGTGGCCATCGCCCTGGGGCGGAAGCCTCGGCGGGAGGAGGCGGACGGTCTCCGCTTCTGCGCCCCGGAATTCATCCAGCTGGGGGACTGCGACAGTCCCGCCACCATCTGGCAGGCGACAGAAACCGCCTACCATATGCTCACGGATATCTGAGAAGGGAAGAAGTCTGCGCATGAACAGCGGCGTTTTGTTTGATCTGGACGGCACTTTGTGGGACAGCGTGGAACGGCTCACCCCCGCCTGGAACCGGGTGCTGGGGGAATACGGCGTGGAGGTGACGACGCCGCAGCTCCGGGCCCTCATGGGAAAGACGGCGGAGGAATTCGCCGCCGCCCTGCTGCCGGAGGAAACGCCGGAGCGGGGGCTGGAGGCCATCGACGCCTGCTGCCGGGAGGAGCTGATCGACCTGGCGGCTTACGGCGGCATCCTGTACCCCCGGCTGCGGGAGACCCTGGAGGCCCTGAAGCCCGCCTGGAAGCTCTATATCGTCAGCAACTGCCAGGAGGGGTATATCGACACCTTCCTGGACGCCCACGGGTTCCGGGACCTGTTCGACGGCTTCCTGGACCACAGCACCGGCCTGAGCAAGGGGGGCAATATCCGCCTCCTCTGCGGCCGGGAAAACCTGGACCGGGCGGTGTACGTGGGGGATACCTCCGGGGACGAAGCTGCCGCCCGGGAGGCGGGGATCCCCTTCTTCCATGCGGCTTACGGCTTCGGGAAGGCGGAAGCGCCGGACCGGGTGCTGCAGGCCCTGTCTGCGCTGCCGGAGCTGCTGGCGGAGTTTTTCCGGGGCTGAGCCCCTTATATACGGAAGGACCCGGCGGAATCTTCTCCGCCGGGTCCTCAGCATGTCGACAAAGCCGACATGCTTCAAATCGGACCCGCTCCGCTGGGCTCCGATTTGAGCAGGCTGCACTCCGCTCCCCGCACTCGCTGCGCTCGTACAGTGCGCTCCGTGTGCAGAATCATAGGGCAGAAATAAATTCCGCCCCATGATGATTGAACTTATTCGCGCCTGCGGGCGCGAACTCTGCGAGGCTTCAGGTATTTTGTCTGCCGATGGAAGGACCCGGCGGAATCTTCTCCGCCGGGTCCTCCTCTGCTCTTTCTCTCTCTTATTGCATATTGGCGAAACGCTCAATTGCCTTCGTGAAGTTCTCCAGGGCCGCCTCGTCCCCCTGCTTGACGGCGTCCCGGACGCAGTGGCGGATGTGCCCCTCCAGTACCACCTGGCCCGCCTTGTTCAGGGCGCTTTTGGCGGCGTTGAGCTGGGAGAGGATATCCTCGCAGGGAATGTCCTCGTCGATCATCCGGTCGATGGCCTGGACCTGGCCCAGGATCTTGGCCAGCCGGCGGTGGAGATTGTCCGCGTCCATGCACTTTCTCATGTCCGTTCCCCCTTCTCCCCGCCGGGCGGAAGCCATGAGACGCGCACAAGGACGCACCCATACCGGGTACGCCCATCACGCTCCTGCGGCGGTCGCTCCGGTTTCGGCAGAGAACCATACCCACGGAACGGGCCGTACCTGACTTATCTGCCGGGGCAGCTTCACAGTGACCGACTCGCGGAGACTTGCACTCCATTCCGGTGATCCGTCCGTGTTCCCCGATAGTTTACCACGGCTAACCGCAGGGAGTCAAGTGACAAAGCGGAAACGGAGCGGGTCTGCCCGCTCCGGCGCCATGGGCTTCAGGGCATCAGGGCCGTGGTCGTTTCAAAGAAGAAGGCGCTGATCTCCTCCGGGGAATACTGCCTGTTTGCGGTCCACCAGCGCACGGTTTCCGCGAAATCCCCGATCATATGGCTGAGCACATAGTCATAGGGGGCATGGTAAGCGGATTCGGGAACGATGGCGCAGAAAAGATCCCGCAGATGCTGCTTGAAGAAAAACATGAAGACCTCTCCGCTCTCCCCCGTCAGAAGGCCGGGAAGATAGTCCATGTGTTCCTGGAGATGATAGAGGACATGGGTGACCAGCGTCCGGGTATCATGGTGAGCCGAGAAGTCATGCGTCTTCTCCTTCTTCAGATCCTCCGAGAAGACATGGTCGAAGATCTCGGCGCAGAGGGCGCTGAGCAGGTCGTCCTTGGTTTCAAAATGCGCATAGAAGGTGGTCCGCCCGATATCGGCCAGATCGATGATCTCCTGAACGGTGATCTTCGAATAGGGCTCGCTTTTCAAAAGCTTTGTGAATGCGCCGAATACAGCCTCCCGGGTCTTGCGTTGTCTGCGGTCCATGCTTCCGACTCCTGAACATTTTTGCGGTTCTGTCCTGTAGCGAACGATCTGCCGGTTCTGCTTCTTGTCAGCCCGGCGGGTTTTTTCTATACTAAAACCGAACAGTATGTTCTGTAACGGATACAGTATACGCAGACAGGTCCCAGATGTCAAGGAGGATATATGATCAAAAACTGGCTGGAGAACGAACCGAAAGAGACCCTGGTGTGCGCGGCAGCCTCTGCCGTCTCCCTGATCCTCAGCATTACCGGCGTACTGCGCGGCATTCTTCCCTTTGATGCTGCCTGGATAGCCATCGTCCTGTGCGGGATCCCGATCCTTGTAGGCGCATTCAAGGGGGTCGTCTTTGAGCGGGATATCAAGGCGGACCTGCTGGTCTCCCTGGCGCTCATCGCCTCGGCGGCCACAGGAGAATTCTTTGCCGCGGGAGAGGTCGCGCTGATCATGCAGATCGGCTCTCTGCTTGAGGATTATACCTCCGGAAAGGCCCGGGAGGGGATCGAAAAGCTGATCGGCATGACGCCCCAGACCGCCCGGGTGCTCCGGGACGGCGCAGCGGCGGAGATCCCGGCGGAGCAGGTCAGGGCGGGGGATATGCTCAGCGTCCTCGCCGGGGAAATCATCCCCGTGGACGGGACGATCCTCGAAGGGGAGACCTCCATCGACCAGTCCGTCATGACGGGGGAGAGCCTTCCGGTGGACAAGAAGGCCGGGGATACGGTTTTCAGCGGAACGGTCAATCAATACGGCACGTTCCTGATGCGGGCGGACGCCGTCAGCAGGGACAGCGCCCTTCAGCGGATGGTCCGCCTGGCGGAGGAAGCGGAAGAGAACAAGGCGCCCATCGTAACGGCGGCGGACCGGTGGGCGACCTGGCTGGTGGTGATCGCCCTCTCCTGCGCCGTGCTCACCTGGATCATTACGGGGAAGTTCATGAGAGCGGTGACGGTCCTTGTGGTATTCTGCCCCTGCGCGTTCATCCTGGCCACGCCGACGGCGGTGCTTGCGGGGATCGGCAACGCGGCGAAGTACGGGATCATCGTCCGCTCGGGAGACGCCCTCGAGCGCCTTTCCCGGATCCGCAGGGTCGCCTTTGACAAAACCGGAACGCTTACCCGGGGAGAACCCCAGGTGGCCGCCGCCGTCAGCCTTTCGGACCGGTATTCCGACGGGGAGGTCCTGCGCCTGGCCGCCCTGACGGAACAGAAATCCGAGCATCCCCTGGGAAAAGCCATATGGGCGTTTTATGAAAAGACCGGGGGAAAAGCAGAGGAGGCCCGGGATTTCCGCCTGATGGCGGGGCAGGGCGTCTCCTCTGTTGTGGACGGACGGCTCATCGCCGCCGGAAAAGCGGATTTCATGCGTTCCCAGGGGATCGACGTCTCCGAAGCCGAAGAGGCCGGCAGAGGGGAGCTGGATAAGGGGTCCACCATCGTCTATGTTGCCGCGGATAACGCGCTCATCGGCTTCATCTCACTGCGCGACACCCTGCGCCCGGAGGCCAGGGCGACGCTGGACAGGCTCAAGGCGGTGGGCATAACCCCGATGCTGCTCACGGGGGATAATGAACACGCGGCGAGGACCATTGCCGGGGATCTCGGCATCACCGATATGCGGGCAAATCTTCTCCCCGAAGAGAAGATGAACGTCATTCAGGCGTATGCGGGAGGAGCGGAGCCGATCTGCATGATCGGAGACGGGGTAAACGACGCCCTGGCCCTGACGAGCGCCGACGCGGGCGTTGCCATGGGGGGCATCGGCTCGGATATTGCCATCGAATCAGCGGACGCGGTGCTGGTGAGCGACGAGATCAAACGGCTTCCCTACCTCTTCGGCCTGATGCAGAAGGTCATGAAAAAGGTCCATATCAATATTCTCGCCTCGCTGATCATCAATCTCACCGCCGTTGTGCTGTCCGCGGTCGGAGTCCTGAACCCGGTGACGGGGGCCCTGTGGCATAATTGCGGCTCTGTCTTCGTCGTCGTCAATGCGGCCCTGCTTCTCCGGGAGAAGGATCAGCCGTGATCCGGGCCGCAGACGGCGGCAGGCCGGACCGGCCTTCCCCGGGGCGGTCTATCGGATTTCTATGGCGTCGGCCCGAATGGCGCCGCCGGATACGCTGCAGTCCCTTCCGTAATAGGAGATGAAGATCGTATCCCCGGCCTTCAGCTCCGGCAGGCCGTCCTCCGGGGGAAAAACGGTGATGGGCTGGTCCGCCCCGAACCGGTTCATGGGCTCCCGGGAGGAGCAGACCAGCTCGGCGCCGTTAATCCGAAGGACCGTCGCCTCCAGCCCGTACAGACAATCGGCGCCCAGGCCATCCTCCGTGATCTGCTCCGCCGCCGTATCGTATACCGGCAGCGCCCAGCCGGGAAACAGCTCCGAAAAGGTGGGAAGGGTTTCAATAGTCTCTCCGGTTTCCACATCCCGGATGCAGCCGGAGTACCCGTCCGCCACCCACCGGGAATGGAAGATGATGACCTTGCGGGCCTCCAGGATCTTCTCCTTCATCTCTTCCGACGCGGAATCCAGGTCCAGATAGGCATACTCCTCAGCCTCTTCGAGGGTCATTTCGCCGGGCGCTGTCCCCGGCTCCTCCCGGGGGGCGACATAAACGGCGACCTCCTGCGTCCCGGCTCCGTTGGGGGCTTCCTGCCAACCCGGCAGGCAGACCCCCTGCTCTGCGGAGATCAGCCGGACGTGGGCGGGATCCCACCGCTCGTCCCCCAAGGACTCGTTGATCAGCACGAACCGGTAAGCCCCGGCCGACGCCGGGGGAGAAAGCAGCTCGATGCCGCCGGAGGGGCTTCCGCCGCGGACGGCGGCAAAAATGCCGAATCCCACAAGACACAGGCAGGCCGCGGCGGCAGCCCATTTGATCCACCGGGGCCCTGGGGCCTTCCTTGCCCCCGGCGCAGCCTCGGCGATATAGCGATCGGCGATCTCCCCAATCTCGTTCAGCAGACGTTCATTCTTCATAGATGGATCCCCTCCTTCTCCAATACGGATTTCAGCTTCATTCTGGTCCGCAGAAGGGAAACGGCCGCGCTCCCCTCGGATATCCCGTATTCCTCTGCGATCTCCCTCAGGGAGGAGAGGTACCAATACCTGCGGACGAAGATTCTTCTGGCTTCCGGAGGCAGCGCCTCCAGAAACCGGTCCAGCACGTCCCGGATCAGGATGGACTCCGTGAGGGCCTCCCCGTCCGGACCGTCCGGGATGCACTCTGCCAGCTCATCCAGGATCAGGGGGAGCTGCCCGGCCCCGCGCTTCTCCGCCAGCGCTTTTTCCCTTTTGTTGAGGGAGAGATTTCGGACGATCCTGCCGAGCCAGGTCTGCAGCCGGGCCGGACGCGCGGGGGGTATGGCGTTCCAGGCCCGCAGATAGGCGTCGCTCACGCATTCCTCCGCGTCCTCGTCGTTATTCAGGATGTTCCTGGCTATGGAGTGACAGTATCTGCCGTATTTCCTGGCGGTCTCCGACAGGGCTTCCTCGGAACGGGCCCAATACAAGTCAATGATCCGGCTGTCCTCCATTCGGGCGCCCCCCTTCCTTCTTCGCTTCAAGGCCTTTCACCCTTATACACCGGATCCGCGGCGTCCGGATTACACCGTTTTGACAAAAGAAAAAGAAATCGGCTGACCTGCGATGGCCGCAGGTCAGCTTTTCCGGTTTTCCGAGCCCGGCCGATCTGTCTGTATAGACGGATTTCCCGGGAAAAAGTGACAGAAAAATCGGGAGCCCCCAAAATCGGCGACTCCCGTGGTTCGTTTTTCTCAGATGCTCATTTCCGTCCTGCGGATCAGGTCGTCCTGGGCGGCCTTGTATACCTCCACGAAGTAGGCGGAGAAGCCCGCCACCCGGACCACCAGGTCCTGGTATTCCGTGGGGTTCTCCTGGGCGGAGCGCAGGGTATCCGCGGAGACGATATTCAGCTGCAGCTCCATGCCGCCGCCCTTGAAGTAGGTCTCCATCACCGCCCGGAGCTTCCGGTCCCCCGCCTCCCCCTGGAGGGCGGTGGGGTGGAACTTCATGTTGCAGAGGGTGCCGTTGGAATAGGTGCTCTGGTCGAATTTCAGGATGGAGTTGATGGTGGAGAAGGGGCCCTCCTTATCCATGGACTGCACCGGGGAGATGCCGTCGGAAAGGGGATCCCCCGCCTTCCGCCCATCGGGAGTGGCCCACACCATGCCGCCGTAGACCACGTTCAGGGTCACGGGCCAGCAGCCCGCGGTCCAATGGTTCCCCCGGGGACTGACGCCCCGGGTGATGCCCTCCACATAGGTATCGGCGGTGAACTTCAGATACTTGTCCGCCTCCGGGTCGTTGTTCCCGAAGTGGCTGCAACGTCCCTGAATGATCTGGCGCAGCTCCTCGTAGCCCTCCCAGTTGTGCATCAGGGCGTCATACAGCTCCCGGGTGGTGGCGAGCTTATCCCGGAAGCACACCTGGTCGATGATGTTCAGGCTGTCCGCCACATTGCCGTGGCCGATGCTGGAGTTGCCGGTGTTGGTGTATTTGGAGCCGCCCCAGAGCACGTCCAGGCCGCTCTCCATGCAGCCCTCCACCGTGGCGGAGACCAGGGGGAGGGGCATGCGCTCGGCATAGAGGAACTCATAGCAGTTCACCATGGTCACTTCCCATTTGGTGAAGAAGTCGATCTGCTTCCGGTAGGCCTCCAGCACCTCCTCCATGCTGTTCATCTCATAGAGGTAGCCTGTGGCGGGGCCGGTGCGCCCCGGCTCCGGGGTGCCCGGGGCATGGTAGGGATTCACCCCGTTATTGATGGCGCACCACAGGGCCGCCGGGAGGATGGTGTAGCTGTTGGCCCCGTCGCCGCCGGAGTTGGCGAAGTCGCTGCCGCAGACGCAGGGCTCCACGCAGCCGATCAGGCAGTAGTTCCGGGCCTCCTCCAGGGGGATGCCCCGGCGCATGAGGCTCTTCTCCGCCACCTCGTCCCATTCGAAGCAGGGGACGCCGCCCACCTGCTTGGTGGTCTCGATCCCCGCCTCCCACAGGGCCTCCGGGGTGCCCTCATGGAGCCGCAGGGCCAGGGGCGGATTATGGAGCTTCAGCCGGGCGGAGGCCTGGAGGACCATATAGGTCACGTCGTTGGTGACGTCGCTGCCCGCCTTGTCCGTACCCCCCAGGGTGATGAGCTGGCCGGAGGTATAGCCGGGGCTGCTGCGGGTGGCCCGCTCGGACCAGGCCTTGTTCAGCTCCGCGATCTTCAGGATGAACATGTCCGTCAGCTCCTGGGCCTGCTCCCGGGTGAGCCGTCCCTCCGCCAGGTCCTTTTCCAGGTACTTGCCGCAGTACTGGTCCAGGCGGCCGTAGCTGATGCCGTGGGGCTGGGAGTCCAGCAGGATGCCCAGCTGATACAGGAAGCAGGCCTGGAGGGCGTCATGGTAGCTCTCACAGGGCTTGTCGATGATCCGCATCAGCCGGTCCGCCATGTCCATGAGCTCCGCCTGCCGCTGGGGATCCGGGCAGATCTCCGCCTGACGGAGGCATTCCTCGCCGTAGCGCTTGGTGTATAGGATGAGCCCCTCGGTGACCAGCTGCACCGCCCGGTAGAACTCATATTTCCGGGCGTCGTCCCCCTGGAAGCCCGCTTCCGCCATGGCCCGGCGCTTCTCCTTCGCCTCCTGGGCCACGGCCCCCAGGCCCTTGTCCACCACGGTCCAGAAATTGCCCACAAAGTGGCCGATGGGGTGCTGGCAGTTGCCGCTGGGGCGGAAGTTCAGGACCCCGTTGCCCATGACTTCCTGCATATACTCCTCGGGATACACGGCGTCGATGGCGGCGCTGACGCAGTTCTTCCGCCAGAAATCCCCGGTCTTCAGGATATACTCCCGGTCCTCCGGCCTCAGCTCGTAGGGGTCCGTGGAGCGGGTGGGGAAGGTGTCGATCTCGTCCAGGAACCAGGAGAAGGAATACTCCGGGTACAGGGCGGAGCAGCGGAACTCCTCCCCGGGGTGCCCCACGATCAGCTCATGGTCCCGCACGGGGGTGGGCATGTTCTCGAACAGGTTCCGCAGGTTCATGGCCCGCTTCAGGATCCCCGGCAGATGGGGGTTCTCCATATAGAACTCCGTCACCAGCCGGTAGCGGGTGATGTCGATCCGGGGCTTCTTTCCCCGGTACATGGCCCGGATCCTTTGGACCCGTTCCGAAATCGGCGCATTCTGATACATGATCGTTTCTCCTTTTCTGTCACGACGGGGGACGGCGCAGACCGCCCCCCGTGCAGAATGGTATTCAGTCCGTTACCGTCACGGTGACGAAGATCGATTCGCCCACGGGCTCCCCGTCCTTCTCGCCGGTGATGAAGATCTCCACCGTGGCCTGGCCGACGCCGCTGCCTGTGACGTACAGGTTGGTGACCGTTCCGTTCTCGGTCCAGTCCTCGTCCCAGCTTACCGTAATGATGTCGCTGCCGTAATTCCGGTAATTGAGCCAATAGTTGGAATACCCCACCGCCTGCACCCGGCACAGGATGGATTTGGTAAAACGATTCCTGACCGTCAGGCTTTCGGGCTCCGCGGTGAAGGTGAGACTGCGCTCCGCCACGGTAACGTCGCAGGAGGCGGTGAGCCCGCTCTCGGAAACGGCGGTGATCACCGCCTTCCCCGGGGCGACGGCCCTGATATAGCCGTCCTCGTCCACCGTGACCACCGAGGGATCGCCGGAGGTCCAGTCGACATGCTCATAGATCGCGTTGTAGGGCTCAAAGGAGGCGTACAGGTAGCCGCTTTCCCCCACGGCCAGGGTCGTCTCCCCGCCGCTGATGCTCATGCTCTCGGGAAGGGGATAGGCGATGGTGGTGACGACGGTCATCTTTTGGGCCGCCTCGTCATAGGTATACTCCGATACGGTCATGGTGCCGTCGTCGTCCTCGGTCTCCTTCACCAGGCGTCCGCTGCCGTCATAGAAGCTCTCGGTCACGTCCCGGTAGCCGTACCCGGTGGTGTATTCGCTCCGGATCTGCCTTCCCTCGTCGTCGTACCGGTACAGGCCCAGCGAGCCGCCCTCGTCGTCCTTCCGCTCCATCCGGACCATCCGGCCGCCCTTGTCATATACATAGTCCGTGACGGAATTGCCGTATGGCGAATCCGTCTCTTCGTGGGTGAGGTTTCCCCTGCCGTCATAGGTGTAGGTGTAGGTCATCACGCTTCCGCTGCCGGAGGTGTACACGTTCTTCAGGGTGTTGCCGTTTTCGTCGTAGGTGAAGGTCTGGGTGTAGGAGAGCACGCCGGCGTCATTGCCGGTGGTTTCCTTCAGCGTCCGGCCCTCCCCATCCCGGATATACTCGGTGATGTACACGGAGCCGTCCATATAGGTCGATTCCACACGGGAAAGGAATCCGTTCCCGTCATAGCGGTAAGCCGTGCGGCTCTCCCCGGCGTTGGTGCGGTAGATGTAGGACAGCTCGTTGCCGTTTTCGTCGTAGGTGTAGATATACTCGGTAATGACGTCCCCGGTTTCCTCGCGGGCCTCCCGCGCCAGGTTGCCCCAGATATCGTATTCCTTGACGGTTTTGCTGCGCAGGAGCTCCTCGCCGCCCTCGCCGTCCTTCCAGATGGTCACGGTGTTCGATTCCGTCTCCCGGCCCAGCTCATCGTAAAGGGTGACGGTCTCCTCCGTGGAATACTCGGTTTCCCAGCGATAGGAGATGACGCGGCCTTCCGCATTGTAAACGGTGACGCTGCGGGAATCTCCCCCGTCGTTGCTTTTGGTGATCCGCTCCACGGTAAGCCAGTCCGCCGGTTCGGCGGCCCGCTTGCTGAGGATGACGGCGGTGTTGGAGGGTTCGTCATAATCCACATGGAAGCCCAGGGCCGCGCCCAGATCCCGGAGCCTGAAGTAGTTGTTGCCGCCGATGTTGTATACCCTCAGGTCGCTGCGCGGGTCCCCGTCCACCAGGATGGTCTGGGTGCCGGGCTTGGCGGTGGCGGACTTGTCCCCCCCGCTCAGGTCCATCTCGCTGCCGTCGGGGGTATACGCCTCCCCGGTGACGATGGAGACGGTTTTCCGGGCCTCGTCATAGCCCACGGAAAACTGGCTGCCGGTGCCGTTCACCAGATAGGCGACGTCCCGGAGCTTGAAGTAGTTGGAGCCGTCGATATTGTATTTTTCGCAGGCGATGGTCTTTCCGTCCGCCCGGAGCTTCTGCCGGGAAAGCATCACCGCCGCATCCGCCGCCATTGCGCCGGCGGAGAGAAGGCCTGCGATCAGGACCGGGACCAGAAGGAAGCTGAGAAACTTTTTCATGCGGTCGCCTCTCCTATTTTCATGAAATCTCTGCTCTATTTATACCATAGCGGGCGGGGCATTTCAAGGATGTGCGCGGCCGCGGCGGGATATGCCCATGGAAAACCGGCGCCCGCGGAAGCGGACGCCGGGACAGGGGTTTCGTTCTATGATTCAGAGCTTCACGCCCAGCTTATCGGCGATCTCCTCCATGGTCATACCCTCAACCTTGGAAAGCAGCGCGGTGATCTGCTTCCGGCTGGGCTGATTGAGCTTCGCCTTCCGGGCTTTCAGCTTGGCGATGCAGCTTTCGTGATACTGGATTTTCCGATCGATCTCCTGGATCGGCGTGAGGGGCTTATCGGGATCCACGATTTTTCTTGGTCTGGCCATAAAAAACCTCCTTGTACATATTTTGCTTTATTATGTAAAATTAAAATATCAGCTGTTCCTGTACAAGTCAAGTGGTTTTTTATCCGGAAATATGTCAAATGCCCGGGATTTACCCCTTATGCCTCCAATACGGTTTTTCCCGTCATATGCTCCGGCGTCAGCCGCAGCAGCAGGGTTCGGGGACCGGCCTGCCCCAGCTCCCGGCGGATATACGCCTCATCCCGGGTGAACTTCAGGCTGAGGAGGCGGCAGATCCGCAGGACCTCTTCCCGGTCCTCCACCTCCGCCAGACGGCCGAAGACGATGACGCTCTTCACGGTCTTTGCCCATTCCCCCTCCCGGGAGACGCCCCGGTCATAGACGCAGAAGGAGGCCTTTCCGCAGCGGCGGAAGGCGTCCACCCGATGGCCGGTCAGTCCCCCATGAAAGTACAGCGCCCCGTCCTCCGGGTCATAATAATGGTTCAGGGGTACGCCGTAGGGGTATCCCTCGTCCCCCAGGAGACTCAGCACCCCCCGGGTCTCCTCTCTGAGCAGCCAGATGCATTCCTCCCGGCTCAGGGCCTGGCCGGCTCTGCGCATTTCCCGAAACATGGCGATCCCTCCTCGTCAGGTTTTCCTCAGTATACCATGGAGCATCATACCGCGCAAGCTCAGGGAAACCCTTGTGCGACGGGCTTCGGCGGGGTATACTGGGAGAAAAACACCGGGAGGAACAAACGTGGACGAACAAACGCTTGCGGTGCTCCGCCGACTGAAGACGGAGCTGGCTGAGGCGGACCGGGTGCTGATCGGGGCGGGAGCGGGTCTCAGCGCCTCCGCCGGACTGAGCTATCTGGATGAGGGGGCATTTATCCTCCATTTCCCGGAAATGTACCGCCTGGGCTATCGCTGCCAGTATGAGCTGGTGGGCATGCGGGATTCCGACTGGACCCCGGGCCGGAAATGGGCCTACTGGGCCACCCATATCTGCTATGTGCGGGAGACGGTGCCGTCCCTGCCCCTGTACGGGAAGCTCCTGAAGCTGCTGGAGGGGAAGGACTGGTTTGTGGTGACCTCCAACGCGGACCGGCAGTTCATGCGCGCCGGCTTCGATATGGACCGGGTCTTCGAGTACCAGGGGAACTACGATGTGCTGGCCTGCTCCAGGCGCTGCTCCAAGCATACCTGGGAGAGCCTTCCCGCCCTGCGGGAGGTGAAGGCCCATATCGACCATGAGACCTTCGAGTGCCCGGAGGAATTCATCCCCCGGTGCCCGTACTGCGGGGAATATGCGGAGATCGGTTTCCGGCCGGAGAACCATGAGGAGGGGTTTCATCGCTATGCGGACTTCGTGAATTCCTCCGGGGACCTGCGCCTGTGCATCCTGGAGCTGGGGGTGGGCTTCAATACCCCCGGGGTCATCCGCTGGCCCTTCGAGCGCTTCTGCCGCCTCATTCCCCGGGCGACCCTGTTCCGGGTGAACCGGGGCTATAAGGACGGAGTGGGGTACAAGGGCTACCCCCAGGTGCCGGAGGATCTGGGGAACCGGGCATACCCCCTGGATCTGGACGCCGGGGAGGCTGTGGACTGGCTGATGGGAGAGGAAGCATGACGGCACGGGACAGGCGGGAGTGGGACCGGCTGTTCGCCGCGGCGAAGAAAGTGCAGAACGGCAGAAGGATCTCCCAATACGTGGAGGCCGGCGGCGTCGCGGCGGCGATCCTGTCCGCCTCCGGAAAAGTCTATACCGGCGTCTGCGTGGATACCTGCTCCACCCTGGGGATCTGCGCGGAGCGCAGCGCCATCTTTCAGATGCTCACCAACGGAGAGCAGGAGATCGTCAAGGTGCTGGCCGTCATGCCGGACGGCCGGACGGGAGCCCCCTGCGGCGCCTGCCGGGAGCTGATGGTCCAGCTGATGCCGGAGACGTATCCGGGCATCGAGATCATGCTGGACTATGAAACGGGAAGGACGGTCACCCTGGGGGAGCTGACCCCGGAATGGTGGATCTGAATCCACAGGGATCGCACCCGGTGATCCGCGTCGTCGCGGATTCCTGCAGGCTGCGTTTTCCGGTTTGCGGAAGGGCCGGGAAACGGGAGTTCTGCGCGAAGCAACGGGACCAGCTGACATATCCGGGGGGATCCAATGGGGGGCAAACGGCCCCCCTTGGCCGGGAGGGGAGGTCCAGGAGGACCATTCGGAAGGTCCTCCCGGTGCGCCTTTGGTGACTTTCCCCGCACCGGGAAAGTCACGCCCCGCGGCGAGCGGCTCTCGACGAAACAGGCAGTCACTCTCTGCGCAAGGAGCGGCCTTCGAAAAAGCAAGAAGTCTTCCTCTCCGACAGAGGTTTGCCTCCGGCGGCCCGGTTTCTCTGACGCGAGAGAAACCGGGAAAAGAGCGCGGCGGGGCTCCGCCCCTGCACCCCGGTGCGGCGGGCGCTGAAGCGAAGGGGATACTGACGCGGCGGAGAACAAGCGGGTGTGTAACGTGAGTCCGCCGCCTCCGACGGCGCTGCTGGCAAAGCTCCATTTCTGTTCAGGGCGCTTATCTGGACCCTGGCCCGGTTCACCGTCTCCAGCCGCCGCGGCGACTGCTGGATCCCCCCAACGGCAAAAACAGGGAACATTCCGTACGCATTTCTGCGGGAATGTTCCCTGTTCGGGTTTTATCCGATCTATCTGGCCTGCACCGCGGTGAGGGCGGCGGTATTCACGATATCCTGCACCGAGCAGCCCCGGCTGAGGTCGTTGCAGGGCTTCGCCAGGCCCTGGAGCACGGCGTAGGCCTCCGCCCCGCCGATGCGCTGGGTGAGCTTGTAGGCGATGTTTCCCGCCTGAAGATCCGGGAAGATGAGCACGTTGGCCCGCCCGGCCACGGGGCTTCCCGGGGCCTTGGAGGCCCCCACCTCCGGCACCAGGGCTGCGTCCGGTTGCAGCTCCCCGTCCAGGAGCACGTCGGGGGCAAGCTCGTGGGCGATGCGCACCGCCTCCCGCACCTTGTCCACCAGCTCATGCTCCGCGCTCCCCTTGGTGGAGAAGCTCAGGAGAGCCACCCGGGGCTCCGGAACGCCGCAGAGGTCATGGGCGGTGGCGGCGGTGGTGACGGCGATCTGGGCCAGCTCCTCCGCCGTGGGACAGGGGTTCACGATGCAGTCCGCGTACACCAGCAGCCCTTCCTCCCCCAGACTCGGGTTGGGGCAGTTCATGAGGAAGCTGGAGGAGACGATGCGGATCCCCGGCTTCGTCCTGATGATCTGCAGAGCGGGCCGGAGCATATCCCCGGTGGTGTGCACCGCCCCGGAGACCAGACCGTCCCCGTCCCCCAGCTTCACCATGAGGATGCCGAAGTACATGGGATCCAGGGCCAGCTGCGCCGCCCCCTCCCGGGTAAGGCCCTTGGCCTTCCGCAGGTCATACAGGGCGTCGATATAGGCCTCCCTTTTGGGGCTGGTTTCCGGGTCCACGGTTTCGATGCCGGAGATATCCGCCCCGGCTTCCGCCGCGGCGGCTTTGATTTTTCCGTCGTTCCCCAGGAGGATGGGGATGCAGATCCCCTCTTTTTTCAGCTTTTCCGCCGCCAGAAGGGTGCGCTTCTCGTCCCCCTCGGGAAAAACGATGCGCCGGGGATACTGCCGCGCCTTTTCATATACCTTTTCGATCATGCTCATGGGTAGTTCCTCCCTCTGCTCATCGGACACGATGCACTTATAGAGGGAAGTTTACCACAGGAGCAAACCGCTGACAACGGTTTTTCCGCAAGATGTGATCACTTCAGCCGATTGACCCAATCACATCCTCGTAAGGGACAATGCTGGGATCGTCGTAGGTATATCGACTTTCATCCAGGTTTTCCCTCTGGCCCTGGGGGATGTGTTGTAACCCATTGAGATAGAACCATTCTCCATCTATTCTGCAGGCGAAGTTATATATCTTCTGGAATGTGTCCCCATGATAAAGCGCCGAATTGAGAGATTTCATCCAAAGTGTGAACGCAAAGAGATTTTCGTTTATCTGCTCAATGCTTTCCACACGATAGTCAAGCAGATGGCTATGGCTGCTGAGATATGCCTGCTGCATAAACTCGTCTTCAAAATGCATATATGCTATAGAATACTCTGTGCCAAGCATATATGCGCACATAAAGTCCTCAAGAAGCTGAGTTACTTCTTTCGGGATACCTTCCGGCTCTGCTTCATAGCGATTCACTGCTTCCGGAAAAATAACTCCCGATGGTTCCGAGGTATACTGTGCTTCATCCAGGTTCTCTCTCAAGTCGTCCGGAATATGTGCGACCCCGTTCAGATAGCGCCAATTGTCATCAATATAGGCAATAAAGTTATGCACGAGGTGATAAACATCACCGTCACGCAGCACATCTTTCTTTGATTTTGCCCAGAAGCTGACCGCATAGAGGCAGTCGTTTACCGCTTCGATCCGCTCCAATCGGTAATCCAAAAGATAATCATCAGGATCAAGAATTGCCTCCTGGAGGAAATATGCATCACAAAACCAACCTTCCACTGCGACTTCAAGTCCAAGCTTATTAGAAAACATGTAGTTTTCAAACAGGTTGATCACATCCTCCGGGATCTCCTTAGCCACAGCAGTCGGTATACTGGCAGAAGGAAGCGCTGTTTCCGCTGCGGAGCTGCTTCGATATGTACAGGCCTGAAAACATAGGAGCATATACAGAAACAGACATAGCATAAGTATACGGTTCAATTGCCGCTCACCTCCCTTCTGCTCGTTTTCATTTTATTTATACGGATGGGAGAGCTGTTTTGTGACAAGTTGAAACATAAAAAACCAAAAAAAGAAGCGAGTCGGCAATGAACTGTCGACACGCTTCCGGGAAAAGTCAGATAATCGCCTGCTGCTATGAAATACAGCTTATACTCTCTGCAATACGAAGGATCGTTTCCCGGTCCAGATTGCTGCTGATACTCAGCGCTTTGTCGCCAACGGGATCAATGCAAATCAAAACGCTTGTTTCGGAACCCTCTTCGGCGGGATAGTACACACCTTTCATCTGCCCGAGCTGGATATCCTCCTGTACAATGCCCTCCTTATTTGAAAAAAGCGAAACATATGCTCCTTCATCCATGCGCATATAGTCAAATAGAACGATTTCTCCGGAGTCTTCGTTCATATACACGAGCAGCTGTCTGGTTTCTCCCCGTTCTTCCCGGACGAGGGTCATTCCCTCAGGCACCCAGCCCGGACTTAAATCCGGCAGCACTCCTGCGCTTTTCCCGAAGAAACGATAAAACACACTGTTTTCATATACTTCCCGGATATAGGAGAATACTGCCGCGCGAACCTTTGGATGAGAACCGACCAGACCCGCGGTAATTGCCAGCAGCACCAGAAGGGCAATCGCGATACGCTGGAGGCCTTTAATCGCCGACTTCATTGCCGGGGAGCGAAACTCCCTGACCATCAGCTTATTCATGTTCCGCAAAAAACGCCGGGAATGATGATATTTTGGAACCTTTTCATCGCAGGGAAAAGTGCTGAGCCAGATATCTCTGGCTTCCGCGGCGTGTTGGTATAACAGCTCGTCAAGGTTTTCCATCATTCCTCCAGCAGCTTTCTGAGCTTCTCTTTACCCCGCTGCACAGTTTTCCGGATATTGCTTTCCGTTGTGCCCAGGATCTCTGCGATCTGGGCATGAGAATAACCCTGGTCATATTTCAGCAGGATGGGTGTTCGATACTTCTCCGGCAACGCGGCAATGGCTTCAGCAAAAGACAGGTGTTCTTCTATGGGATCCTCTGTCTGTTGTTCGTGATCATCATACGGGACCTCTGAAAGCTTGCGGATACGAGTGTTCTGCTTACGCCAATAATCAACGGTCGACCGCTCGGTGATCATTGCCACCAGAGCCTTTGTTCGCGGCGAGAGCGGGTCGTCGATGGTTTCCAGAATACCGATGATCTTCAAGAACGCTTGATGGACAACATCCTCAGCATCCTGTTGGTGATGAAGCTTTTGCAAAGCGATGTAGAGCATGAGGTTTCTGTATGTCTCATACAGGACCTCAAATTTCCGTTTTTCTGAGTCACTGTCGATTGTGTTTAAATAGATAAGCATAAGAGAATCTATCTGCGTGCTCTGAATGGCATTAGAAGTCTACCCCGGGAAATCCGCCCCAGACGGGCTTGCCGGTATAGGTGAGGGCCTCTTCTTCCCCCCGCAGGACCTTCAACGCCCCCAAGGCCAGGGCCTCCTGCTCCAGCTCTCCGGGATAGACGCTCACCGGGGCGATCCAGCCGCAGCGGTCCTCGATCCCCGCCCGGATATCGTCAAAGCGCATGAGGCCGCCGGTGAGGAGGATGGCGTCCACCTTCCCCTTCAGCACGGCGCTCTGCTCCCCGATCATCTTGCAGATCTGGTAGATCATGGTGTTCCATACCAGGCTCGCCTTGGGATCCCCCGCCTCCTTCAGGGCGTGGATCTTATCCGAATCCGCGGTGCCGAAGAGGCTGACGAAGCCCCCGGCCCGGGAGCACATGAGGCGCACCGCCTCGATGCCGTGCTCCTCGATATAGTCCAGCAGGGCCAGCACGGGCACGGAGCCGATGCGGGTGGGGGTGAAGGCCCCTTCCCCGTCCGCCCCCATGTTCCCGTCCACCATGCGCCCATGGTCGTGGGCGCTGACGGTGATGCCTCCGTCGATATGGGCGACGATGAAATTGCAGTCCCGATACCTCCGGCCCAGCTTCTTCGCGTGGGCCTCCGCCACGGCCTTCTGGTTCAGCACATGGGAGTGGGATACCCGGTACAGGCCCCGGATCCCCGTGAGTCGGGCATAATCCCCGTATTCGTCCACGTTGGTGGGGTTCAGGGTGTAGGCGGGCTTGCCGTAGGCCCGGGAGAATTCCCAGGCCAGCATGACCCCCAGCTTGGCGGGGTGCTCGCTGCCCCCCACGGCGGCGACGGTGTCCTCATACAGCTTTTTGTCGATGCGGGTGACGCCCCCGGGCTGGGTCTGGGCGCTGCCTCCCCGGCCCACGAATACGTCGATGTCCTCCGGCCGGACCTTCTCCTCCTCCAGCATCTCCAGGATGACCCGGTAGCGGAAGGGGGTCTGGTCGTTCACATGGGGGTATTTCAGCAGCTCCGGTGCGTCGTGGAACAGGCTCCGGTCGAAGCGGAGGGTCTCGTTTTCAAACAGGCTCACCTTGGTGGAGGTGGAGCCGGGGTTGATGACCAGAATGCGGTAAATGCGTTCGTCCATGGAACTCTTCCTCTTTCGTCTGGGTTTAATCGTAGCGGCCCAGGTATTTCGCCGCGGTATAGGCGGTGCCGGTGGCGTTCAGGATGGTGGAGCTCTGCCTGCAGTCCCCCACGATATGGAAGATGGGCGCCACGTCGTAGAAGGAAAGGGCTTCCTCGGTGCGGGCCTTCATCCCGGCGGCGTAGACCACCGTGTCCGCGGGGTAGAAGACCTCCCCCTCGGGCCCCTGGCACCGGACGCCCTCGGCGGTGATCTCCAGGGCCTTGGTGTTCACATGCAGGGGGATCTGATGCTGGAGGATCATATCCAGCACCGCCCGGCCATGGCAGGAGTTGCCCCCGTCGTTGATGCCCCGGCCCATCTCCACGATCTCGGAGGCCTTGCCCAGGTCCGCCAGATGGATGCTCAGCTCCGTTCCCGCGAGACCGGCCCCCAGGATCAGCACCTTTCCTTTGGCCAGGGAGGGATCCGAGAACACCTCCACGGCGGAATGGACGTGGGGCAGGTCCAGGCCGGGGATGGGGGGCTTCGCCACATCGGAGCCGATGGCGCAGATCACCGCGTCCGGCTTCAGGGCGGCGGCGTAGTCATGGGTGACGGGGGTGTTCAGCCGCAGGTCGATGGGCAGGCGGGCGATCTTCCGCTTCTGCTGCTCAATATAGGCGTGAAGGGCCTCCTTGAAGGCCACCTCCCGCTCGCAGAGGATAGTGCCCCCCAGCTCCCCGCTTTTTTCGCAGAGGATGACCTCGTGGCCGTTCTCCGCCGCGGTGACGGCGGCCTCCATCCCCGCGATGCCCCCGCCGATCACCAGGGTGCGGCGCCTGGCGGCCTTGGGCAGGGAATAGTATACCTCCCGGTTCCGCTGGGCCTCCGGGTTCAGGGCGCAGAGCATATCCCCGTGGCTCACGGTCTGGCTGAAGCAGGTGAGGCAGCGCATGCACCGGCGGATATCCTCCGGCCGTCCGGCCCGGACCTTGTTGGGCAGGTCCGGGTCGCAGTTCAGCTGCCGGGCCATATTGATGATGTCCGCCTTTCCCTCCGCCAGGACCCGCTCCATCACATAGGGATCGGAGAAGCCCCCCGCCACCCCCACCAGGGAACGCTTCACATGCTTTTTGATCTCGGCGGAGACCTCCGCATGGTGGCCCTGCTCATAGAACATGCTCAGATGGGTGCGGGAGAAGGACTCGGGATTCATGGTATCCATGGCGGAGACGGAAACGCTGATGATGTCCGCGTGCCCGTCCAGCTGCTCCGCGATGCGGCAGCCCTCGTCCACCCCGTAGCCGTCGGGCAGGATCTCCGTGCCGCTGATGCGGATCTCCACCGGGAAGCCCCGGCCGCAGACACGGTGGATCTCGTCGATGGCCATGACGGCGAAGCGGCAGCGGTTCTCCGCGCTGTCCCCGCCCCATTTGTCCGTGCGCCGGTTCTCCTGGGGGCTGAACCAGTGCTGGAAGGCCCGGGAATGGGCGGCATGGATGCTCATCATGGGGAAGCCCGCCCGCTTGGCGGCGGCGGCGCCGATGCCGAAATCCCGGATGACCTCCAGGATCCGCTCCTCCGTCATGGCCTTCACCGGGAGGCCGTCCTGGTTCCGCTCCATGTCGCAGGGCCCCTCCAGGGGGCGGCCGGAGGCCCGATAGATGCCGATGCTGGGCTTGCTGGGGCCGGAGCCGGTGAAGCACAGCTCCATGGTGGGCACCGCCCCATGGCGCTTCACCACGTCCGCCATGCGGGCGTAGTTGTAGTTCTGCATGTTCACGATATCCCGGGGCCACTTGTCCCGGCTGAACTCCGTGTGGTCGATGATGACCTCCCCCTCCGCCACGGTGGCGGCGCCGCCCATGGCGATGCGCTCGAAGCTCATGAGGCCGTCCGTGCTGGGCTGGCCGGGGGCGATATCGTCCGTGTGTCCCGTAGGGGCGCAGAACATGTGGTTCCGGTAGACCACGTCCCCCACCCGGAACGGGGCGAGAAGATGGGGAAACTCCTTAAAGGCGTCGACCATGATTTGCTCCCTTCCCTCCGGTTCCGCCGGAGTGGTTTATTTTGCAAATACTATACACCCTTTTCGGCGGAAGGGAAAGGAGGAATTGCAGACCGGCGGCGGGAATACCGATTGGCAGAGAAGAAGAGCTATGGTATACTGAAGCCAACAAATTTTTTATGAGGAGGACAGCGCAGCATGAGCAACCAGCCCTTTCCCCATCTCTTTGCCCCCGTTTCCGCCGGGGGGACCCTGTTCCGCAACCGGATCTTTGCCGCCCCCACGGGGGTGTCCTTCGTGGACAGCGACGGCCTCCTGATGCCGGAGGTGGGCGCCTATTATGAGCGGAAGGCCCTGGGGGGCGCCGCCAGCGTATGCATCAGCGGCGGCGGAGTCAGCCGCAGAGGCATGGCCTATGGGGGCGGTATGTTGCCCTATACGAACCACCGGGGCATGCCCTTCTACAACTATGTTACGAATTCCATCACCCGTCATGGCTGCGTGGCCGCCCTGGAGCTGCAGCACGGGGGCATCAAATCGGACCAGGCCCAGGATATGGGCATCCAGATCTACGGCCCCAGCGAGACGGAGTTCCATGGCAAGCCCGTCCTGGCCATGACGGAGGAGATCATCGAGGAGACCATCGCGGACTTCGTGAAGGGGGCGAAGTACGCCAAGCGGGCGGGCTTCGGCATGGTCACCCTCCATGGGGGCCATGGCTGGCTCATCCACCAGTTCCTTTCCCCCACCATCAATCATCGGAATGACCGGTGGGGCGGCAGCCCGGAGAACCGCACCCGCCTGGCCCGGGAGATCTGCGCCGCCATCAAAAAGGAGGTCCCCGGGATGGTGGTGGAGCTGCGGATCAGCGGCTTCGAGGGCACGCCGGAGGGCTATGAGATCGACGAGGGCGTCCGTATCGCGGAGCTGCTGGACGGGTATCCGCATATCCTCCATGTCTCCGCCGGGGCCAGCACCTTCACCGTCACCCATCCCTCCATGTTCGATCCGGATGGGGTGAACGTCCGTCTGGCCGCCGCCATCAAGCCCCGCATGCGGCAGTCGAAGGTCGCCACGGTGGGGGCCCTCTCCGACCCTGCCCTCCTGGAGGAGATCATCGCCTCCGGCCAGGCGGATATCGTGGAGCTGGCCCGGGGCCTTATCGCGGATCCGGATCTGCCCAACAAGGCCCGCACCGGCAGGGCGGACGAGGTGGACCGCTGCCTGCGCTGCTACCACTGCTTCAGCGAGGTCATGTCCTCCGGCCAGTTCTGCTGCACCCTGAATCCCACAATCGGCCGGGAGGAGGAGTACTCCACCGCCCCCCTCCCTGCGGAGAAGAAAACCGTCGTAGTCCTGGGGGGCGGCGTCGCCGGGATGCAGGCGGCCATCACCGCCGCGAAGCGGGGCCATCGGGTCAGCCTCTATGAGAAGACGGACCGGCTGGGGGGCGTCCTCCTTTGCGAGGAGAAGGTCCCCTTCAAGAAGCATATGACGGAGTATCTGGCCCGCCAGGCCAGGCGGCTGTACGACGCGGGGGTGGAGGTCCACCTGAACCGCGCCCTCACTCCGGCGGAGGTCGAAGCCCTGGGGGCGGACGTGGTCATCGCCGCCATCGGCTCCAAGGCCGCCATGCCGAAGATCCCCGGCCTGGAGCACACCGTGGAGGTGACGGAGGCATACGCCGACCCCGAAGCCCTGGGAAAGAAGGTCCTGATCCTGGGGGGCGGCATGGCCGGCACGGAGCTGGCCATCTACCTCCAGAGCCTGGGACGGGAAGCTGTGGTGATCGAGGCGGAGAAGACCCTGAACTTCGTCAATAACTCCTGCCACCGCAGCGCGGTTCTGGAGCAGCTGCGGAAGCGGGGGATCGAAGCCCGCACCCAGACCCGGGTGAAGGCCATCGACGGCAGCAAAGTCCTGTGCGAGACGCCGGAGGGGGAGATCACCCTGGAGGCGGACAGCATCGTGAACGCCCTGGGCCGCGCCCCGCTCCAGGAGGAGGCCGCCGCCTTCGGCCTGGCCGCCCCGGTGTTCTACCCCATCGGAGACTGCCTGGCGGCGAAGAACGTGTACGAGGCCAACCGCCTGGGCTTCAACGCGGCCATGGATATCGGGAAATAAAAACAAACGAAAACGGGGCTGCTGAAGGCGGCGCTACGTAAAGAAGCGCCGCCTTTTGCTTCAGTGACTACACCGGTCGCAATAGTATAGTGACGAAAACAAATCGGGATTTAAGGGGGCGAATGAAAATGGTTACAAAATGTGTTGTCGTCTTGCCTTATGATGAGCAATGGGAACAGGATTTTGCACATATAAAAGACGAGATTCAGGAAGCCCTTGGTTCACTGGCCTTAAGAATCGAGCACGTTGGCAGTACTTCTGTACAAGGGCTGTCTGCAAAGCCGATCATCGATATCGATGTTGTCATCGAAGACTATTCTGTGTTTGATACTGTGGTGACTGCGCTTGAAAAAATCGGTTACCACCATGAAGGTGATCTTGGGATTGCCGCACGGGAGGCATTCAAGTATGACGGAAAGGAGCATTTGCAAAAACATCATCTGTATGTCTGTCCACAGGATTCCCCAGAACTAAAGAGACACGTTGCCTTCAGGAACTATCTGCGCTCCAATCCGGAAGCGGTGCGTGAGTACAGTCGAATCAAAGAAGAAGGCGCAGCTCTCTATCCAAAAGATATTGAGAAATATATGCAACACAAATCCCCTTTTATCGAAAAGATATACAAAGACATCGGCATTTGATTAAATTCCTGTTTGTCGAGCAGGTCTTTTGATGTCCGCAGTTATAACAAGCATCGGATTTTGCCCCACAAAATCCGTAACAGGCAGACAAAACAGGCGTGACCACGTCGGTCACGCCTGTTTCATATATTCTTTTGAGCCGGTGATTGCCGCCTCAAAGCAACTTCCTTACGAAGTGTGCCCCGAGGCAGTCCCGTTTTTCTTATCCCCGCTGTATCCCCCGTTTTTCCAGCAGCCGGGCGAAGACCAGGGCCAGGGCCAAGGAGGCGACATCCTTAGGCAGGAAGGGAAGGCTCACCGCCGCCGCTGAGGCAGTGAAGGCAAGGCCTGCGGAGCGGGCGTACCACAGGGCCCCCAGTAGGTGGCAGAGGAGCAGGCCCGCCAGCCCCGGCAGAAAGCGGAGGGGCAGGGACCGTCTCCCGCCCAGGCCGCAGCCGCAGGCCAGGAGCAGGAAGCCCCAGAGGAAGCCGCCGGTGGGCCCCACGAAGCGGCCGATCCCCCCGGTGAAGCCGGAGAACACCGGCAGGCCCGCCGCCCCCAGCAGGAGGTAGACCGCCACCGCCAGCGTTCCGTAAACGGGACCCAGGAGAAAGCCCCCCAGGGCGACGGCGAAGGTCTGGAGGGTGAGGGGCACCCCGGAGGGCATGGGGATGGACAGATGGGTGCAGACCAGGATCAGGGCGGCGAAGAGCCCCGTGCGGGCCAGGTCCGATGCAGTGAGCCTGCTTTTCATTCCTGCACCTCCAGGGGCCGGATCAGCTGCACTTCCCCGGAGGAAAGGGCGGTCTCCTCCCCGCTGTCCAGCCGGATCAGCAGCCGGGCGGCGTCGTCCACCCCCAGCACCAGGCCTCTGCGCTCCCGGCCCTCCCGGAGGAAGGAGACCTCCCGCCCCGTGAGGATGCTGCGGGAGCGGTATTCCTCCAGCCAGCCCCGGTCCGGCAAGGCCCGGTACAGGGGGAGGAAGCGATCCAGGATGGCGGCGATGAGGCGGCTGCGCTCATCGTCCTCCGGCTTCCCGGGAAATACCGCCCCGGCGATACCCGCCAGCTCCGGGGGAAAGCCTCCGGCGGGGGGAAACAGGTTCACCCCGATCCCCAGGACGGCGTGATCCAGGCCGCCGCTTTCCATATCCATCGTCGCCTCCGTCAGGATACCGCAGACCTTCAGGCCTCGAAGGTATACATCGTTCACCCATTTAATCCCAGCGCCGCCGGCACCCAGGTCCTCCATGGCCCGGGCCGCCGCCACCGCGGCGATCCCCGTGACGGCCACGGCCTCCGCCGCCGGGAGCTTCGGCCGAAGGAGAAGACTCATATAAACCCCCGTGCCCGGGGGAGAGACGAAGGTCCGGCCCTGCCGCCCCCGCCCGGCGCGCTGGGTGTCCGCGACCACGACCAGCCCCTCCGGCTCGCCCCGGAGGGCGGCCTCCCGGACCAGGTCGTTGGTGCTGCCTGCCGCCTCGTCATACACCCGGAGCACAAAATCCCCGGCGGCCCGGAGATGCCGCCGGATGGTCTCCGGATGGAGACAGCCTCCGTCGGACTCCAGGGTATACCCCCGGTTGGATCCGGCGGCGATCCGGAAGCCCCGGTCCTTCAGCCCGGAAACGGCCTTCCATACCGCCGCACGGGTGAGCCCCAGATCGGCGGCCATCTGCTCCCCGGAGACCGTCTCGCCCCGATGGGCCTCCAGGATCCGCAGGGTATCGTCCATAGCTGCCATGGTCTTTCCTCCTCGGCAAAATCGTAAACTGATTATAGTATTAAAGTTTACGATCTGTCAAGAAGAATCCCCGCCGACTCAGCGGCGGGGAACCCGGAAAGCCGGGTGGCTTTCAGCCCACCAGGGCGTCGAATTGGGCCTGGGTCAGGTCGCAGCCATAGAAAAGCTTGTAATACCGGGCGATTTCGGTATAGAGGTCATAATCTGCGGTTTCGGGATACAGGAGCTTCGCCGCCCACAGGACGCCCAGATACCGCTGGACGGAGGGGGGGAAGCCCATCCAGTTGTAGGGGCCGTAGGGCACCCGGTAGTAATTCCCGTTCCGGATCGCCTGCAGCTCCTGCCAGGCGGGATCGTCCCCCACCTTGTCGTAAACGCTGTCCGGGGCGAAGAAGATGACCTCCGGATCCCAGAGCATGAGCTGCTCCATATCCGTCTCGTTCCCGGTCCCCTTGGAGGAGGGGTTTTCCAGCACCGCCGCGTTATCCACGATCAGATTCAGCATCTCCGCATGGAAGGAGCCGGAGGCGATCACATTCAGCCCGCTGTCCCCCAGGAGATAGAGGGCGGTCTTTTTCTTCTCCGGGGCGAGCTTTTCCTCCAGGCCGGCGGCAAAGGCATAGATCTCATCGCAGTAATCCGCCAGCACCGCCGCCCGGTCCTCCAGCCCCAGGAGCTCTCCCAGCATGCGGTAGGTATCCCCCATGGTGGAGGTATACCCGTCGATGTGGAGGAAGGGGATGCCGGTCTGTTCCGTCAGCTTGTCCATATCCTCGGCGATGCCCTGCTTGGGTTCGCCCACGTCGATCACCACATCCGGGTCGGCCTTCAGCAGCTCCTCCAGATTCAGCTCGCCCTTACCGCCGTAGAGCTGGCCCAGGAGGGGGAGATTATAGTATTCCGGCGCAATGTATTCCTGGGCGGCAGCGTCCCAGCTGTTGGAGATCCCCACCAGGCGCTCCGGCGCCAGGGCGAACAGGACGATCTGCGCGGTGGGGCCGGAAATGGCGATCCTTTCCACCTTCGCGGGCAGCTCCAGGGTCCGTCCGGCAGAATCCGTGAAGGATCGGGTCGCCGGTTCGGCGGCCTGGGCGGGCTCCGGAGCAGCGCTCGGTGCGGGCGTGGGGGCGGCAGTCCCGCCTCCGCCGCAGGCGGAGAGGGTCAGGACCAGGCTCAGCAGGAGCAGAAGAGAGAGCAGACATTTTTTCATGATGGTTGATCTCCTTGTCTTTCAAAATCAAACGGGGGCGGTCTGTCCTTCTCGGAAACAGACCGCCCCCGCAGCTGACGCATGCAGGCTCCGGCATCCCGCAGGCGCAGGGCCCGGGGCGCAGCGGAGGGTTTCCTTCTCAAACACGGAAAGCGGGAACGTTTCCCTTCCCACTCTTGCGCGCCGGAGGTCCGGCGCGGCCGTCCAAAGGGCCCTGGGCTCACGCCTTTAGGCCGGTTGGCTCGGAAACGACCATATGGATTTATCTTATTAGAGAATAACACATCCCCGAAGGAATTGCAAGAAAAAAAGAGCCCCGGCTTTTGCCGGAGCTCAGACTGCGTACAGGGCCTCGCGGAGTTCGCGCCGCAAACTCAGTATTCGCTGAGCCAGCGGCGGATGGCGGACAGGGCCTTTTCCCGGGTCTCCAGCGCGGAGGGGGGGCAGTTCAGCAGGGTCTGGAGCGCCTCCCGCCGGTCCGGGGAGAAGGCGAGCCGGGCGGCATAGGCCGCCACCTGGGCGGTGAACCCAGCCGCATCCCCGGGTCTCCGGGTGCCTGCCAGGATGCGGGAGATATAGGAGGGGTCGTAGGCCAGGGCCCGGGCCAGGGCGCTGCTGCGGATATCCAGACAGCGGCAGAGGGAGCTCAGCCGGCTGATATAGGTGGCGTGGTCCAGACGCAGGCCGGTGCTGAGGCACTCCCCCAGGGCGGTGTGCAGGGCCTCCAGCTCCGCGTCGTCCCCGCCCCCCAGGGCGGTGAGGCCCTTGGCCAGCTGCCAGAGCTGGGGACTGCCCCAGCGGGGCTCCCGTTCCCCCCGGCGGTATCGGCTCAGGGTGCTTTTGCCCAGGCCGGAGGCGGCGGCCAGCTCCGCGTTGGTCCTGCCCAGCCGTTCCATCTCCCGATCCAGTATCTCCTGAAAGCGCATTTCTCTCTCCTTACCGGCTTTTCGTCGGCGATATTACGAAAAGCCCTGCAGAGTTCGCGCCGGAAGGCGCGAAGCAAAGCGGTTAAAACTCCACGCCCTTCCGGGCGGCGACGCCCCGGTCGAAGGGGTGACGGCGCTTCACCATCTCCGTGATGTAGTCCGCCCGGGCCATAAGGGCTTCCGAGGGGTTCCGCCCGGTGACGGCAACCTCCAGCCCCTCCGGCTTATGCCGCAGGAAGTCCAGCAGCTCCGCCTCCGGAATGACCCCGTGGTTGCAGGCGGACACCGCCTCATCCAGCACCAGCAGCTCCGCCCCCTCCCGGGCGGCGGACAGGGCAGAGCGCAGCAGGGCGGTAAAATCCTCCCGGGCGGCGGCCTTCTGCTCCTCGCTCATGCGCTTGAAGAAGCCGTATTTCCTGGGACATATCAGGACCCTTACCCCCGGAATGGTCTCCAGGATCCGCAGCTCGGAGGAGGAGCCGTCCTTGAAGAACTGGGTGAAGATCACCCGGCCCCCGGCGCCGGCGCAGCGCACCGCCAGACCGATGGAGGCGGTGGTCTTTCCCTTGCCGTCCCCGCAGTAGAGATGGACGAGTCCCATGGTCAGACCTCCCGGTTCAGGACCTTATACACCAGGTCCATATCCATATTGCCGCGCACCGTGTCCGCCAGAAGATCGTACTGGCGCTCCTTGTACTCCGTCATATCGAAGGTGCCCAGGGCGGAAAAATCGATGCCCTTCTTTTCGCACAGGGCCTTGAGGATCGTATCGCAGATCCCCGGGGCGTCGAAGACCCCGTGGACATAGCTGCCGTAGACGCAGCCGTTCCCCACCAGGGGAGGCAGGGCCTCGTCGCTGCGGCCCATGTGGATCTCGTAGCCCCGGTAGGTCATGCCGTTCAGGCCCCGGAGCATGCCCTCCACCCCGGTGAAAACCCCTTCCGTCTGGGTCTGCACCTTCTGTCCCCGGAAAATGGTGTCCAGGGGCAGGAGGCCCATGCCCCGGATCTCCGTCTCCCCGGCGGCCTCCACCTGCTCCGGATCGGATACGCTGCGGCCCAGCATCTGATACCCGCCGCAGACCCCGAAGACCAGGGTCCCGGCGTCCGCCGCCTTCTGCACCGCCGCCTCCAGGCCGCACTGCCTGAGCCATTTCAGGTCCGCAATGGTGCTCTTGGTGCCCGGAAGCAGGATCATATCCGGGTTTTCCAGGTCCGCCACCTTTTCCACATACCGGAGAGAGACGTTCTCATACCGCTCAAAGGGGCTGAAATCCGTGAAGTTGGAGATGCGGGGCAGGCGGATCACCGCCACATCCAGGAGCCGCCGCCCTTCCTTCCGCTCAAAGCGCTCGGAAAGGCTGTCCTCATCGTCGATATCCAGATGGACATAGGGGATGACCCCCGCCACGGGCACGCCGCACAGGTCCTCCAGGATCTTGATCCCCGGCTCCAGGATGGCCCGGTCTCCCCGGAACTTGTTCACAATGGTGCCCTTGATCCGGGCCCGCTCCTCCGGCTCCAGCAGGGCCACGGTGCCGTAGAGCTGGGCGAAGACCCCGCCCCGGTCGATGTCCCCCACCAGGAACACCGGGGCGTCCGCCAGCTTCGCCATGCCCATGTTCACGATATCATCCTTCTTCAGGTTGATCTCCGCCGGGCTGCCCGCCCCTTCGATGACGATCACGTCGAAGTCAGAGGCCAGGCTGTTGTAAGCCTCCATGATGGCGGGGATGAACTCCGGCTTCCGCCGGTAGTACTCCATGGCCCGCATGTTCCCCTGGGCGACGCCGTTGACGATCACCTGGCTGCCCACATCCGTGGTGGGCTTCAGGAGGATGGGATTCATGCGCACGTCCGGGTCGATCCCAGCCGCCTCCGCCTGGACCACCTGGGCCCGGCCCATTTCCCCTCCCGCCTTGGTGATGAAGGAGTTCAGGGCCATATTCTGGCTCTTGAAGGGAGCCACCCGCAGCCCGTCCTGCCGGAAGATGCGGCAGAGGCCCGCCGCCAGCAGGCTTTTGCCCGCGTTGGACATGGTCCCCTGGATCATGATGCTCTTTGCCATGTTTACTCCTCTCCGGCCGACTTCGCGGCGGCCAAAAGACGTTCATTTTCCTCCCGGGTGCGCACCGCCGTGCGGAACCAGCCGGGGCCGAGGCCGTGGTAATTCGCGCAGCTGCGCAGGGCGATCCCCTGCCGCCGCAGCTTCTCCCCCAGGTCCTCCGGTCCCCGGAAGAGCAGATAGTTGGCCTCCGAGGGGCAGACCCGGTACCCCAGCTCTTCCAGCCCCGCCTTCAGCCTGGGCCGCTCCGCCCGGATGACGGCGTTGGCCCGCTCCAGAAAGTCCTTCTGCCCCAGGGCGGCGATCCCCGCCGCCTGAGCGGGCACGGAGACGTTCCAGGGCTGGCTGCAGGCGCTCATCCGCTCCAGCAGGTCCCCGTCCGCCGTGAGGCAGTACCCCAGGCGCAGGCCGGCCATGCCGTAGCTCTTGGTAAAGGCCTTCAGGAGGAAGAGGCCGGGCCATTCCTCCAGCCGGGAGCTCAGGCTCACGCCCCCCTCGGACAGGTCCAGGAAGCACTCGTCCACGAAGAGACGGGACCCCATCTCCCGGCAGAGGGCGATCACCCGGTCCATGAGGGCGGGGGGAAAGAGCCGCCCCGTGGGATTGTTGGGGGTGCAGAGAAACACCGCCTCCGGCTGCTTTTCCCGCAAAAAGTCCAGGATGCCCTCGTCGGGCAGGAAGCCGTTTTCCTCCCTCAAGGGGTATCGGTCCACCCGGCACCCCTGACGCGCCAGCCCTTCGGAATACTCCGAGAAGGTGGGGGCGGTCTCCACCGCCGTTTTGGGGCGCGCCGCCTCGGCATAGGCGCAGATCAGCTCCGCCGCCCCGTTGCCGCAGAGGACCCGGTCCGGGTCTACCCCCTCGTGGGCGGCGATGGCGGCCACCAGCTCCCGGCAGTAGGGATCCGGGTAATCCCGCACCCGGTCCAGGACGCCCCGGACCGCCTCCAGGACGGCGGGGGGAGTGCCCAGGGGATTGGTGTTCGCGCTGAGATCCAGGAGGATCCCCGCCTCATAGGCGGCGCCCCCATGAGGATTTTTCTTTCGATACAGCATAGCTTACCTCAGGTGATCAGGAATCGGATCACGCAGCTCAGGATCAGGGCCAGCGCCGCCGTCAGGGTCATGAGGCGGCAGGCCAGGGGGATATCCCCGTGTACGATCTCCCGCAGGGGATCCCCGATGAATTCCTTTTTGTGCAGAACGCCGTGGTAGACCGCGTCCCCCGCCAGGCGCAGGCCCATGAGCCCGGCGCACATGGATTCCGTCTGGGCGGAATTGGGACTGGCGTGCTTGTACCGATCCCGGCGGAAGATCCGCCAGCCGTTTTTCCCGTCCAGCCCCAGGAGGACGCCCGCCGGGAGCATGAGCAGAGCGGAGATCCGGGCGGGGATATAGTTGAATGCGTCGTCCAGCTTCGCGGGGTACCGGCCGATATTCGTATAGGGCGGCTCCGTGTATCCCAGCATGGAGTCCATGGTGTTCACCGCCTTGTACAGGAAGCCCAGGGGCGCGCCGCCCAGGGCCAGGAAGAGCAGGGGAGCCACCACCCCGTCGGAGCAGTTCTCCGCCACGGTCTCCACCGCCGCCCGGGTGACGCCGGCGTCGTCCAGGGCCTCCGTATCCCGGCCCACGATCATGCTCACCGCTTTCCGGGCGTCCGCCAGGGTGCCGGTCTCCAGGGCGGTATAGACCTTCATGCTCTCCACCCGCAGGGACCTGGTGGCCAGGATCTGCCAGCACATGAGGGCTTCCACGATGAACCGGAGCCAGGGGCTGATCCAGCCAAAGAGCCGGAGAACCAGCCAGGGCACCAGGAAGGATACCAGGACCACCAGGATCCAGAGGACCGCCCCGGCGGTCCGCTCCCCGGATACGGTGGCGGGGAAGCGCTTCCGCAGCTCCGTTTCCAGCAGGGAGATGAGCTTGCCGATGAACACCACCGGATGGGGGATGCTGTGAGGATCCCCCAGGATCAGGTCGATGAGGAAGCCCAGGATCAGGGCCAGAACGGAGAGCTTCACGCCTTGTCTCCTCCCTGCAGGGTGAAGATATATACCGGGTTCTGCCCCAGCATCAGGTGGTAGGGCCCGGCCTTCTTCCCCCGGCTGACCTGGAGGCAGACGGTTTCCGCCTCAGAGAGGGTCTTATCCTTCAGGCAGGCGGTGAGCTCCCCCACGGACTCCAAAGCGATGGCGGTGGCCACCACCCGCACCCGGGGATTCTTCTCCCGGGCCAGGGCGAGGATCTCCCGGATGCCGCCGGAGCTGCCCCCGATGAACACATGGGTGGGGGCGGGAAGCTCCCGGCAGGCCTCGGGGGCCGTGCCCTCCACGAGCTCCAGGTTCCCCAGGCGGAATTTCTCCTTATTCTGCCGCAGCAGGTCAATGGCGTCCGCCCGCTTCTCGATGGCCCAGACCCTGCCCTTTCGGGCCAGGAGAGCCATTTCCACCGCCACGGAGCCGGTGCCCGCGCCCACGTCCCAGCACAGGGCGTCCTCCGTCAGCCGCAGCTTGGAGAGGGAAACGGCCCGGACCTCGCTCTTGGTCATGGGCACCACCCCGTCCTCCCCGACGCCCCGGAGGAATTCTCCGTCCGGCAGGCCGGGGCTGACGATCCGGGCGGGCAGGTCCGCCTCCACCAGGGCCACGCTCAGGGAATCGAATTTCCCGTTCTGCAGCTCCTCCGCCGTGCCCCGGGTGATCTTTTCCTCCGGATAGCTGAGGCGCTCCCCCACGCTAACCCGGGTCTTTCCCAGGCCCGCCGCCGTCAGGGAGCGGCACAGGTCGGCCATGCCGTTCTCTCCCCCCACCAGGGCGAAGATCCGGGGATGATCCCGGAGGGCGGAGGGCAGATCCCCCTCCCGGCCGTGGAGGCTCAGGGGGACCACGTCCTCGTAGTCCGTGCCCAGCCGGGCGCAGAGGGTCACCAGGGAGCTGAGCCCCGGCAGGACCTCCAGGCGGCAGCGCCCCTCCAGCAGGGGCAGGAGCTTCTTCGCTCCGCTGAAAAAGCCCACGTCCCCGGACATGAGCACCGCAAAGCGGCGCAGCTCCCGGTGGGCGAAAATATGATCCGCAATGGCCTTGGGGGCGATGGCGGCGAAGGTCTCCTTCCCCGGCGCCCCGGCGGCCTCCAGCATCCGGGCGGCCCCGATGAGGCAGTCCGCCCGGTCGATGGCCCTGCGCACGTCCCCGGTCATGCTCCCCGGGCTGCCGGGGCCGATGCCCACCAGGCTCACGGAGGGCAGGGGATCCAGGCCGAAACGGACGCAGAGCCGGTCCACCGTCTCCTCCAGGCCCAGGCCCTGACGCTGGGGCGGGCGGCCGATGACCACCAGCCGGGCGCCGGTCTCCCGGGCGGCCTCCGCCTTATCCGAAAAGCCCCCGGCGCCGCCCCCGTCCTTGGTCACCAGCCAGGCGGCACCCACCGCCCGGAGGAGGGAGACGTTCAGCTCCCGGGAGAAGGGGCCCTGCATGGCGATGATATGGGCGGGCGGCAGACCCGCGGAGGCGCAGGCCTCCAGGGAGGACTCCATGGGCAGCACCCGGGCGTAGACCCGGGAGGCGAAATCCGGGATCCCGGAAAACTTCCCCAGCTCCTTGCTGCCGGTGGTCAGCAGGATATTTCCCTGGGTCCCCGCCAGGTATTCCGCCGCCCCGGGGACATCCGGCACATATACCGCTCCCTCCGCCGTGCCGGAGGCGGGGCGCAGAAGACGCAGGTATTCCGTGCCCGTTTCCTCGCAGGCCCGGGCGATGTTCTCCGTCACGATGGGGGCATAGGGGTGGGTGGCGTCCACCGCCAGATCGAAGCCCTCCCGGCGGAACAGCCCGGCCATGGCCTCCCGGTCCAGACGGGCGGCGGAGACCGTGAGGGTTTCCGCCTCCTCCAGGAGGGTCTCTCCGTATTCCGTGGCCACGCAGGCGGTGACCCGGATCCCCTGGGCGCAGAGGAAGCGGATCAGCTCCCGCCCCTCCGTGGTGCCCGCGAATACGCAGACCTTATACATCCCGGTACCCTCTGGGGGTGATGAGTCTGCCCCCCAGCGCCCGGGTCTGGGCGTTGCCGATAAAGACGGTGCAGAACATATCCACCTCCGCGTCCCGCAGCTCCCCCAGGGTCAGGATCCGGCCCGATTCCCCTTCCCGGCCGATCATCCGGGCGATGCCGCAGGGCCGGTCCGCCGGAAGGGTCTCCAGAAGGATCTCGCAGGCCCGGCGGAGATGGTCCGGCCTGCCCCGGCTGGCAGGGTTGTACAGAACGAGGGAAAGGTCCGCCTGGGCGGCCCCCCGCAGCCGGGCGGCGATCTTGTCCCAGGGGGTCAGCCGGTCCGAAAGGCTGATGACGGCAAAATCATGGGTGAGGGGGGCCCCCAGGAGGGCCGCGCCGCTGCAGGCGGCGGTGAGGCCGGGAATGACCTCCACCTCCGGGTCCTCGGCATCCCCCCGCAGCTCGTAGATCAGGGCGGCCATGCCGTAGATGCCGCTGTCCCCGGAGCAGACCATGGCCACGTCCCGGCCCTCCCGGGCCAGGTCCAGGGCGAGACGGCACCGGTCCGCCTCCTGGGTCATGGCGGTGGTGCGGTATTCCTTGCCGGGATACCGGTCCTTCACCAGATCCACATACACGGAATAGCCCACGATCACCTGACTGCGCTCCAATGCCCGGTCTGCCCGGACGGTCATATTGTCGTAATCTCCCGGCCCGATGCCCACAACGCTCAGCTTACCCAAAGCGCACCTCCGTATTTTCCGCCGCCAGGGCGACGGTGACGCCCCCGGCAGCCTGTTTTTTTACGATCAGCCTGTCCGCCCCCAGGAGGGCGGCCCGCTCGCAGACGTTGTCCACCCCCGTGACCCGCTCCACCAGGGGGGAGGCGGTGAACTCCCCGGGCACCGCCCGCAGCTCCTCCGCCGTGTAAAAATCCGGGGTGATCCGCAGCTCCTCGCAGTATTCCAGCAGCCCGGCCTCGTCCTTCTTCAGGTCGATGGAGGCGGCCCTGCCGATGGCCCGGGGATCGATCCCCTCCCGGTCCAGCACCGCCCGCACCGCCGCTCGGATGGCCTCCCTTGGCGTGCCCCGCCGGCAGCCCAGGCCCAGATGCAGGGTTCGGGGGATGAGGCGCAGGGTCTTCCCGAAGGGCTCCTTCCCGTACCAGCTCAGGGAGAGGCCCAGGTCCCCCGTATCCCCGATGTAGGTTCCGTTGGGCAGCTCCGTCAGGATGGGGAAGTCGCTCACCAGGGGCAGGTCCCGCTCCAGGATGGCGGCGCTGTAGGCCTTGGCCGCGGCCAGGCTGGAGATGGCCCAGCCCTGCCGGGCGGCCCAATCGTCCACGGAGAAGCGGTCATGGATATCCGTGGCGGTGGTCACCACCGCCGTGGCCCCCAGGGAGGCCGCCAGCCGCCGGGCCAGGGCGTTGGCCCCGCCGATATGGCCCGAGAGGAGGGGGATGACGTACTGCCCCCGGTCGTCCAGACTGACCACCGCGGGATCCGTGGCCTTGCTGCGGACATGGGGGGCGATCTCCCGCACGGCGATGCCGCAGGCGCCCACGAACACCATGGCGTCCGCCCAGGGGAAGAGCTCCCCGTAAAAGGGCCTGGGGGGCCGCTTCAGCGCCTCGAAGCCGGCCTCCGCGTACCGCTCCGGGGCGTATTTCCGCACCTCCCAGTCCGGGAAGGCCTCCAGCACCCGGCAGGCGGTGTCCCGCCCCTGACGGCTGTAGCAGAAGAGGGCCAGCTTCACCTGCTGGCCTCCCGGAATTCCGTGGTGAAGCCCGGGTCATACAGGAGGCTCCTGTCGTATTTATCCCCCAGGCAGCCCCCCACGATGATGAGGCTGGTCTTGGTCAGATTGTTGTTGGTGACGGTCTCATGCAGGCTCCCCACGGTGCAGCGGAAGACCCGCTGGTCCGGCCAGGTGGCCTTGTACACCACCGCCGCCGGGGTCTCGGGCCCGTAACCCCCCGCCAGCAGCTCCCGCTGGAGCTTCTCCGTCAGGGAGGTGGAGAGGAACAGGACCATGGTGGACCCGTGGGCCGCCAGGGAGCGGATGCTTTCCCGCTCCGGCACGGGGGTCCGGCCCGCCGCCCGGGTGATGATGACGGTCTGGCTCACGTCCGGCAGGGTGTATTCCGCCCGGAGAGCCGCCGCCGCGCCGCAGAAGGCGCTGACGCCGGGGCAGACGTCGTATTCGATCCCCAGCTTATCCAGCTCGTCGAACTGCTCCCGCACTGCGCCGTAGATGCTGGAGTCCCCCGTATGGAGCCGCACGGTGGTCTTTCCCGCCGCCTCGGCGGCCTTGATGAGGTCGATGACCTCCTCCAGGGTGAGCTTCGCGCTGTTGTGGGTCTCGCAGCCGGGCTTGCAGTAGTTCAGCAGCTCCGGGTTCACCAGGCTCCCGGCGTAGATCACCGTGTCGGCCTCCCCCAGGAGCTTTGCGCCCCGCACCGTGATCAGATCCACGGCGCCGCTGCCCGCGCCAACAAAATGTACCATTGTTTATCCCTCCATCGCCTTTTTCAGCAGGTCCCGGGCGTTTTCCGTCTCCCCCAGTATGCCGTAAACATTGGAGAAGACCAGCACCCCGGCCTCCAGCTCCTCCCCGGCCCGGTGCCGCAGCTGGGCGGCGATCCGCTCCGTCAGAAGGCGCATGGTTTCCTTTTCGATCCCTTCCTCCCCCAGGATGCGCAGGGCGTCGTCGCAGGCGGCGCAGTCCAGCATCTCCCGGATGCGCTCGCTTCTCAGACCGCAGGCCCCGCCGCAGGCCGCCAGGATATCCATGCGGCAGTCCCCGTACTTGGAATGGGTGTTCATCATATTCCCCGCCAGCTTCACCAGCTTGCCGATGTGCCCCACCAGCACAAAGCCCCGGAAGCCCAGGTCCCGGCAAAGGTCGATCCCGTCCCCGATGAAGTTGGAGACCTGGACCTCCCTCCCGGGGGTCAGCTCCAGGCTGCCTTTGATGAAATCCGAGCCGTAGTTGCCCGGGGTGAGGAGAACGTGGTCCGCCCCGTTTTCCCGCCGCTGCCGGAGCTCCACATGGATGGTCTCCACCAGGGCGGATTCGCTCATGGGCTCCACGATCCCGGTGGTGCCCAGAATGGATATGCCGCCTAAGATCCCCAGCCGGGGATTGAAGGTCTTTTTCGCCAGCCGTTCCCCGTCCGGGGCGGAAATGATCACGCTCAGGCCCCCGGTCCAGTCCGTCAGGCGGATGACCTCCTCCAGGTTCTCCCGGATCATCTGCCGGGGAACGGAGTTGATGGCGGCGTTCCCCACGGGCTGATCCAGCCCCCGCTTGGTGACCCGGCCCACCCCCGGGCCTCCATCGATGAGGACGCCGGGCTCCCCGGTCCGCCGGACCTCCGCGAAGATCAGGGTCTTGTCCGTCACATCCGGATCATCCCCGCTGTCCTTCCGGATGGCGCAGCGGGCCATGTCCGGGGAAAGCTCCCGCTCCAGCACCTCCAGCTCCAGGGGGATGCCCTTGGGAGTCAGGAGGCGGATGGTCTCCAGGGGCCGGCCGGTCAGGAGCATCCAGGCCGCGGCCTTGGCCGCGGCGGCGGCGCAGGAGCCGGTGGTATAGCCCATGCGCAGCTTTTTCCCGTCCTTGACGACGTACTGGTCCATCACCGCAGGATCTGGTACAGCAGGGCGTTCACGATGGCCGCCGCCACGTTGCTGCCCCCCTTGCGGCCCCGGGCCACGATATGGGGCACGTCGGTCTCGATGATCAGCTCCTTGCTTTCCACTACGTTCACGAAGCCCACGGGGACGCCGATCACCAGGGCGGGCTTCAGCTCGCCGGAATCGATCAGCTCCCGGATGCGGATGAGAGCGGTGGGGGCGTTGCCGATGGCGAAGATGCAGGGCTTGCCCAGCTTCGCCGCCTTCTCCATGCTCACCAGGGCCCGGGTGACGCCCCTGGCCTTGGCCTCCGCCGCCACATCCGGGTCGGACATGAAGCAGTGGACCTCCCCGCCCAGCTTGGCTAACGTGGCCTTGCTGATGCCGGACCTGGCCATCTGGGTATCCGTGACGATATCGCAGCCCCCCTTCAGGGCCTCGATCCCCAGCTTCACCGCGTGGGGGGAGAAGACCAGATTATCCGCGTAGTCGAAATCCGCGGTGGTGTGGATGGCCCGCTTGATCACCAGCTCGTTCTCCGGGTCCAGCTTCCGGCCCCCCAGGAGCTCCGTGATGATCTCGAAGCTGCGCTTCTCAATATCCATGGGTTTGATCGTTTCAGGCATGCTCATGTTTAACCTCCAGACAGCAGGTATAGAAATTCACGGCAAAGGCCGGATTTGCGCGGAAATGGAAATGGGGATATCCGGCGTAGAGCCGGGGTCCAAAGAAGACGGCGTCCCAGCTCCGGCCCGAGGGTTTTACGGCCTTGAAGCCGTCCCCGGTATGGTCGGAGTCCCAATGGTGGAACTCGTGTCCCCGGATCTCCTCCCCCGTCCGGCACAGGAGGCCCGCCTCCTTCGCCCGCAGGGTGATGTAGCCGAAGCGCACCAGCTTCCCCGTATCCCGGCTGCCTCCGGGGAGAAAGCCCACCATGGGCGCGTCCCCGATCCGCTCCGTCAGGTACATGAAGCCGCCGCATTCGGCGATGCAGGGAAGTCCCCTTTCCAGGGCGGCCTTTACCGAGGATCGCATGCCGCGGTTCCGGCTGAGCTGCTCCGCATACAGCTCCGGGTAGCCGCCCCCAAGATACAGCCCCTGGATATCCTCCGGCAGGGCGGGATCGGACAGGGGGGAGAAGGGGACCAGCTCCGCGCCCAGGTCCTCCAGCACCCGCAGACTATCCGCATAATAGAAGCAGAAGGCGTTGTCCTTCGCCACGGCGATGCGCACCGGCTCCAGCCGGGGAAGCTGCGGGGGAGCGTATTCCACCGGCTCCGCGGAGCGGGCCAGAGCCAGGAGACCGTCCAGATCCAGGCTCTTCTCCGCCTGGAGGGAAAGCAGATGCAGCTTTTCCCGCAGGTCCTTCACCTCCGCCGCCGTCACCAGGCCCAGGTGACGGCTCTCCAGACTCACGTCCGGCATGGGGGGCAGGTAGCCCAGGGGCTTCACCCGGTCCCCGAAGCGGCGCAGGATGGCGTCCCGAAGGCTGGGGTAGGTCATGGCGGTGCACTGGTTCAGGATCACCCCCCGGATGGGCGCCTCCGGACAGAAATCCAGGAAGCCCTGGAGGACGGCCAGGAGGGAGAGGGAGGCGCCTCGGGCCCCCAGCACCAGCACCACGGGGGTTGCGGTGAGGGCGGCGACATTGTGGGTGCTGGCCTCCGGCTCATCCATCCCCAGGCCGTCGTAATAGCCCATGACCCCTTCGATCACGGAAACATCCCGGTTCCCTCCGTTTTCCGCCAGAAGGGAATTCAGCGTGTTCCCGTCAAAGAAGAAGGGATCCAGGTTCGAGGACCCCGCGCCGATGATCCGGCTGTGGAACATGGGGTCGATATAGTCCGGCCCGCATTTGAAGGCCCCCACCCGGAGGCCCCGGTCCACCAGAGCCTGGAGGACGGCGCAGGTGACGGTGGTCTTCCCGCAGCCGCTGTTGGTGCCTGCCAGGGCGAGCCTGGGTACGATGGCGGTCATGGTTTCCTCCTAAAAAACACCGGCTGCAGCGGTCATGCTGACCGCTGCAGCCGGATTTCTGCAGTCGTTTTTCGCGGGCTCCAATGC
>JBGUZS010000116.1:0-4816 GCA_045223835.1 Oscillospiraceae bacterium | reverse complement strand
CTTGTCTATGTAGGAAGTACCGGTGACGGTATTGGTGAGGCGGGTCCAGGAGGCCGCTCCGGCGGCCTTGCGGTATACGGCGTACTTCGTCGCGCCGGTGACGGCCTTCCACTTTACGGTGATCTGCCCGGAAGCGGCGGTGGCGCTTACCAGGACCGGGGTGGTGATGGTGGGGGCGGAAGCGGATATGACGGTCAAAGTTGCGGCGCGGCTGTAGGCAGGATACGAATGCCAGTATCCGGAGGAGTCGACGGTGCTGCCGTAAACCCGGCATCTGTACTGCCGTCCGTTGAACCGCCCGTACGCGGTCAAAGTTAAGGTATTGGAAGAGCCGTTTTCGCTTACCTCGACCCATTCGGAGGAACCGGGTTCCAGATAGTACCATCGATAACTGCTGCCAGTCACCCCTCCGGCTCGAACGCTGAAGCTGACTTCTTCCCCCGCGTAAACTGTCTGATCTGTCGGCTGGGAAAAGATCACCTTTTTTAGGCACATCACCGGGCTGTCTACCGATCCGAGGTAGTTCGATACCCGACAGAAGAGCTCAAGCTCCCGGGAGGGGGTGAAGGCATAGTCGGCGGTTTTCCCGGAAGCTGCGGTAACCTCATTCCAGATGGAAGATCCGGATTCTCGGGTAAACCACTGATAGGAGAGCGTCCCTTTGCCTTCCGCCTCGACAGAGAAAGTGACTGCAGGCGAGCCTTCTCCATAACCTACATCTCCATAGCTGGTGATGACGGGAGAACCCGTAGCCTTCACCGTAATATTCGGATCCTGTGATAACTGGTCGATCAGCTCCTGTGTCCAACCAGACATATCCGGATCATACCAGATCGTCACTTCTACGCTGCTGGAATAACTGATCGAATCCGGCGCAGCACCCTGAAAGTAAATATTGCTCAGCCTGCGTGAACCAATATGATAACCATAATGATACTCCGATTCCACGTCAAAGTCAGTCAGGTGGCCTTTGGCCGTTATGCTTTCGGGAATAGTATAATCGGAATCATCATATTCCACATCATATTTGGTGACGCCCTCCTCAATGATGACGTCTTTGAAATAATGATAATCCATTTGCGCATCGGTAAGAGGGGCGTTCACCTCGCCGCTTCCGAAATAGGTCAACGTGCCCTGATTATCCAGCTTCCAAAAGACGCCGCTGTCTAAAATGCCGCTGGCAACGATCCCTTCTTCCGGCAGCGGCGGGAAGGTGTATTTGACCAAGAGTTGACGGCCGTACTCACTCGCCTCCGCGGTCTGTCCGTTCGCCGTGGCGGTGGTGCTGATCGAGAATTCATAGCCATCCTGCGCCGTCAGATAGATCCAGACCCTGTACACGTGCCCGGCCTGGAATACGCCGCTGTTCGGATCCATATTTTCCGTGCCGTTCGTCAAATCCTCCCAGCGGATATCATTGCGGAAAACAGAATTGTTGTATGCGTCGGAATAATAATGGGCGCCGCTGGGGAACACCGCCGTATAGTCCGGATGCGCGCCCACGGCAGGCGCGTCCAGCGTAACGGAGACGGAGGAGATCAGCGTCGCAGCCAGCGCAGGGGCGCTGACCGCGGGCAGCAGGGTCAAGACGAAAACCAGGGCCAGGAGAACACTCAGGATCCGTTTCGATTTCATGCAAAAAACCTCCTTCGGTATGGTCCCCGAAGGAGGTACGTCTTTCCGAAAATCCCCTCCGAGGCGCGGTGCCGGCCTCTGAGGTGTTGGCCCCAGAGGCATTTCTGTATCTTTATCAATAAGGATATCACAGACCGGGGGAAAAGACAAGGCGCAAAGGGAGCGGAATCGCTCCATCGGATTATTCCCAAGGGAAGCCTATGCTGCGCCGGCTGACGCCTCCCGCCTCGCCCGCGCCCAGCCCAGGGCCCGAAGGGCCAGCGCAATGCCCCAGTTCAGGAGCAGGATGACGGCATAAATGACGATCCCCACCGGCACGCCCCAGCGGAAGAAGAGATACCAATCATTGGTATCCGGCCATGCTCCGACGCCGTTGACGGCGATATTCGCCGCATATCCCGTTCCGTACAGGAAGGCGGGGATCAGGCACAGGAGGGTCTCCCGGAGGGAAGGACGCTCCCCCGGCTCCAGGAGGATATGGTCCAGGATGGCCAGAAGGGGGATCAGAAGATGGAACCAGAGGTTCGCCCCCTTCAGCATGGCCGGGTACCCGTACAGGGGCCCCAGGAACAGGAGCACAACCATCAGGGTGACGCCCACGGCGGCGGCGCCCACATAGCTCAGCCGCAGGACCCACCGGGGAGCATCGCCCCGGACGGCCAGGAAGCAAAAATGGATCAGGGCCGCGACGCCGCAGAGGAGGTTGGATAGCACGGTAAAGTACCGCAGGCTTCGCACCCCCGTATCGCTCAGAGTCCCGGCGGCGGACCGGATCATCAGCTGCCAGGCGAGCAAAACCAGCACCCCCGTCGCCAGCTTGGCCACCATGGAAAGTTTCCTTCTCATTCCGCGCATTCGCTCCTCTCTTCTCCGATTTTTCCATTATACCGTCCCGGACGACGGATGTCGAGACCCGCTTCCCCTTGACAAGGGGAGGAAAAGAGGGGAGAATACCCTTATACAGACTATTTGAGGCGGAGGATACGAGGATGACCGATCGGGTACGGCGAATGAAGGAAAGTCTGCGGGTAAACAAATACCCCCTTTGCGTGGAGCTGTTCCGTCTGGCCAACGAATCCCTGGATGAAACCGGGGGGGAGCCCATGCTTCTGCGGCGCAGCAAGCTCCATGCCCATATCCTGGACAACATCACCATTTTCATTGAGCCGGAGGATCTGCTCTGCGGCTCCGGAGCCAGCAAGCCCTTCGGCCTGGAGATGCAGTACGAATACGGGGTCTGGACGAAGGACGAGGTAGAAGCCCTGAAAAGCGAGCTCTACACCATCAGTCCCGAGGACGAGGAGGAGCTGTACCGGCTGAACGACCGCTTCGCCGGGAACGCCTCCAACCAGAACCTGGTGGAGGCCATGGGGAAGAGCCTGGGGGAAAACGACCGGCTCTGGCCCTTCATGAAATCCGGCGTCATCCTGCCCCCCTGGAAGGATAAGAAGGGCGGCTCCGGCGGCGGCTTCGCCATGAGCGGATACGGCCTGGGTCCCGGCTTCTCCCTGGTCTGCGTGGATTACGCCGCCATTCTGCAGCGGGGAGCCCGGGGGATCATCGACGAGGCGAAGCAGTGCCTCCGGGACCTGCGGTATGACAGCGCCGACGCGGTGGAGAAGCGGAATTTCTGGGAGGGCGTGGTCATCGTCTTCGAGGCCTGGGTGCGCTTCGCCCGCCGGTATGCGGACCTGTGCGACAGGCTGGCCGGGGAGGAAAAGGACGGAGCCCGGGCTGACGAGCTGCGGGAGATGGCCCGGATCTGCCGGAAGGTGCCGGAGTATCCGGCGGAGACCTTCCGGGAGGCGCTCCAGAGCTTCTGGTTCACCTTCCTCATGGTCTGCCCCTCCCCCACCTCCACCGCGGGCCGCTTCGACCAGTACATGTACCCCTATTACCGGAAGGATATGGACGAGGGCCGCATCACGGACGGGGAGGTCCTGGAGCTGCTGGAGATCATGCGCTGCAAGGTCATGAAGCTGAACCGGGTCTCCGGCAAGGCCAACCGGGCCAAGAACGCGGGCATGGCCAAATGGTACAACTGGACCATCGGCGGCCAGAAGGCGGACGGCTCCGACGCCACCAACGAGCTGAGCTATCTCCTGCTGGAGGCGGCCCAGGAGACCCATCTGCCCCATCACACCGTCACCCTCCGGGTCCATAAGGATACCCCCATGGAGCTGATGGTGAAGGCCATGGAATGCGTCCGCTCCGGCCTGGGCATGCCCGCCTTTTTGGGGGACGATTCCTATATCAATTTCTTCGCCGGGCAGAGCGAACTTAACCGGGTCCCGGTGGAGATCGCCCGGGATTACTGCGCCACGGGCTGCGTGGACGGGAACATCCAGGCGGAGACCCGCACCCAGGTGGCCATCTTCTTCATCATCCCCCATGCCATGGATATCGCCCTGCATAACGGCTACTGCCGGTATACGAAGGAGGATTTCGGCCTGAAGGTGGGAGACGTGCGGGAGATGGCCTCCTTTGAGGAATTCAAGGAGGCGGTGTACCGGGAGGTGCGCCACCTCATGGCCATGGCCAACGAGCGCATCAACGTGGAGATGATCGCGGAGAAGGAGCTGTTCCCGGATGTATTCCGCTCCGCCCTCATGCGGGATGGGGTGAAGACCGGGAAGGATATGTTCTCCCGCCGCTTCCCCTTCGAAAACGGCGCCGTGCTGGGGGCCGTGGGGGGCGTGAACGCGGGCAACGGCCTGTACGCCATCAAGAAGCTGATCTTCGACGAGAAGAAATATACCATGGCTCAGCTGCTGGAGGCCCTGGACGCGGATTGGGTCGGCTATGAGGACATGCGGCAGGATTTCCGGGACCAGCCCAAATACGGCAACGGCATCAAGGAGGTGGACGACATGGTGGCGGAGGTCTATCAGCGCCATGCGGATATCTGCCACAGCCTCCCCTGTGCCTACGGAGACACCCTGAAGCCCAACGCCATCTCCATTTCCGCCCACCAGCCCGGCGGCGCCCTCACCGGAGCCACGCCGGACGGACGGAAGGGCGGGGAGATCCTGGCGGACGCCTCCCTCTCCCCGGACCACGGGCAGGATACCCATGGACCTCTGGCGGTATTCCTCTCCGCCATGGAGGTGAACCAGGATCCCTACCAGGGGACCCTGATGAACATGAAGTTCCACCCCTCCAACATGAAGACGGAGGCCGA
>JBGUZS010000115.1:0-8054 GCA_045223835.1 Oscillospiraceae bacterium | reverse complement strand
GCGCACCAATGAGAAGGCCGCCGCCCTGTACGAAAGCTGGGAGGCCGACCTGCGGTGGGAGGAATATCAGCTGGAGGACGCGGAGCTGGTGATCGCCGCTTACGGCATCTCCGGGCGGATCGCCCGCAGCGCCGTGAATCTGCTGCGGCAGGAGGGGCTCAAGGTCGGCCTTCTCCGTCCCATCACCCTGAACCCCTTCCCCTACAAAGCCTTCGATAAGATCGACTATGACCAATGCAAGGGCGTGCTGGACGTGGAAATGAGCATCCCCGCCCAGTTCGTGCGCGACGTGTCCATTGGGGTGAAGGACCGCTGCCCCATCGACACCTGCCTCTGCTCCGGCGGCAACATCATGAGCCGGGATAAGATCATCGAGGCGGTCAAGAAAATGCTGGAGGCGTGACAATGGAAAAGATCTATACCCGCACCAAGACCATCCAGGAGGACAAGGTCTCCGGCTTCTGCCCCGGCTGCATGCATTCCACGGTGATGAAGCTCATCGGCGAAGTGCTGGAGGAGCTGAATCTGGTGCAGGATACCGTCTGCGTGCTGGGCATCGGCTGCTCCGTTATGGCGCACCAGTATATGAACGTGGATATGTGCGAAGCGGCCCACGGCCGCGCCCCCGCCGTGGCCAGCGGCATCCGCCGGGTGCATCCCGACAAGCTGGTTTTTACCTATCAGGGCGACGGCGACCTGGCCTCCATCGGCACCGCTGAAATCGTGCACGCCGCGGTGCGCGGGGAAAAATTCACCACCTTCTTCATCAACAACGGCATTTACGGCATGACCGGCGGCCAGATGGCCCCCACCACCCTCATCGGCCAGAAGGCCACCACCGCTATCTACGGCCGCTCCCAGGAGCAGGCGGGCATGCCCCTGAAGGTCTGCGAGCTGCTGAGCACCATCGACGGGGCCGTGTTCGTGGAACGGGTGATGCTGAATAACCCCGCCAACGTGCGGAAGGCCAAGGAGGCCGTGCGGAAGGCCATCGCCATCCAGCGGGCCGGCCTGGGCTTCACCTTTGTGGAATTCCTCTCCTCCTGCCCCACCAACTGGGGCCTGGCCCCCGCGGACGCCCTCCGCTGGGTGGGGGAGCAGATGGCGGAGTACTACCCCGTGAAGAATTTCAAAACGCCGGAGGGATTTTGAGCCATGAAATGCAGAATGTTCTTTGCCGGCAGCGGCGGCCAGGGCACCCTGGCCATCGGCCAGATGATCGCCAAGGCAGCCATGGAGGAAGGCCGGGAGGTCACCTGGCTCCCCTCCTACGGTCCCGAGATGCGGGGCGGCACCGCCAACTGCACCGTGGTGGTCTCCGATCAGCCCATCCGCTGCCCCCTCATCGACGAGGCGGACGTGCTGGTGGTGATGAATCTCCCCAGCCTGCTGAAGTTCGAGCCCATGGTGGTGCCCGGCGGCCTGCTCTTCGTGAACAGCGACCTGGTGCCCCAGGAGCCCAAGCGGGAGGATCTTCGCATCCATAAGATCCCCATCAACACCGAGGCCCAGAAGCTGGGCTCCGATAAGGCGGCCAATATCGTCATGCTGGGGGCCATCCTGGCCCAGACGAACCTGGTGAAGAAGGAGACCATCGAATACGAGCTGGAGCAGCTTTTCTCCGGAAGAAAAGCGAAGTATCTGGACATGAACCGGAAGGCGCTGCACCTGTTCTTCTGAGATTTAAGGAGGCCATCTCTATGGCAGACCATACCTACGCCCCCATGGACGGCAACGAGGCCGCCGCCCATGTGGCCTATCAGTTCTCCGAGATCGCGGCCATCTATCCCATCACTCCCTCCTCCCCCATGGCGGAGCATACGGACGAATGGAGCGCCCAGGGGCGGAAAAACCTCTTCGGCCAGCCCGTCCGGCTGGTGGAGATGCAGTCCGAGGCGGGGGCCATCGGCGCGGTCCACGGGGCCTGCGAGACCGGCTCCCTGGGGGTGAGCTTCACCTCCGCACAGGGGCTCATGCTCATGATCCCGGTGATGTACCGCATCGCGGGCTCCCGGCTCCCGGCGGTGCTCCATGTGGCCAGCCGCACCGTGGGCACCCACGCCATGAGCATCTTCGGGGACCACTCCGACGTCATGGCCTGCCGCAGCACGGGCTGGGCCCTCCTCTCCAGCGGCAGCGTACAGGAGGTCATGGACCTGGCCGCCGCCGCCCATGTCTGCGCCGTCTCCTCCCGGATCCCCTTCCTCCATTTCTTCGACGGCTTCCGCACCTCCCATGAGATCCAGAAGATCCGGGTGCTGAGTCCGGCGGAGCTGGAGACCCTGCTGGACCGGGACGCCCTGGCCGCCTTCCGGGCCTCCGCCCTGAACCCGGACCACCCCACCCTGCGGAACACCGTCCAGAATCCGGACGTATACTTCCAGATCCGGGAGGCCAACAACCCCGCCTACGACGCCCTGCCCCGGCAGGTGGAGGAGGTCCTGGGGAAGATCTCCGCCCTCACCGGGCGGGAGTACCACCTGTTCAACTACTACGGGGACCCGGAGGCGGAGCGGGTGATCGTGGCCATGGGCAGCGTCAGCGGCACCATCCAGGATACGGTGGACCTGCTTCGCAGCCGGGGGGAAAAGGTGGGCTATCTGCAGGTGCACCTGTACCGTCCCTTCGCCTCGGATTTCTTCCGGGCCGCCCTGCCCGGGACCGTGAAGCGGATTGCGGTGCTGGACCGGTGCAAGGAATCCGGCGCCCCCGGGGAGCCCCTGTATCTGGACGTTTGCCAGGCCTTTATGGGCCGGGAGAAGGCGCCCCGGATCATCGGCGGCCGCTACGGCCTCTCCAGCAAGGATACGGACCCGGGGCAGATCCTGGCGGTATACCGGGAGCTGGAGGCGGCAGAGCCGAAGAACGGCTTCACCATCGGCATCACCGACGACGTGACCGGTCTGAGCCTTGCCGTTCCGGAGCAGCCGGATACGGATAAGCCCGGCACCGTCTCCTGCAAGTTCTGGGGCCTGGGGTCAGACGGCACCGTAGGCGCCAACAAGAACAGCATCAAGATCATCGGGGACCATACCGCCCTGTACGCCCAGGGCTACTTCGAATACGATACGAAAAAATCCTTCGGCATCACCCGGAGCCATCTGCGCTTCGGCCCCTCCCCCATCCGGGGCGCCCATCTGGTGCGCCATGCGGATTTCGTGGGCTGCCACAATCCCGCCTTCCTGTACCATTTCGATATGGCGCAGGAGCTGAAGCCCGGGGGCACCTTCCTGCTGAACTGCCCCTGGAAGGATGAAGAGCTGGAGCAGAAGCTGCCGGACCGGGTGAAGCGCTGCCTGGCCCGGAAGGGCGCCGCCCTGTACACCCTCGACGCGGACCGCATCGCCCGGGACCTGGGCCTGGGGAACCACGCCAACACCGTGCTCCAGGCCGCCTTCTTCCGCCTGGCGGGGATCCTCCCGGCGGAGGAGGCCGTGGGATACATGAAGGAGGCTGCCCGGAAGAGCTACGGCAGCAAGGGCGAAAAGGTAGTGCAGAAGAACCTGAACGCCATCGACGCCGGGGCGGAGGCCGCCCACCGGGTGGAGGTGCCCGGGAGCTGGGCCGATGCGCCGGATACGCCCCTGGAGGCGCCGGAGCCGGAGGCTCCGGAGTTCATCCGGAATATTCTTCGCCCCCTGAACGCCCTGAAGGGGGATGATCTGCCGGTCTCCGCCTTCAAGGGCTTGGAGGACGGGGTCCTGCCCCTGGGCACCACCGCCTGGGAAAAGCGGGGCTTCTGCGACCGCAGCCCGGTATGGGATCCGGAAAAATGCCTCCAATGCAACCTGTGCTCCCTGGTGTGCTCCCATGCCGTCCTCCGGCCCCTGCTCCTGAACGGGGAGGAGGCCAAGGCGGCACCCGGGACCTTCCGCACCGCCCCCGCCAAGGGGAAGCAGGGGGAGGGGCTCCGGTATTCCCTGCAGATCTCCGCGCCGGACTGCTCCGGCTGCGGCAGCTGCGAGGGCGTATGCCCCGCCGGGGCTATTCGTCTCCTTCCCCTGGAGGAGGGGGACTACCGGCGGGAGAACTGGGATTACGGCCTGGGCCTTTCCGACAAGGGGGACGTGTACGACGCCGCCACGGTGAAGGGCAGCCAGTTCCGGCAGCCGCTGGTGGAGTTCTCCGGCGCCTGCGCCGGCTGCGGGGAGACCCCCTATGCCAAGCTCCTGACCCAGCTCTTCGGGGACCGGGTCTACTGGGCCAACGCCACGGGCTGTTCCCAGGCCTGGGGCGCGGCCATGCCCAGCGTGCCCTACTGCAAGAACCGGAAGGGCCACGGAGTGGCCTGGTCCAACAGCCTGTTTGAGGATAACGCGGAATTCGCCCTGGGCATGGCCCTGTCCTCCCGGCAGCAGCGCCTGCGGGCAAAGCTCCTGGCGGAGGAAAAGGTGAAGACCGCCTCCAGCGGGCTGAAGGAAGCCCTGGAGGCCTGGCTGGCCGGGTTCGACTCCGCCGAGGGCACCCGGGAGCGGGCGGAGGCCCTGGAGAACGCCTGCCGGAACGACCCGGAGCTTTGGGCCATGCGGGACCAGTTCGCCAAGAAGACCGTGTGGATGTACGGCGGGGACGGCTGGGCCTATGATATTGGCTACGGCGGCCTGGACCACGTTTTCTCCACCGGGGAGGATGTGAACGTTTTCGTCATCGATACGGAGGTCTACTCCAACACCGGCGGACAGAGCTCCAAGGCCACCCCTCTGGGGGCCGTGGCCCAGTTCCAGTCCTCGGGAAAGAAGAGCCCCAAGAAGGATCTGGGGGCCATGCTGCGGCAATACCCCAACGTATATGTGGCCCAGGTGGCCATGGGGGCGAATCCTGCCCAGCTCATCAAGGCCCTGCTGGAGGCGGACGCCCACCCCGGCCCCTCCATCGTCATCGGCTATACCCCCTGCACCGCCCACGGCATCCACGCGGGGATGTGCTCCGCCCAGGCGGAGATGAAGAAGGCCGTGCAGTCGGGCTACTGGCATCTCTACCGCTATGATCCCAGGAAGGAAAAGCCCTTCCGGCTGGATTCCCCCGCCCCGAAGCTCCCCCTGCGGGATTTCCTGAACGGGGAGGTCCGCTACTCCAGCCTTGCCCTGCGCTATCCGGAGAACGCGGACGTCCTCTTCGCCCAGGCGGAGGAGCAGGCCAAGGAAAAATTCGACCGTTACCGGAGAATGGATGAACAGAAATGAAAGAGATCAGGATCTATGACCGTACCCTCGCCGAAGCTGCGGAGCTGAGCTTCAAGAACCGACTGGATCTGGCCCGGGAGCTGGACGGGCTGGGGGTGGATATCCTCCAGCTGCCCTCCCCTTCCCTGGGGGAGGAGGCGGCGCTGCTGGTGCGCACCCTGGGCACCCTGCTGCGCCGGGCCAGCCCCGCCGTCTCGGTTGGGCTGGAGGCCGGAGAAGCGGAGCTGGCCGCCCGGGAGCTGAAAAGCTCTCCCCGGGGCATCCTGACAGTCTCCGTTCCCGTCTCCGCCTCCGGGATGGAATACCTGAGCGGCGTGAGGCCGGATAAGCTCCCCGCCCTGCTGGAGGAGCAGCTCCGCCGCTGCGCCGGGCTCTGCGGCGCCGTGTTCTTCGAGGCCCTGGACGCCACCCGGGCGGATCCGGGCTTCCTGCTGAAGCTGATGGAGTCCGCCATCGCCGCCGGAGCCAAGGGGATCATCCTCTGGGATTCCGAGGGCAGGCGGCTTCCCTGGGAGCTGGCGGAGCTGCTGAAGGACCCGGTGGAGAAGGCCGGGAGCACCCCCGTCTTCGCCGCCTGCTCCGACGCCCTGGGCCTGGGGGCGGCGGATACCCTGGCCGCCCTGCGCTGCGGAGCGGCGGGGAGCGTCGCCAGCGTGGGCGGCGGGGAGAGCTGCAGGCTCTCCGCCCTGGCCGCCATCCTCCGGGAGCGGGGGGACTCCCTGGGCCTCGCCTCCGGCCTGGATATGACCCGGCTGAACGCGGGGGTGGAGCGCATCTCCGGGCTGCTGGAGTCCCGCCGGCGCAGCACCTCCCCCTTCGAGAACGGGGCCGGCGCCCCCCTATCCGCCATGCTCCTCACCGCCGGCGCGGATATGAGCGCCGTGGAACAGGCGGTGCGGAAGCTGGGATACGAGCTCAACCCCGGGGATATGGCCGCGGTATACGAGAGCTTCTGCCATATCGCGGAGAAGAAGGACGTGGATTTCCGGGAGCTGGACGCCATCGTGGCCAACGCCGCCCTGCTGGTCCCCTCCACCTATCAGCTGGAGAGCTACGTGGTCCATACGGGCAACGTGATCAGCGCCACCGCGGACATCGTGGTGAAGAAGGACGGCGCCATCCTGCGGGGGCTCGCCCCGGGGGACGGCCCCGTGGACGCGGCCTTCCTGGCCCTGGAGCAGATCACCGGCCGCCATTACGAGCTGGATGACTTCCAGATCTCCGCCGTCACCGAGGGGCGGGAGGCCATGGGCTCCGCCCTCATCAAGCTCCGGGACCGGGGCAAGGTATACTCCGGCAGCGGCCTTTCCACCGATGTGATCGGCGCATGCGTCAACGCCTATCTTGCGGCGCTGAACAAGATCGCCTATGAGGATAAGCAGTCATGAAGCTTTGTTTTTCCACCCGGGGCTGGCATGGCTACAGCTGGGAGGAATTCCGGCGCATGGCCCTGGAATACGGCTTTGCCGGCATCGAGATCCACAATATCCGGGACGGAGGCCTGGCGGGAGAAACGGGTCCCGTGGGCCGCTCCGCCGCCCGGGCCACCTCCCGGGGCCTGTTTGAAGAGGGCCTGAGCATCCCCTGCATCGACGCCCTGTGCGATCTGGGGGATTCGGCCGATCCGGAGGGGAACATCCGGGAAGTGGAGGCCTGCATCCAGGCCGCCCGCCGGGTGGGGGTGCCCTACATCCGGGTCCGGGCCGTCGCCGAGGGGGAGGAGACCGGGGAAACCGTGGCCGCCGCCCTGAGCCGCCTCACCCCGGAGGCGGAGGACCAGGGGGTCACCCTGCTGCTGGAGAGCCGGGGTCCCTTCGCCCGATCCGAAGCCCTGCGGGATATGCTGAACCGCTTTGCCTCCGACGGCCTCGCCGCCCTCTGGGACGTGCATTCCACCATCCGTCTGGCGGGGGAAGATCCGGATACCACGGTGCAGAACCTGGGGGCCTACATCCGCCATGTCCACCTGCGGGACTCCCGTCCCGACGGGGAGGACTGGACCTACTGCCTCCTGGGGGAGGGCAGCCTGCCCATGAGCGATGTGATGGCCGCCCTGCGGAGCATCGGCTACAAGGGCTTCCTCGCCCTGGAATGGGATCCCTCCTGGCTCCCCGGTCTGGGACCGGACGTGATCCTGCCCCATTTCGCCAGCCGCGTGGAGCGTCTGCTGGAGGCGGACGAGCCCCGGCAGGACCTGTACTGGAACAACGCCCATACCGGGCAGTTCATCTGGAAAAAGGAGCTGCTGATCCAGGAGACCTTCCCCCAGCTGCTGGACCGGGTCACCGAGACCTTCCCGGATCAGTACGCCTTCCGCTTCCCCACCCTGGACTATACCCGCACCTATCGGGAATTCCGGCGGGATGTGGACCGTTTCGCCCGGGCCCTCATCGATATGGGGGTCCGCCCCGGCGCTCACGTGGCGGTGTGGGCCACCAACGTGCCCCAATGGTACATCGCCTTCTGGGCCGTCACCAAGATCGGCGCGGTGTTCGTCTCCATGAATACCGCCTATAAGCTGGCGGAGACGGAGTATCTCCTGCGCCATTCCGACGCCCATACCCTCATCATGGTGCGCAGCTACCGGGACAGCGACTATGCCGGCATCATCCGGGAGCTCTGCCCCGAGCTGGAGACCACCCGCTCCGGCAGTCCCCTCCATTCCCGCCGTCTCCCCTTCCTGCGGAACGTCATCACCGTGGGCTTCCGCATGGCGGGCTGCCAGACCTGGGAGGAGGCGGAGGCCAGGGCGGACCGGGTGCCCCGGGAGGAGCTTCTGCGCCGGGCCGCCGCCGTGAAGCCGGACGACGTCTGCAACATGCAGTATACCTCCGGCACCACCGGCTTCCCCAAGGGGGTCATGCTCACCCA
>JBGUZS010000114.1:0-11149 GCA_045223835.1 Oscillospiraceae bacterium | reverse complement strand
GGGGGTGCAGGGGAACACCCCTGCCGCGCTCTTTCCCCGGTTTCTCTCGCGCAAGAGAAACCGGGCCGCCGGAGGCAGCGGGGAAAGGAATGCCCGCCGGCGAGGCGTGTCACGAGACTGCCAGCAGATACAGACAGACACTCCTGCCCGCTTTGCGGATTCCACCGGCAAGAAATCGGACCGCCGGATCCCCCGGCAGGGGCCCCGCCGCACAGGCATCCCTCATCAGGCGCTCCGCGCCAGCTTCCCCCAGGGGAAGCCAGGGTACTGGTCGTCCCTGCGTCCGGTTGTTCGTAACGTGATCTTTCATCCCCGTCCCCGCCGCGCGGACTGCCTTCCCCTGGAGACCGGACGCCAAAGATCGGATTTTCGGAAAGGCAAAAATCGGGCGGGGATCCCTCCCCGCCCGTCTCAGCCTGTAGACAAAGTGTCAAAAGCCTCGCAGAGTTCGCGCCCGACGGCGCGAAACAGTTGGGATCATTTTGGGCCGGAATTCATTTCCGGTCCAAAATACTGCTATCGCCGCAAGTGTCGAAGCGTACGACCAAGGCGCGCAGCGGCGATGTAATCCTTCTCAACTCGGAGCCCAGCGAAGCGGGTCCGAGTTGAAGCATGGCGACTATGTCGACATGCACAATCGGGCGGGGATCACTCCCCGCCCGACGGCGATTCGGTTGTCACTGGGGCATCGAAGTGCCCTGGTCCTCCGGCTTCGGGGGCCTGGCCCATTCCGGGTCCCCCTCCGGCTCGATCCATTCCCCGTCCCCTTCCGGGACGGCCAGGGGTTCCTCCGGCGCGCCGCCCCGGTCCTGGGGCGGCTCCTGGGCCGGTTCAGGCTCCGGCTCCGGGGGCAGCGCCCGGTTCTTGCATACATAGGCAAAGGTGTCGCTGCCCATCACCTCATGCTCCAGCAGGTAATCTGCGGTGAGGTGCAGGATATCCATATTCTCCCTCAGGAGGCCGGCGCAGCGCTGGTAGCCCTCCTCCATGATGCGCTTGATCTCCTCGTCGATGGCGGCGGCGAACTTCTCGGAGTAGCTCTTGGTATGGCCGTAATCCCGGCCCAGGAAAACCTCGCCGCTGCCGGAGTCGTACACCACGGGTCCCAGGGAATCGCTCATGCCGTAGCGCATGACCATGCTCTTGGCGATGCCGGTGGCCCGGTCCAGGTCGTTGCTGGCCCCGGTGGAGATATCGTTCAGCACCAGCTTTTCCGCCACCCGGCCGCCCAGGAGAGAGACGATCTCATCCAGCATCTCGCTCTGGGAATTGAAGCTCTTGTCCTCCTGGGGCAGGTAGATGGTCATGCCCCCCGCCATGCCCCGAGGGATGATGCTGATCTGATGCACCGGATCGGCATGCTCCAGGGCGTTGGATACCACGGCGTGGCCCGCCTCATGGAAGGCGGTGAGCCTGCGCTCCTTCTCGGAGACCACCCGGCTCTTCTTCTCCGGACCGGCGATGACCTTGATCATCGCCTCCTCCACCTCCGCCATGGTGATGAAGCGCTTGTTCCGGCGGGCCGCCAGCAGGGCGGACTCGTTCAGCAGATTTTCCAGATCCGCGCCGGTGAAGCCGATGGTGGTCTTGGCGATGGTGGCCAGGTTCACGTCCTCCGCCAGGGGCTTGCCCTTGGAATGGACCTTCAGGATGGCCTCTCTCCCCTTCACGTCCGGGAGGCCCACGTACACCTGCCGGTCGAAGCGGCCTGGTCGCAGGAGGGCCTTATCCAGGATATCCTGCCGGTTGGTGGCCGCCATGACGATGACGCCCTCGTTGGTGGCGAAGCCGTCCATCTCCACCAGGAGCTGGTTCAGGGTCTGCTCCCGTTCATCGTGGCCGCCGCCCAGGCCCGCGCCCCGCTGCCGGCCTACGGCGTCGATCTCGTCGATAAAGATGATGGCGGGGGCCGCCTTTTTGGCCTGGTCGAACAGGTCCCGGACGCGGCTTGCGCCCACGCCCACATACAACTCCACGAAATCGGAGCCGGAAATGGAGAGGAACTGCACCCCCGCCTCCCCGGCCACGGCCTTGGCCAGCAGGGTCTTGCCGGTGCCCGGAGGGCCCACCAGGAGTACGCCCTTGGGGATGCGGGCGCCCAGCTCCACAAAGCGCTTGGGATCCTTCAGGAACTCCACGATCTCCCGGAGCTCCTCCTTTTCCTCGTCCTCCCCCGCCACATCGGCGAAGGTGACCTTCTTATCCCCGGTCCCCACCCGGGTCCTGGCCCGGCCGAAGCGCATGGCGGTCTTGTCGCCTCCCGCTCCGCCCCGGTTCATCATCACGAACCAGAGGACGCCGAACACCACCAGGATGATCAGATACGGGATGAAAGGCAGATACCAGGGAGCCTCCCAGCCCGTTTTCAAATCGTATTCCTTCAGGACACCTTCGCCCCATTGCTCATCGATGAGCTCATGGAGATCCTCATAGAAAACTGAGAAGCTGTACAGCTCATGGACGACGGTGTACCGTCCGCCGTAGGGCTCCTTCAGGGTCAGGATCAGAGAATCGCCCTCCAGGACGAAGGAGCTGACCTGATTCTGCCGGAAAAGATCCCGGACCTGGGAATAGGTCATCTTCATGGGGTCCGTCTCCCGGTTGGAGCTCATCAGAAAGATCACGGCGATGAGCACCACCAGCACCAGGATATAGAACCCGATATCTCTCGGCCGTCTTTCCCGTTTGTTCAAATACGCTTCCCTCCTTCGGCCCCAGTCTCTTCATCCGCAAAATGGAGGATGCAGACGTCCGGCAGCTGCCGGTAATGCTGGGCATAATCCAGACCGTACCCCACCACGAAGGCGTCGGGAATGGCGAAGCCGTAATAATCCGGCTCCAGCGCCGTCTTCCGGCGGGAGGGCTTATTCAGAATGGTGCAGATCTTTACGCTGGCGGCCTGCCGGTTGGACAGATAGCTCTTCAGATAGGCCAGGGTATTGCCGCTGTCCACGATATCCTCTACGATCAGCACATGCTTTCCCGTGAGGTCGTTTTCCAGATCCAGCTTGATGTTCACGTTGCCGGAGGTGGTGGTGGCGTCCCCATAGGAGGAGACCATCATGAAGCACATCTCCAGCTTATCCAGGTGGACCTTCCTGGCCAGGTCCGCCATGAACACATAGGACCCCTTCAGTATACCCAGAAAAATGGTGTCCTTGCCGGCGTAGTCCCGGTCGATCTGCTCCGCCAGCTCCGTGACCTTTTCCTCGATCTGGGCGGCGGTGATCATGGTTTCCAGATACTTTACTTCCGGCATGGCTCTTTCCTTTCCGTCAGGAGGATCGCCCCGTCCGCCTCCCCGGCGTCGGCGGATACCCGCTCCGCCGTTCCCAGGCCGGGCACGGCCACGACCCCCAAATCGTCCGCGAACACAGGCCAGGAATCCCGCTCCAGGGCGGGGATCCTCTCCTGGATCATCCATTTTTTCAGGGTCTTCTCGCCGGCCCTCCCGGCCACGCGCAGAATATCCCCGATTCTCCGGGACCTAACGTGAATACTACCACAGATGCGGTCATTTTTGAAGCGGAAAATTTGGAACTTTTCGTGAACATTTGCGGCGTCCTCCGCCGATCCCCGGCAGACCCGCTGCCCGGTGGCGGGAATGGTCTGCCAGACTCCGGGCTCCAGGGGAATATCGTATCCCTCCCCGGGTCTCCTGCCCGGACCCAGGCGCAGAAGGTCGAATTCCCGGCTGGCCTGCAGGCCCCCGGGGAGGTCGCATTTCGCCAGGCCCCCGGTTCCGGAGGCCAGCTCCAGCAGGGCGAGCACATGCTTCCTCTCCAGCTCCGCTCCCAGGCGGCGGGCTCCCAGGCGCAGGGCGCGGGAGGCGACGGGCTCCGGCAGGGCGGCCAGACGGGAGGCGGAAAACCGCGCCTCCCCCTCCGGCGAGGGCTCCAGACAGGGCTCCGCCAGGGAGCACAGGTAATCCTCATCCTGCCTGAGCAGCACCGAAGCCGCCAGGGCCGCCCGGGGAAACTCCGGATTCAGCTCCCGGAGCACCGGCAGCACCCGGCGCCGCAGCAGGTTCCGGTCAGTATCCTCCAGGGCGTTGGTGGAATCCTCCACATGGGGAAGGCCCTGCTCCTCCAGATACCCCAGGATCTCCTCCCGGGCGACGGGCAGGAGGGGGCGGATGATCCCGTCCCGCACCGGGGGGATGCCGCAGAGCCCCCTGAGCCCCGTGCCCCGGCAAAGGTTCAGCAGCAGGGTCTCCGCATTGTCCTCCGCCTGGTGGGCGGTGGCGACGCGGCAGCGGCCCAGCTCCCGGGCGGCAGAAAGCAGAAAGGCGTACCGCAGCTCCCGGGCGGCCTCCTCCAGTCCCATGCCCCGCCGGCGGGCGTAAGCCGTGGCGTCTCCCCGGCCATGATGCAGGGGGATGGACAGGTCCCGGCAGAGGGCGGAAACGAAATCCCGGTCCCGGTCCGCCTCTTCGCCCCGGATCCCGTGGTGGAAATGGGCCGCCTCCAGGCGGAAGCCCAGGTCCCCGGCCAGGTCCCGGAGCAGGTGGAGAAGACAAACGGAGTCCGCGCCGCCGCTCAGGGCGCACAGGAGGGTATCCGTATCCTCCAGCATCCTCTGGGCTTCCATCCAGGCGCGGACCCGTTCCCGGATCACCGGACTAATCCTCATGATGCACCGTATCCAGCGACATATAGGTGGTATACTCCGGGATCCACTGGACGTTGATGGTGCCCGTGTTCCCATGGCGGTTCTTCATGACGATCAGCTCGCCCGTATTGTGCTCCGTGCTCTCCCGGTTGAAGTAATCCTCCCGGTACAGGCCCAGGACGATATCCGCATCCTGCTCCAGGGAGCCGGATTCCCGCAGGTCCGAAAGCACGGGGCGCTTGTCCGTCCGCTGGGTGCTGGCCCGGCTCAGCTGGCTCAGGCAGAGCACCGGCACGTTCAGCTCCTTGGCCATGATCTTCAGCATCCGGCTGATCTCGCTCACCGCCTGGAGACGGTTCTCCGCCTCCCCCTTCCCGGCGCTGGACATGAGCTGGAGGTAGTCGATCACCACCAGCCCCAGGTCCTTCACCCGGCGGCACTGGGCCTTGATATCCGAAACCGTTACGGTGGAATTGTCGCTGATCAGGATCCGGGTCTTGCTGATGGCGGCGGTGGCGGCGCTGAGCTTCTGCCAGTCCCCCTTATCCAGCAGGCCCGTATGCAGCTTTTTCAGGTCCACGTAGGCCTCCCCGGAGAGGAGGCGGGCCGCCAGCTGCTGCTTGGACATTTCCAGGGAGAAGACCGCGACGCTCTTCCCCGTCTTCTTCCCCACATGCAGGGCGATGTTCAGGCCCAGGCTGGTCTTGCCCATGCCCGGGCGGGAGGCCAGGATGATCAGGTCGCTGTTGTTCAGGCCCATGATCATATTATCCAGATCCGCCAGGCCCGTGGGCAGACCGGGGATGCCCCCCTTGTTCCGGCTCAGCTCAGCCAGATTCTGGTATACCTCGCTGAGGATGCGGCCCACGGGCTCCAGCCCGTCGATGTTCCGGCCCTGGCGCAGGGCATAGATCTTCTGCTCCGCCGCCTCCAGCACGTCCTCGCTGGTCCCCGTGCCCTCCGCCACCGCGGCGGTGATCTCCTGGGCGACGGTGGCGATGCCCCGGAGCAGGGCCCGGTCCTTCACGATGGCCACATACTGCATCACGTTGGTGGGGCTGGGGGTGACGCTCATGAGCTCCACCAGGTAGGCCTGGGCCCGCTGGGGGTCGAAGCCCCCCTGCCGCTTCATCTCGTCCAGCACGGTCACGGCGTCGATGGGCCGGGCAAAGTTGAACATGGAGCAGATCACTTCGTAAATGCCCCGGTTCAGCTCGATATAGAATTCCTCAGGCCGCAGCTGGGAAATGACCTGAGCCGCATATTGGGAATCGATCAGCAGCGCGCCCAGCACGGCCTGCTCCGCCTCGGCGCTGTGGGGCATCTGTCTGCCGAACAGTTCATCCATGGGTAATCCCCTCCTTGGGCCAGGGATCTGTTTTCGCTTATCCCTCCACCACCAGAAGGTGGATGGTCCCGTTCACCTCGTAGCCCAGCTTGCACCGCAGCTCATAGGAGCCGAAGCTCTTGATGTTCTCCTCCAAGAGGATGCGGTTCTTCTCCAGCTCGATGCCGTACTGCTCCTTCAGGGCGTCCGCCACCTCCTTATTGGTGACGGAGCCGAAGAGCTTGCCGTTCTCCCCGCCCCGGGCCTGGACCTTCACCACGCAGGATTCCAGCTGCCTGGCGTACTCCTGGGCCTGGGCCTTTTCCTTCGCCGCCTGGGCGGCCTTCGCCTTTTCTTTCAGGGCGAGGGCGTTGAGATTATCCGCCGTGGCCTTCATGGCCAGGCCTCTGGGGATGAGGTAGTTCCGGGCGTAGCCCTCGGAGACCTCCTTCAGCTCGCCCTTCTTCCCCTGTCCCTTAACATCCGCAGTCAGGATCACTTTCATGGGTTTCCCTCCGATCTCTTGTCGTTTTCCAGGAATTCATCGATGGCCGCCTTCAGCGCGGCCTCCACTTCCTCCAGGCTCCGGCCCCGGATCTGGGCCCCGGCGGTGTTCCGGTTGCCGCCGCCCCCCAGCTTCTCCAGGATCACCTGCACGTTGATCTCCTCCAGGCTCCGCCCGGAGATGTTGATCCCGTCCCCCACGCCGTAGAGTACGAAGGAGGCGTCGATCCCGGTGATGTTGATGAGCTCGTCCGCGGCCTGGCTGGCCACCACCCGGTCCCGGGTCTCCCCGCAGGCGGCGATGGCCACCACATCCCGGTAGATCTCCGCCTTGCGGATGATGTCGTACCGGGCCACGGTATCCTCCAACCCGTTCTGGAAAAGCTTTTTCACCTCGGTGGTATCCGAACCGCTGCGCCGCAGGAAGGCCGCGGCCTCGAAGGTCCGGCTGCCGGTGCGCATGGTGAAGTTTTTGGTATCCAGCACGATGCCCGCCAGCACCGCCTCCGCCTCGATCTTCAGGATGTCCTTGGGCTCCACCATATACTGGAGAAGCTCCGTCACCAGCTCCGCCGCCGAGGAGGCATAGGGCTCATGGAAATTCAGATTGGCGTTGACGATATAGTCCGCCGCCCGGCGATGATGGTCCACCACCGCCACCTTGCCGCAGGACTGGAGCAGGCTCTCCGCCTCCACCTGGTCCGGCCGGTTGGTATCCACCACCACCAGGAGGGTGCGGCTGTCCGCATAGGCCTGAGCCTCGCTCTCGGAGACGAAGGCCTCCCGGTACAGGGGCTGCTGCCGCAGCTGCCGGATGAGCCGGGCCGCCATATTCTGCTCCGGGTCCACCACGATCCGGGCGCTCTTTCCCCTCTTCCGGGCGATGCAGGCGACGCCCGCCGCCGCGCCGATGCAGTCCAGATCCGCGTTCCGGTGACCCATGATGAGGATATTTCCGGCTTCGTCCATCAGGTCGCCCATGGCGCTGGCCATGACCCGGCTCTTTACCTTGGTGGCCCGGTCCACCGCCACGGTGTTCCCCCCGTAGAAGCTGTAATTCATGTTGGCGTTCACCACCGCCTGGTCCCCGCCCCGGGAGGTGGCCATCTCCACCCCCAGCATGGCGAAGCGGTACCCGTCCGCCAGGGTGGCGCCCTCCCGGCCCACGCCGATGCTCAGGGTGGCGGCGATCCCCGCCGCGTTCTGCACCCGGCGAACCGTGTCCAGGATGGAGAAGCGGCTCTCCAGAAACTGGGCCATGTACCGCTCCTCGAAGATGAAGATATACCGGTCCCGGTCGAAGCGGCAGAGGTAGCCCTTGGCGGGGGCGCTCCAATCCCCGATCCGGTGGTCGATCATGGCTAGGAGGCGGGATTTCTCCGTCTCATCCAGGTTCCGCAGGAGCTCCTCGTAGTTATCCAGCAGCAGCACCGCCACCACGGGGCGGGAGGCCGCGTATTCCGCCGCAGTATCTGCATAGTCCGTCACATCCACCAGGTAGGCCATGCCCCAGGGATCGTCGGCCCGGTCCCCTCCGTTCACCCGGAAGAGATTGCCGAAGACCCGGTACTTCTTCTCCCCGATGAGCGCCAACTGGTCGGAACAGGGCTTCCCCTCCGCCAGCCAGTCCCAGGCGAAGTCCCCGATGAGCTCGTCCACCCGGTATTCGAAGGTATGCTCCCGCTCCCCGGTGAGCTTCAGCAGGAGCTCGTTGACCCACAGCACATTCTGATCCTTCAGACGGAAAATGACCATGGGCATGGGCATGTTCATCAGGGCGCCGGTGCTTCCGTCCTCCGAGGAATGCAGGGAGGATTCCACATATCGGAGCGCCCGCTTCCTCTGCCGCCGGCTCATCAGCCGGGTATAGAGAAGCAGGAGCAGGATCACCGCCAGCTCCCCCAGGGCCAGGTACCAGTAGCGCAGGGCCAGGGCCGCGGCGGCAAAAAGCAGGATCACCACAAAATACAGGCGCATGGACGGCCGCACCAGTCTGGCGATGCCTGCGCCCCTGGGTTTTCCATTCATGGCATTACCCCCCATATTAAGTTATTTTACCAAAATCTCTAGCTGATGGCAAGAGAAATTCAGGGAAAATCCCATGGGGAAGAAATGCCGGGTATGGAGCGGGGGAAGCTGGAGAAAGTAAAGCAAACAGGCACAAGCACATGCGCGCAAGGAGGCATGACCATGAAAGCGATCATTTTGGCGGGGGGCGAGGGCAGCCGTCTCCGTCCCCTGAGTCTGCCGCGGCCCAAGCCCATGCTCCCCCTCCTGGGGATCCCCCTGCTGGAGCACCTTGTCCGGCTGCTGGCCGAACACGGCTATCGGGACCTCTGCATGACCCTGGGGTATCTGCCGGAGTCCATCCGGACCCATTTCGGGGACGGGGCGGAATGGGGCGTATCCCTGGAATACCGGGTGGAGAAGCTCCCCCTGGGCACCGCCGGGAGCGTGGGCGCCTGCCGGGATTTTGCGGGGGACGAGGAAGTCCTGGTGATCAGCGGCGACGCCGCCTGCGCCGCGGATCTCACCGCCTTCCGCCGCTTCCACCGGGAGAGGGGCGGGGCGGCGACCCTGCTGGCCCGTCCCTGCCGGGAGGCGCTGGAATACGGCCTGGTGCTGGCGGATCCGGACGGGCGGGTCCGGGGTTTCATCGAAAAGCCCTCCCCGGACCGGGTATGCACGGACCTGGTGAATACGGGGATCTATCTCCTGAAGCCGGAGGTGCTGGACCGCATCCCCCGGGAGGGGGCCTGGGACTTCGCCTCCGACCTCTTCCCCGCCCTCCTGGGGCAGGAGCCGGGGCTGTACGCCTGGGAGAGCGGGGAATACTGGAACGACGTGGGAACGCCGGAGGCCTACCTGCACACCGCCTTCGACGCCCTGGAGGGACGGCTGCCCCTGGCGGTCCCCCCCTCCCGACCGGAGGTGCAGTGCGTTCCCCCCTGCTGGATCTCCCCCCAGGCGACGGTGGCGAGGGGGGCCCGGGTGGGGCCCTATGCGGTGATCGGACCGGGGAGCAGCCTGGGGGCCGGCTGCCGGGTGGACCACAGCATCCTGGAGGGGGCGGCGGTCTCCGCCTGCTGCCGGGTGACGGGCTCCATCCTGGCCCGGGGCGTGTTCCTGGGAGAAGGGACGGAGGTGCGGGAGGGCTGCGTCCTGGGGGATGGGGTGACCGTGGGCGCCGGGAGCTTCCTCCAGGCGGGGGTGAAGGTTTGGCCGGGGAAAAGTCTGGCGGAGGGGACCACCCTCACCCGCAGCCTCATGGGGGAGCGAAGGCAGGTCCTGCTGCGCTTTCAGGGGGAGGCCCGGCTCCGGGGGCGGGCCGGGTCAGAGCTCACCCCGGAGCTGCTCCTGGCCATGGGGGCCGCCGGGTCCGCCCTGCACCGCTGCGGCGCCGCCTCCTGCGGCGGGGGGTACGCCGCCCTCCTGGCCCTGGCCTTCCTGGCCGGCAGCGCCTCCGCCGGAAGGGAGACCTTCCGCCTGGACAGCCCCGACCCCGCCTCCGCCGCCTGGGCCTCCGCCCAGTATGACCTGGATCTGACCCTGTTCATCCGGCAGGAGGGGGAAAGGCTCACCCTGTATTTCTTCGACCGGGCGGGCCTGCCCCTGTCCCGGAAGCGTCAGCGGGAGCTGGAGGCCGCCGGGGACCGGGAGGGGACCTGCGCCATGCCGGAGGATTGCCGGGCGCCCCGGATGATCCTGGGCACGGAGGAGGCCCACGCCGCCGCTGCCGCCGCGGGCTGCGGTCCGCTCCAGGGCTTCCGGGCGGCGGTGACCGGCGGCAGCGGCCTGATCCGGGCCCTGGGCTGCCGCCGGGCGGAGCTCGTCCCCGCCGGGGCGGGGGTCCCGGCCTTTCGCCTGGCCGAGGACGGGCTGACTCTGGAGGCCACGGACGAGGAGGGCCGGAGCCACCCCTGGGACCGGCTGCTCTGCGCCCTGCTCCGGGCGGAGCTGCGAGGGGGACAAGGCCCCCTGTGCCTGCCCTATTCCGCTCCGGAGGCGGCGGAGGCAGTGGCCGCCCAGGAGGGGGGCAGTCTCCTGCGCCTGGGAAGGGACGGGCAGGCGGCGGAGGAGGTCTGGCGGCTGCGGCCCTATGCCCGGGACGGGCTCTTCCTGGCCCTGCGCCTCTGCCATTGGCTCCACAGCGCCCGTTCCCCCTTCCAGGGCCGTCTGGCGGACCTGATGGACAGCCTGCCCCCTTATGAGACCCGGGAGACCGAGCTTTCCATCCGCTCCGGCAGCGGCAGGCTCCTCCGCGCCTTGCGGCAGGAGTACGGCGGGGAGACCGTCTCGGGCCTGAAGCTACGCACGGCCAAGGGCTGCGCCACCGTCTCCCCGGATACCCTGGGAAAGCTGCGCATCCGGGCTGAGAGCACCGCCATGGAGGCCGCCGGGGAGCTCTGCGCGGAGCTGCGGGATAAGCTGCGGGAGCTGGACGGATAGATTTCCCCCTGTGCAGGGGAAGCCGGGGTGCGAATCGTTACGCTCTTTCTGGCGCTCCGCGCCAGCGCCCGCCATGCGGGCCGGCCCTCATCGCGTCGTCGCAAATCTCACGGGCTGCGCATCCGCGGTTGCCGTAAGAGCCGCGAATGCTCGCTTGCGTTCGACTGCTCTTCTCCAAACCGAAGCAGAGGCTTCGGTTTGGGAAACGGGGAAGGGGGACGGAAAACATTGCCGATCTACAGATAACCACCCTGAAAA
>JBGUZS010000113.1:0-28130 GCA_045223835.1 Oscillospiraceae bacterium | reverse complement strand
TGCTCTTTACCTTGCGAAAGGTATTCACGGTGATATGAAGATTACCGATGGAGAAAGCAATGAATTGAGATTCTTCGGTAGAGGCGAAATGCCCACACTTGAGAATAGAGCAAAAATGATATTTGAATGGCTGTTTCGTGAGAACCTAATATAGATAAAGACAGCTTCAAGTTTGTAGGGATAACTGTATATGGGAGACGAAACCGCCAAAGACGCATGGGCAACACTGACCCATGAGGAAAAGAAGCACATCCTTTATCAGCAACAAAAGGAACTGCTGGCGACCTTTCTCGAAAAGGGAGCCATTTCAAGGGAGCAATACGAAAAGAGCCTCCATAATCTGACAGAGAAAATGGTAGCAATTATCAACGCCGACTCGGTATCAAACTGAGCCGGCATCTATTTTGCCTTCTGCCTCACAGACAGCTCATCATAATTCTCGTATATGTTCTGCTTTCTGTCAATGCAAGGAAATGCACAATCCAAACACAATACTGGATAACAGAACAAGAGCCCCGAAATGGATCGGAGCTCTTGACAAAACTATGCAAATTGCAGTGGGATATGACCATATACAGCTGTTTTGGTGTTCTGATCGTGTATTTGTGTGTATTTCACCCGAAAACCGACAATGAAATATGTCACGGTTTTTTAACAAACTAGGGGTGTATCTCAGTACAGCTTTGCGCCTGCCGGAATATGAGGATCGACCATCAGAAGATGGAGCTTTTCCTCCTCCCTTTCTCTGTGAACGGCGCTGAGAAGCATGCCGCAGGAGTCGATGCCCATCATGGCTCTCGGAGGCAGATTCGTGATGGCGATGCAGGTTTTGCCGATCAACTCTTCCGGCTCGTAATAGGCGTGGATGCCGCTGAGGATGGTCCTCGGCGTGCCGCTGCCGTCGTCCAGTGTGAACTGAAGCAGTTTCTTAGACTTCTTCACCGCCTGGCACTCCAGCACCTTCACGGCACGGAAATCGGACTTGGAGAAGGTCTCAAAATCCACCTGATCCTGGAACAAAGGCTCGATGACGACGTTTGAAAAGTCGATCTTTTCGGGTTCAGCAGAAGCTGGAGCGGGTGCTTCCGCCGGGGCCGCCGCAGCCTTTTCGTCCTTCTTCGGCATGTCCAGGGGCTTCATTGTGGGGAAAAGGATCACGTCACGGATGGAATCCGACCCGGTCAGGAGCATGACGCAGCGATCGACGCCGAAGCCAAGCCCGCCGGTAGGCGGCATGCCATACTCCATTGCATTCAGGAAATCCTCGTCCATCATGCCCGCTTCCTCATCGCCCTTAGCCCGCAGTTCCATCTGTTTGACGAAGCGTTCTCTTTGATCGATGGGATCATTGAGCTCACTGAAGGCGTTACCCATTTCGCAGCGGCAGATAAAGGCCTCATACCGCTCTGTGAGCCGAGGATCATTCGGGCAGCGCTTCGCCAGAGGAGAAACGTCTACGGGATAAGTGGTGATGAACACCGGTTGGATCAGCTGCTCCTCAACCTTTTGGTCAAAGGTCTCATAAAGAGCATGGCCCCAGGTGGGCTCCACACCGGTCATGTCCACGCCCGCAGCCCTTGCCGCAGCAACGGCCTCCCCATCATCGGCAATGGCCATGAAATCCACGCCGACATATTTCTTCACGGCATCCGCCATGGTAAGACGCGGCCAACTGGGCTTCAGATCGATATGCTCACCCAGCCAGTCCACCTCATAGCTCCCCAGGAGTTCCATAGCCGCGGAGGACAGGAGCCCTTCGAAGATATCCATCATGCCGTCCAGATTCGTGTACGCCTGATAGAGCTCAACGGTGGTAAACTCCGGATTATGCTTGGTATCCATGCCCTCGTTTCGGAAAATCCGCCCCACCTCGAAAACGCGGTCAAACCCGCCGACGATCAGCCGCTTCAAATGCAGCTCAGTTGCGATTCGCATGTACATGTCCAGGTCAAGGGCGTTATGATGGGTAATAAATGGCCGTGCGGTCGCGCCGCCTGAGATGGTGTTCAGGACCGGCGTTTCGACCTCCATGAATCCCCGATCATTCAGATATTTCCGCAGGAAGGTCAGGAAGCCGCTGCGGATCGAGAAAGCCCGGCGAACCTCCGGATTCATGATCAGATCCACATATCTCTGACGATACCTGGCTTCTTTATCCGTCAAACCATGGAATTTCTCCGGCAGCGGACGCAGGGATTTGCTCAGCAGGGTAATCTCCTGACAGTGCACGGAGATTTCTCCCCGGCGTGTACGGAACACGAACCCGCTGACCCCGATGATATCGCCGATATCGAAGCGTTTGAACTCATCAAACGCCGTATCTCCCAGATCGTTCACCCGGACATAGAGCTGCACCCGCTCCCCATTATCCAACAGGTCGCAGAAAAAGGCCTTGCCCATGTCCCTTTTGCTCATGATCCGACCGGCAATGGATACGGTCTGGTTCTCCAACGCCTCAAAATTGGTTTTGATTTCCTTTGCTGAACTGGTACAGGCAAAACTGGTCACGAAGAATGGGTCGCGCCCCTCGGCCTGCAGACGTGAGAGCTTATCCCTGCGGATCTGCAGGATCTCGCTCAGCTCCTGCTGGAGATTATCTCCTCCCGTAACTTCCGGCATAATCCTTACTCCTTCATTGTTTTATCTGCTGACGGAAACGATACGGAACCGCAGGACGCCGTCCGGCGCCTCCACAGTGATCTCGTCATCCTCTTTGCGGCCCATGAGCGCACGGCCGATGGGAGAATCCTCAGATATGCAGCCGATGCGAGGATCCGATTCCTGCGAGCCGACGATCTCGTACTGCTCTTCCTCGCTGCTTCCCACTTCCACGATGGTCACCTTCGAGCCCATGCCGATGCTGTCCCCGCCTCCGCTGGTCTCGATCACCTGGGCATTTTCCAGAAGACTCTGCAGCTCGTTGATCTTGGCATACAGCTTGGCCTGCTCAGTCTTCGCCTCATCATACTCACTGTTCTCCGAGAGATCGCCGAAAGACCGGGCCTCACGGATCAGCTCTGCCACTTCCTTTTCCCGAACCGTCTGCAGGTAGTTCAGTTCGTCCTTCATCTTCTGGTAACGTTCCAGAGACATCTTTACTTTCGGCATATCCATCTTCCTTTTCCGTTGATGATACCTGTATGGCGGCTGAAGGTCGCCCTCCCGCCGCCTGGTATTTCTCTGTATTATATGCAAATTCCGCTCACTGTCAAGCTTAATTCCCGATTTTCCCCTGAACGGCTTTCCTGGCCGCCTCAAGCTGATCGTCCTCGTTGTGCTCCAGAATCCCGTAAGCCAGTCTTTCCCGCTTATCCTCGCTGAGCTGAACGGATTGATCCGGAGCAAGCCCAACGCCGGCCAGACTCCTTCCCTTAGGAGTAAAATACTCCTGTGTGGAAATATGGATGGCGCTGCCATCCCGCAGCATCAGGGTCACCTGGGCATACCCCTTACCTGTAGTCTGCTCCCCGATGATATCCGCCCAGTCGTATTCCTGGAGCGCAGCCGCAAAGAACTCTGCAGCGCTGTAACTCCCGGAATTCACCAGGACTGCCATGGGTAGCTGGACACATTCCCCATCGGACATTTCCTGTTCCCGGTTTCCCTGATTGTCCTGGCTGATGAATAGAACGCCCTCCGGCAGAAGGCGGTCCAGCAGCTGCAAAAGCTGCTTCAGCTGACCGCCCGGATTATTCCGCACATCAAAGATCAGGCCGGCAGCACCGTCAGCGCAAAGACTCTCCACCGCTTGAACAGCCTGTTCCCCGCTGCGATCTTCGAAGTTGAGGATTCGAATATACCCGATGCTGCCAGGCAGAAGTTCCCAGGAAACAGGCTCTGTCGACACGGTACCCGGCTGCAGCTCCACCGGTTCCTCCCGTCCGTCCGGATTTCGCAGGACCAGTCGGACAGAACCAGATTCGATCGCTTTTGTGACCAATTCCATGGCTTCGTTCAGCGTGGCATTCTCCGTATTCTGTCCGTTTACGGAGAGGATACGGGAGCCGGCGCTGACCTGCGCCTGTCCGGCGGGAGAATCCGGGTAAACAGAAAAAACGAAAACGCCGCCATTCTCCCCGCCTTTCACCACCAGGCCGAGACCCTGATACTGGTTGCTCTCAAATTTCCGATACTGTTCCAGCTGTTCATTTGTCAGGTAATAGGACCATTGGTCCTTCAGGCTGTCCACCATGGCGCTGATGGCTGCATCGGTCATCGTATCCCGGTCTGCGGTTCCGATATAACTGGACTCGATAAGATCAGCCGCCTCCACCAGTTTATCCTGCCGCAGCGGCATAAAGCGGCTATCCAGCCAGGAAGTGGTCAAAAAGGTTACCAGGATAGCCGTCAGGATCAGGATCGCGGCAAACCAAATGCTGATCTTCCGCACTAATCCAGCACCACATAATTGGAGAAGTACTGGAGCGGATCGACCCGCTCCCCATTCTCAATAACTTCAAAATGGATGTGCGGACCGGTGGAGTAACCGGTGGAGCCCACCAGGCCGATCACATCGCCCTGCTTCACCACGTCGTCCACGGAAACCAGACGCTTGTTCATATGGGCATACAGCGTATATCTCCCATTCCCATGGGCGATCATCACATAATTGCCATAGGAATAACTGCTTTCCGAGGTGACGACAACACCGCCATCGGAGGCATAGATTTTCGTATCATAGGACGCACCGATGTCGATCCCATAGTGCGTACGCCAGTAATGGAGGATGGGATGGTAGCGGGATCCGAAAAGACTGGTCACATAATAGCTGTCCGCAGAGGGCCACAGATAGGTACCGGTGGCGTTTACCCCGGCATTTTTCATCAGCTCCTGACGTTCCAGCTCCTCGATCTGCTTCAGCAGCGAGTAAGCCTCCGCATCCAGCTGTCGTTCCTGGCGATCCAGCTCGGCCGCGAGCTCTGCCAGCTCCTGCGCTGACCGCTGCTGTTCCGCCAGCATTCCCTCCATCTCCTGGATAAGCCGGGTGGATTCCTCCCGCAGCGCCTCATACTCCCGCTGCAGTTCCTCCTGCTCTGCCTGCTTATCCTCACAAACCCCCTTGGCGTCGTACAGGGCCTGCTGGGCAAGCGTCACTTCCTGCCGGACCAGCTCCATTTCATGGATAAGCTGTTCGCCCCGGGCATTCACCTCATCCACCATATCCAGGCGGCTGAGGAGATCGGCAAAGCTGTTTACTCCGCCCATCAGGACATCGATATAGGTGATATCCCCGCTCTCCTCCATGCTGCGGAGCTGGCCGCAGAAGGTTTCCCAGCGCACCTCTTCCTCGGCTGCAGCAAGATCATATTCCTGACGCTTGATCTCGATCTCATCCTCCAGAACGACGATCTGTTGACTAAGGTTTTCCAGCTCTTGCTCCGTGACGATAATAAGCCGATCATATTCTTCCTTCTGGGCTTGGCTCGCGGAAATATCGTTCTTCAAGTCGTTGATGGAGGACTGCAGAGCCGCCCGCTGCGCAGCAAGATCCTGCTGCTGCGCTTTCAGCGCCTTCTTCTCCTCCTCTATCTCCTCCTGCTGCTCGTTGAGCTCATCCAGGCTGGCGGCGCCGGCAGGAACCAGAAGAAAGTCCAGGATCATATACAGTGTGCCTCCCATCAGAAGCACAGCCAGGAATACGGCCAATATACGTACCCAAGTTTTCGTTCTTTTCTTCATATCATCAGATCCTTATATAGCTGCGAATAGCAATGCGGCTTCCCAATACCGCGGCGAGAAGTCCCAGGAAGAGGAAGGCGGCCAGCAGCGGAAGGGCGACCTCCCGGAAAGGGATCACAGCGAGAAAGGCCAGGCCGGAAGACTTGATCCTGACTTCCAGCAGCGTGTACAGAGTCCACTGCAGGAGATAGGATAACAGGGATCCGGTAAGCCCAAGCGCGACGCCTTCAATGGTGATGGGCCATCGGACAAAGCTGTTTGTAGCGCCGATCATCTTCACCAGACCGACTTCCTTCCGGCGCTCATAGGCGGTTACCCGGAGGGCGCTGGACATAATGGCCATGCACACGATGAAGAGAATGATGATCAGCGCCGTGGAAACCACGTTGACCACCTTCTGCGCGGAAACGAAGCTGGTGGATATCCCGATATGTGCGTTGACCCAGGCGATACCGGGAACATTGGCAATATCCTGCTGAGTCTTGGCCATTAGGGCGATATCATCCAGATAAATGATATAGCGATGGCGGAAAACCGTCGCTTCCAGCCGTTCAAACAGGCTGCTCTCCCGAAGCTTGGAGAGAAAGCCCTCCATGGCCTCCTCACGGCTGACGAATTGGGCATCCCGCACATTTGGCACGGCGCAGATTGCCTCTTCCAGTCCCTTTGCTTCATCATCCGATAGGTCTTCGTTCACGAAGGCCATAATGGGGTTCTGGTCCTCCAGATCGGTCACGATATGGCTGACGTTCAGGGCGATCAGTCCGCAGGTGCCCATGATCAGCAGACAGGCCAGGATGATCACCACCGTCAAAAACGAGGAGAGACCATGGGCGAAGATGCCTCTAGTCCCTTCCTTCAAATAGTATCCCAAACGATTCATTCCACGTACCAACCTTTGCTGTCCTTGGCGAGTCTCCCGTCTTCTATGCGGATGACCCGTTTGGCAAACTGATTGACCAGCGTCTGCTCATGGGTAACAACGAGCATGGTGGTTCCCTGCTCGCTGATTTTGGTGAGCAGCTTCATCAGTTCTGCGCTGAGATTCGGGTCGATGTTGCCTGTTGGCTCATCCGCAATGATTGTCCTTGGGTTATTGGCCAGCGCCCTAGCGATGCCAACGCGCTGCTGTTCCCCGCCGGACAGCTCCGCAGGCATATCCCGCATCCGTCCCTCCAGACCGACAAGCCCCAGAACATAGGGCACCCGCTCCCGGATCTCGCTCCTGGAGGCGCCCACCACATGCATGGCCAGGGCGACATTATCATAAACATTTCGACTGTCAATCAGGCGAAAATCCTGAAAAATGACCCCCAGAGTTCGACGCAGCTTGGGCAGCTTCCGCGGCTTGATCTTGGACATATCATAGCCGTTTACCACCACTTCGCCCTCTGTACAACAGATCTCGCCGGTGATCAGCTTGATAATGGTGGATTTGCCGCTGCCGGAAGGCCCCACCAAAAAGGCAAATTCTCCGTCATCCATGGAAAAAGACAGATCTTCCAACGCCTTATGTCCATTTTCATAGGATTTATAAACATGCTCCAGTTTGATCATGAAGGCCGGCTCCTCCGCTCAGTTATTCTTTTCCTGGGAAGTCAGGTACTTATTGACCATCAGCGCGACCTTGAACACGATGGCATGGTCGAATTCCCGCAAATCCAATCCGGTGAGCTTTTTGATCTTCTCCAGACGATAGACCAGCGTGTTTCTGTGCACAAAAAGCTTCCTCGAGGTCTCGGAAACATTCAGATTGTTTTCGAAGAAACGGTTGATCGTATCCAGCGTCTCCTGATCCAGCGCATCTATGGGGCTCTTTTTGAAGACCTCGGAGAGGAACATCTCGCACAGAGTGGTAGGAAGCTGGTAGATAATCCTTCCGATACCCAGATTATCATAGTGAATAATGTGCTTGTCGTCATCAAAGACTTTGCCTACTTCAATGGCGATCTGCGCTTCTTTATACCGCTCGGCCAATTCCCGCAGATGATTCGCCACCGATCCCACGCCGATCACCGGTTTGACATACAGCTCGGTAGTCAGGGTGTTTTCGATCTGCGTGGCGAATCTGTTCAGCTCGGCGCTGTCCGCGCCGGGCGCCAGTTCTTTGATGAGCACCACGTCCGTCGCGTTCACCCCGAAGATAAAATCCTTCTGCCGATTGGGAAACAGATTCTGCATGACTTCTATCGTGGCGGCATCCACCTTATCCGGCTGCCGGACCAGCAGGACGCCCCGGGGAGTATTCAGATCTATCCGCAGCTCCTTTGCCCGGGCGAACATGTCCACCAGCAAAGTATTCTCAGAGATGATGTTCTTGATGAAGGTGGTTTTATCATACTTTTCTTCGTAATAAGCCTTCGCCTCATTGAAGGCAATGGAAGCCAGCATGCAGACAGTTCTGGAGCTTTCATCATCGCCCTCCACAAAGGCGGCATAGTCAAACTCCGCAGCAATACCGCCCAGTACCCGATAAGTCCTTCCCTGATGAACGACAACCGGACTGCTGCTGGCGGCAATAGCTGCGGCGGCTCCCTCCAACTCTGCTCCCATCATATTCAGCGTATTGCAGGCAACGACATAGCCATCTGCATCTATCACACCGATTACCTTATCCGTAGCTTCCTTCATCTGAACGATCACGCTCTGAAAAAACCTGGCTGACATCGATGTGTCCTCCTTTTGGTTGATGTTTTATGGGAGTTATGTCTATCATACCTTCATTTGTGCATTTTTTCAAGTGGGTGGAAAAATATGCTTTGAAAACAATCCATGAACAAAAAAACAGGCCCGCCTCTTGAAGGAGGCGGGCCTGAAAAAGCGGAAATCTGAATCAGTTGGTGATGGTCTTTTCCGTATCGTAGTCGAAGAGATGGACCTTTTTGGTATCGACGTAGAGCTTGATCCTGTCGCCCATCTTGCAGGTGGTGCTGCCGGTGGGAACGACGGCGGTGAGGGAAATATCGCCGCTGTTCAGGTAGAGGTTGGTGTCGGCACCGAGCAGCTCGGTCATGTCGACCTCAGACTCAATGACCTGGTTGGGATACTGGGCGATCAGCGCTTCCTCATCATGGATGTCGTTCGGGCGGATACCGAAGATGACCTTCTTGCCGGCATAGGCCAGAACCTCGGGCTTGCGGCCCTTATTCTCCGGCAGAGCAACCTTGCAGTTGTCGCCGAACAGGAGGTAGGTGACGCCATTCTCGTCGATCAATTCGCCTTCGCCGGTGTTCATCTGCGGGGTGCCGATGAAGGTGGCGACGAAGAGGTTCGCAGGATTTTCGTACAGCTGCTGGGGAGCGGCGACCTGCTGCACAAATCCATCCTTCATGACGACGATACGCGTGCCCATGGTCATAGCTTCGGTCTGGTCATGGGTAACGTAGATGAAGGTGGTAGCCAGCTTCTGGTGCAGCTTGGCCAACTCGGAACGCATGGCAGTACGCAGCTTGGCGTCCAGGTTGGACAGAGGCTCGTCCAGGAGGAAGACCTTGGGGTTACGTACGATGGCACGACCCAGGGCAACACGCTGTCTCTGGCCGCCGGAAAGAGCGGCGGGCTTGCGGTCCAGCAAATGCTCGATCTCAAGGATCTGGGCAGCTTCGTCGACACGGCGCTTGATTTCGTCCTTCGGCATCTTCCGCAGACGCAGACCAAAAGCCATGTTTTCAAAAACGGTCATGTGCGGATACAGAGCATAGTTCTGGAACACCATGGCGATGTCGCGCTCTTTCGGAGCAACGTCGTTCACCAGCTTGCCATCGATGTACAGCTCGCCGAGGGTGATCTCTTCCAGGCCGGCGATCATTCGAAGGGTCGTGGATTTGCCGCAGCCGGAAGGACCAACCAGGATAATGAATTCCTTATCTTCAACATCGAGGTTGAAATCGGAAACCGCAGTAACGCCGCCGGCATACTTTTTGTATATGCCCTTCAAGGTTACACTAGACATGACTTGACCTCCAACATAATCAGATTCATATTTGCTGCTTGGAATATTGCCCTTATCTTAGCACAATTCAGTTGGTTGCGCAATTTACCGAACCTCCAAAGCTGACGGCATTTTCTTGTACAAATTGCCGGAGTTCCGTCGGCTTCAGCATCCGGTGCCCGGGTCATTCTTCGACTCCGATCCCCGCTCTTCCCCATCCTCCTCTATGCTCCGCTTCTCCTCCTCCGTCAGCTCGCGGTATTCGCCCGGAGCCAGGCTCGAATCAAGGCTCAAGCCGCCGATGGCCATCCGTTTCAAGTATCTAACCCGGGTTCCGGCCGCAAGAGCCATTCGTTTCACCTGATGATACTTGCCTTCCCGGATCCGTACAATCGCTTCCAGACGATCCGCATCGGGTATCAGCTCGGCCGGAAGACACAGGCTGCCGTCTTCCAGCCGGAGTCCTTCTTGGAAGCGCTGCTCAGCTCCTTCGGGAAAGGGGTGAGAAACCCGGATACAGTACTCCTTCATGATCCCGCTCTTGGGCGAAATGACCCGATGGCAGAACGCCCCATCATTCGTCAGGATCAACAACCCCTCAGAATCCCGATCCAGTCTCCCCGCCGGAAACAGGCCGCAGCGCCGGTATTCATCCGGCAACAGGTCCATAACGGTAGGCCGGTCCGGATCCTCGGTGACGCTGAGGTATCCTGCCGGTTTATTCATCATCAGGCAAAACGATCCCCGCCATACCGCCCGGGTCCCATCCACCCGGATATCCCAGGCGGAGTCACAGTGCATCGCTGCGCTCTCCGGTGCGGCGCCGTTTACCGTGATCCGGCCTTCCCGCACAAGACGTTTTACCTGGCTTCTGGGAACCAGGCCGGAATCAGCGATCAGTTTATCCAGTCTCATAACGGGCAATGGAATCAATCCTACTTTCCCTTCATATGTATGCTGCAGAGGATGGACGCGGACCCGGCAAAGATCCCGCCCTCTTCGGTGAAAACCGCGTCGGTCAGGCGCGTATTGGAGGCAATTATGTTCGTATTTACCGCAAAGCTGAACCGAAGAAAGGCGGTGCTCTTCCTCATCGTCTTCGCGCTTATCCTGGCGGCGATCATCCTGGCCGTTTCCCTTCGCGGAACGGGAAAGACTTCCCATGCCGAACGCACATCGGCGCCCGTACGCATCCGTACCGCGGAGGATGCCGCCGCCTATCTGGCGGGTCTGGGCTGGGAGGTCGAGCCTGAACCGCTGGAGGTCCGGGAGATTGTGATCCCCAGGAGCTTTTCCGGCGTCTATGCGGATTATGTCGATCTCCAGAAAAAGCAAGGCTTTCCCATTGAGCAGTACGGAGGGATGGATGCTGTCCGCTATACCTTCAGAGTGAAGAACTATCCCACGGGGGAAAAGGAGATCGTCGCCGATCTGGTGGTCAGCGGTCAGTCCATTATCGCAGGGGATATCCAGTCCACCGCGCTGGATGGCTTCATGACCGGGCTCAGGCCGACCGCGTCTCCGGGAATCTGAACAAAACGGGCGGCGGGAGACAATTCTCCGCCGCCCGTTCCATCAGTAAATCACATGATTGGTTCCATATTCAGAGCCGGGTGATTCTTTTCCTGCAGGAAAGCCAAAACGCCTTCGCTGTCCGTCGCGATGGTTTCGTCACAGATCATATCGGAGAAGTTTTCGATGCCATAGACTTCCTTGGCCGTCTTGTTCAGCCGGGCCGCCACATCGTCCTTCAATTCCTTGGGCATCCAAACGATGCGCTCCAGACCGCCTTCCGCCCCGATAAACTTCTTGGAAGCGATGAAATGGCGTCCGTGGCCCATGAAGCCCGGAGTCTGCTCACCGCCGCCGGTCATGGAGGCCAGTTCGCCGAAGGACATGCCGGTGGGCGTCATGCCGCTGTATTCCCGGTTGACGACCACAACGCCGTTCGCCTCAGGCATAAGGCCGCAGATGCATTCGAAGCAGCCGCAGGATGTCATGGGGTCCTGAACCAGGGAGTACAGCGTAACCTTTTCAACTGCGCCGTGGGTAGCGTTGGCTACCATTTTGTTCACAGATTCATAGGCCCCCAGCTTCTCGTCGATCAGTCCCTCCTTCGGAATAGGCTGACTGGGACCGGTCGGGGAAAGCTCGTAGGTCGCCTTGGCATCCAGCCAGGATACTGCGCCGCAGAGGCCCAGCCGTTCCGGGGTGACCACACAGCAATGAGCCGGGGCAAAGCTCTGGCAAAGAATACAGGTATAGAAGGTATCCACGCTTTCATCCGTAAGAGAGGCAAGCCGATCATCCCGGTAGCGGTAGCGCGGCATGGCCACGTCCTCCAGCGTTTTCTTGACCTTTTCCAGATCCGTGATGAAGGTGACCTGGACCCTGTCCACGACCGAGCTGAACTCATCCATGATCATGGCGTAGAGCACTTCGCCGAAATCGCGCAGCTTGAGGCCCCTTGCAATGCTTTCCTTGCTGATGCGGATGCGGAACAGGTTCCGCTGGCCAGTGTGCATTACGCCTTCCATATAGTTGAACCAGGCGTGGATGCGCCGTTCGATGACGGGCTCAAAATCCTTCTGCATTTTGGCGCCCGCCACATCCACCAGGGTGGCCAAAGGCATCCGGATCAGATCCTCCGCAGCCTCGGGGATATCGGGTCCGTCGATCAGGATGCGGTGATCCTCCACCTCGTGCAGGTCCTTCATACTGACCAGCTCACAGGTGGGATTATGGTCGGAATCGAATTCCACATAGGTCTGTTTTTTGCGGATGATCTCACCCTCGAAAGCCGCGGCAAAGCTCACCGGCAGCTGAACGGCTTTGGCCTTGACCTTGATGCTGCGCAGCTCCAGGGAGGTATTCACGGTCTCCGCATGGTCGCAGACGGAGACGAGAGCGCCGGGAACCTGATTCTCACCCAGGTCGATATCCACGATCACCGGGAAGCCCAGGGCGATGGCGCCGGCTCCGGCAGAGACGGTCACATTGTCAATAGGTCCGAAGGTATTGACAAATGCAGGCACCCGATCCTTGGTATATTTCAGCATGGCGCCCAGGTCGCCGGGCTTCACATTGCCGAAGATCAGGCCGGCCCGGATCGCCACCGTTACGACATGGATCACGCTGGTCACATCGTGGCCAAGGGGAACAACCCGGAAATCAAGGCCCATTTTTACGCCCTGCTCGGCGCACTGTTCGATCACATCCCCGACCAGGAAGGACAGCAGGCCCTTATCCTGATAATCCCGCACGATGGCGGCGACGTCGGCGGCATTCTCCGCCTTGCCGAGGACCACCGCAACGCCGGGGATATCCCCGGTGACCAACGGAACGCCCAGGCTGCGGATAACCGGATCCGGCACAAATCCGATGCCGCTGTCATTCTCATAGGGCTTCTCCTCAGCAACGAACTTCAGGAGCTCCAGGATCTCCGCGCCGACTGCGGTCGCCAGACCCGCATTCAGCGCATCGCCCAAGTCTTCTTTATTTGTGATCAAGCTTTTCAGCACCGCAACGCAGGCGGGAAGGTCGCCCAGCTTCTGCACCTTTACCCCGGTAGCGGCATAGATCGTCGGGCAGAAATAGGCAGTATCGGGAAAAGCAGCCTTCTTTTCCGCGCCATATTTGGTAATGGCATCCTGTACGGCGCTCTCCGTCAGGCCGGCCACCGCATTGGAACCGCCGTAGATGAGATCAGTTAAAACGCTCATGGATAAATCCCCTTTCTTGAAAAATGCGCCGCAGAGTTCGTCATGAACGCCGCGGCACATTAAAATGCGGCATTATTCAGCTATTCCGCAGGAGTACTCAGATCTCCAGGAAGGAATCAGCATAAAGGGTATTGTTCTTGATGATATCGCAGGACTTGATCGTCTCCATCAGCCGTTTGTCGCAGGGATTGGCAATGCAGGAGGTCAGGCCGCAGTACATGGCCATTGCGACGGTGGCGCTGTCCAGAATAGGCCGGATATGCTTAGGCGTCATGTTGGAAACGTTGGAAAGGCCGCCGGTGGAGTTGAAGCCCATATCGCTCAGGTCCTTAATAAAGCTCAGCACCTCCATCTGCTTATCCTGCATGCCCTTGATCACCAGGAACAGAGGATCGAACCAAAGGTCTTCCGCCTCCATCCCCAGACCCATGCCCCGTTCCAGCATCTCCTGGCAGCAGGCCATACGCTCGTCATTGTCGCTGGATACGCCGGCCTTGGAGCAAAGGGCGATGCAGATCGCATCGTTGGCAGCCGCCAGGTCGATATTCTCGATCCGGTCTCCCGCATCGGCGGAATTCACAATGGGCTTGCCCTTGCTGCGATTATAGACCTGAATGCCGGCCTCGATCGCCTTGCGGTTGGAGGTGTCCAGGCAGAGCGGTACATTATCGAAATTCTCCTGCAGGAGCTTCACCGCCCACTGCATCAGCTCGGGACCATTCTTCTCGGCAGGGCCGATATTCACATCCAGATAGGTGGCGCCGGCCTCCAGCTGTTCACGAGCACGGTCCAGGATCGGGCCGGGGGTCATGGTTTCCATCGCCTGCCGAATGGTGGGGGAAATGCAGTGGATACGCTCGCCGATCACAATGAATTTTGCCATAGTTGTTCTCCTTCCATATGTTGCTTTCGCATGTAATCTTCAAAGTCTGCGCCGATTATTCCTGGTCTGATTCAATGGCAGTCAAAGCCTGCTCCAGAAGATCATTGCCTTCATTAAAGCTGTGGATCGCTTCATGGATACGATCCGCAGCGGCCCCCTTTCCCTGCCCGTTCAGCTGATGGGCCAGATCATGAAGCTCTTCCGCATGGTGGCGGTTATGCTCAAGCATATACTTGAGCAGCGCAAGGGTCTGCTGAGCTGTGTTCATTCCCCCATTCCCGGGGTGCTCATGTCCATGAGGATGGTCGTGCATGGTTTTTCCCCCTGTATCTCATTCTCTTCGGTGTGAAGCGCTGCCGCGCGTCTTCCGCTTATGCGGTCTCCTATTTATGACTATATCATATTTTGATAAGGGAAGCCATATCTATTCCGGTGTTTTGCGTACTTTTTTCTCAGTCTCACCGGAAAAGGACGCCCCTTCTGCATAACAGAAAAGGCGTCCCGTTGATCAACCGGACTATTGGATTACTCTTCTTCCCCGGAATAATCCTGGGGAGCGTCGGTATCGTACACGATCGTATCCGCACCGCTGTCTTCGAATGCGGGGGCGGCAGGACGTTCGCCTTCCAGCAAGGCCTTGATGCTCAAGGAAATCTTCTTGTTGTCGTAATCGATATTGGTGATCTTGACGTCCACGGTCTGGCCTTCGGAAAGGACTTCATCGGGCTTGCCGATACGCCGCTCATTCGTGATTTGGGAAACATGGATCAGTCCATCCACACCCGGAACGATCTCGGCGAAGGCGCCGAACGCCATAAGCTTGACGATCTTCACGGTGGCGACGCTGCCGATCTGATACGCTTCCGTGAACTTATTCCAGGGATTGTCTTCCGCTTTGCGGTAACCCAGAGAGATTTTCTTCTTTTCCTTATCAAAGGACAGAACATGGACCTCGATCACATCCCCGACCTTCAGGACTTCCGCAGGATTGTGCACCCGCTTCCAGCTGAGCTCGGAAACATGGACCATTCCGTCAACTCCGCCGATATCCACAAAAGCGCCGTAGGAGGTCAGAGACTTGACGGTTCCAGTATACGTTTTGCCGACCTCGATTTCCGCCCAGGTCTTCTCTGCGGCAGCCTTGCGGGCTTCATACTGTACGGCGCGGATGGAACCGACAACTCTTCTTCTGGAGTGGTTGACCTCGGTGATCCGGAGCTGCACGCGGGTCTTCAGCAGGCTGCTCATGGGAGCGTCCTTGGGCAGACCCGTCTGAGAGGCGGGCACAAATACGCGGATGCCTTTTACATTGACCACGATGCCGCCCTTGTTTTCTTCGGTAACCAGCCCTTCGACGGGGATGCGGTTCTCTCTCGCTTCCTCGATGCTGTCCCAGTTCTTCACCGTATCCAGCCGCTTCTTGGAGAGCTGCACAGTCCCTTCCACATCGTTCACCCGCATGACGAAGGTTTCGATCTCCTCGCCTACCTTAGCCACATCCTCGGGCTTCAGATCCGGATCGTCGGTCAGCTCGGCAATGGGGATGTACCCGGAATGCTTGGTGCCCAGATCCACAGTGACTTCGTTGGGGCCGATGGAAGCGACAATACCAACGACCTTATCTCCTGTATTTAAAGTCTTGAAGCTCTTTTCCAGCAGCGCATCAAAAGACTCGTCAACAGGTTCCGCGACGGGTTCCGCGACGGGCTCAGCAACCGCTTCGGAAGCGGCCTCCGCGATGGGCTCTGCAGAATTGACTTCGTTCTTGATTTCTTCCGTCATTTTTGAACAAACCTCCTCAATTATCCACGCCGGAGTGGAGGCCCCGGCGGTAACGCCCAATGTTCTGACATCTTTGAGGTCCGACAGGTCGCTTTCTGAGGCTGTTTCCGCAAAAATGACTTTCGGACAAACGCTTCTGCAGATCTCCGCAAGCCTTCTTGTGTTCGCACTGCTCCTGTCCCCTACCACCAGCATGGCATCGCATATGGCGGCAAGCTCGACCGCCTCTTTCTGGCGGCTGAACGTAGCTTCGCATATTGTATCAAATAATTCGGTATTTGTATATACCTTTTTGAGGATTTCCACGCATTTTTTTGCTCTGCTTCGCACTTCTGTGGTCTGAAATACTACAGTCAGCGGGGTATCTGCGGGCAGCTTGCTCCTCCGGAGCCATCCCTGAATCTCTCCATCATCCTGAAAAACCAGCACGCCGGCGGCGCTGCCGCAGATCCCCTGCACCTCAGGATGCCGATGATCTCCGATCACGACAGGCGTTCTGCCTCTTTCCGCTGCATCACGGACCAAACGGTGTATCCTGGCCACGTTGGGACAGGTGGCGTCGACGATGCGGCATCCCCGCTCCTCCAGCGCCCGGTATTCTCTGTCCCCTACGCCATGGGAACGGATAATCACGACTGCGCCTGCAGGGACATCCTCGTGGGATGCCGCAGCTCGAATTCCCAAGCGGCTCAGTCTTTCCGTCTCGAATCGATTGTGGATGAGCTCGCCCAAGCACCAGCAATCCCCATCGGCTGCGGTGCGTTCCGCAATATCCACTGCCCGCTTCACGCCATAGCAGAAGCCTGCGGTTCTGGCTATTCTGATTCTCATCTGTCTATCTCGTTCTTCAGGTTCTCGATCCTGTCCATCAGCTCGCCGGATTTTTCCTCATACGCGTCTTTTCCCCGTATATCCCGATCCAGAATATAAGGCTCTCCTACCACCAGGTCCAGCTTGTTGAACAGTTTTTTCCGCCGGGGAATATACACGGGGACCACCTGCGCGCCGGATCTGGCAGCAAGCATGATCGCGCCATGCTTGCCTTCGCCGCTTTCCTGCCGCCGCGTTCCCTCGGGAAAGATCCCCAGTATCCCTTTCTCTTTCAGGATCGCCAAGGAGGTACGGATTGCCCCCATATCCGCATTGCCCCGGTCAACGCTGAAGGTCCCCACTTTCCTCAGGATCCCGCCCAAAAGCGGGATTTTGAAGAGCTCCTTCTTGGCCATAAAGCGCATGGGACGATCCCAGCCCAACAGGTATGCCAGGAGAAGCGGATCCACCAGATTGGAGTGGGAAGCGCAAAGCATGATCGGACCCTGCCGCGGAATGCGGTCCCGATGATGGAAACGCATGGGAAACAAGATATGGATCAGAGGATACAGCAGCATGTAGATAAAACGATAACACGCAACAGACATTACTCCAGCTTTCCTTCCACCAAGCGGCTCAGTTCGGCTACCACTTCCTCAAAGCTCATGCCGGAGCTGTCCACCGTTACAGCGTCTGACGCAGGCTTCAGCGGCGCAGCGGCACGGGTGCTGTCCCGCTGATCCCGCTCCTGCATCTCGCGATAGACTTCCTCGTATGGCTGGGGTGTTCCACGCTGCCGCAGCTCCTCCCAGCGCCGCCTTGCCCGAACCTCAGGAGACGCGGTAAGGAATACTTTCAGCGTGGCATCCGGCAGAACTACGGTGCCGATATCCCGTCCGTCCATGACGACGCTCCGTTTGCGTGCTTGTTCCCGCTGAAGCTCCAGCAAAGCAGCGCGCACCGCTGGATGAGCGGACACCTTCGAAGCATAGGAGGAGATCTCCGGCATACGGATCTCGCGGCTGACGTCCTCGCCGTTCAGCAGCATATGCTGCAGTCCCGTTTCGTCATAATCCAGCTCCACCAGGCAGGAGCACAGCACCGGTTCGACCTGTGCTTCCTCTGTGGGCAAAGCGCCTGCGCGCAGGACGGCCAAGCCGATGGTGCGATAGATCGCGCCGGTATCAACATAGGCAAACCCATATTTCCCCGCAAGGGCTTTTGCCGCCGTGCTTTTTCCGGCGCCTCCCGGCCCATCTATGGCGACGCTGATCCTTTTCATCCCTCTTCATATCCTTTCGCGTATTCTGCGGCGGCTCTTCCCGCCGCCCTGCCGGTGCACCAGGCGATCTGCAGATTGAACCCGCCGGTGTAAGCATCCAGATCAAGGATCTCTCCGGCGAAATACAATCCTCTGACCAATTTAGAGGACATATCTCCCGGGCGCACCTCCCGGGTATCGATCCCGCCCGCTGTGATCACCGCTTCTTCTATGGGACGGGTACCGGAAACCGGAATGGCAAAGCGCTTGATCGACATGAGCAGCGCCCTGCGCTGCTCCTTTGTCACCGCATTGACCTTGGTTTCGGGGTTGATACCGCTGCGCCTGACGATTACGGGGATCATGAGACGTGGAAGCAGATCCCCAAGGGCATTATGAAAATCCCGATTCCGTTTTTCGCCGAAATCCCTAAGCAAACGCCGATCCAAGGCCGCTTCATCCAGGGCCGGCTTCAGATCCAGCTCCAGCCGGTAGTTTCCGTTCTCGGTCATATGCGCTGAGGCGGAAAGCACAAGCGGTCCGGTCACGCCGAAATGGGTAAACTGCATCTCCCCCTGTTCCTGCCATACCGCATGTCCATCCTTCAACAGGGAAAGGCGAACATTTCTCAGGCTCAGGCCCTGCATCTCGGAGCAGTCCGGATCCGGAGAAACCAAGGGGACCAGAGAAGCCCTGCAAGGGACGATCCGATGACCGAGGGCCTCCGCCATACGATATCCGTCCCCGTCAGAGCCGGTCGCCGGATAACTGAGCCCGCCGGTCGCCAGGATCAGCGCACGCGGCTCAATGGAGCCGCCCTCCCAGAAAACCTCCCGGATGCTCCCGTCCTCATGCGTACGGAGCTCCTCAACGCGCCCATGCAGGAGACGGACCCCCAGGCGTTTTCCTTCCTGCAGAAGCGCCTGCGCCACATCTGCAGCTCGGTCGGAAGCGGGAAAAACCCGTTTTCCCCTTTCCGTTTTCAGCGGAACGCCCAAGCCGGAAAAAAACGCCATGACGGCTGCAGGGGGAAAGGCGCGAAGGGCGCTGAACAGAAATCTGCCGTTATGTACCGTGTTCTCCATCACCTGCTCCGGCTCGCAATCGTTTGTCAGATTGCAGCGCCCTTTCCCGGTGATCATCAGCTTCCGCAGCGGTTTCTCCTTCCGCTCCAGCACCAGGACCTCGGCGCCGGCCTCAGCTGCGCTGATGGCGGCCATCATTCCGGCAGCACCGCCTCCTACCACACAGACGTCAATCGTCGGATTTTTCGTAGACATCGTATTCGTTCCAAACCTTTTCCAGCTCTTCAAAGGTGTCTGCGACGCCAGGCTTGCGCTCGCTCACCGCAACGATCAGGGCGTTGATCAGACTGAGAGGCGCCACCAGGGAATCCACAAAGGATACCATATCGCTTCTGGCCAGGAGACAGATATCGGAGCGGACGGCGATGGGCGACGTGTTGGAATCCGTCAGCGCGAGAACGGCGGCGCCTCTGTCCTTGGCGAAGCGAACTGCCTGAACGGTACGCCGGGAATACCGGGGATAGCTGATTCCAATGAACAGATCTTCGGGCCCTATGCGCAGCATTTGCTCCATGATCTCCCCTTCCCGGTTTTCGTTCAGCACCCGGACGTTGCCCAGAATGAGTCCCAGATAAAAGCCCATGAATACGGCCAAAGCCGAGGATGTGCGCGCGCCGAGCAGGTAGATATTATTGGCCCGAAGGATCGTTTCCACAGCATGCTCGAAAACATCCCGGGAAACGGCGCTCTGGGTCAGCAGAATGTTTTCCATATCGGAATTCAGGATGGCCGTCAGCGGATCTCTCGTCCCGATCACCGTTCTGGCCACCTCCATGCGCTGCAAAGAGGTAAGGCGGCTGCGGATCGTTTCCTGGAGCGCCTTGCGCATCTCCGGATAACCGGCATATCCAAGTTCCAGAGCAAAGCGGACGACCGTGGATTCGCTGACCCCGGTCTTCTGCCCCAGTTTGCTTGCGGTCATGTAGGAAGCCTTGTCCGCGTTTTCCATAATGTATCGGGCTATGCGGAGCTGCCCTTTGGAAAAGGTCCCCTGTTTTTGCTCCAGTACGGCCAGAATATCTTTCTCCATCTGTATTCCTCCCCCGCAGGCGAAAACTCTGTCCGCGCTTTCCCTGTCACAAATAGAGCGATAATTGACGAAGGTCTGAATCCTTTATCCTTCTGTGATCATGTCGATTCCGGGGTCCGGAGTCCCGCTGCGCGGAAAAGCGATTCAGTCTCCTCCTCGGTCAAATACCGCCATGTGCCCGTACGGAGATCGCCCAGATCCAGGCCTCCCTCTGCCATGCGGATGAGCCGATGCACTTTTAATCCGGCTGCTGCGCACAGGTTGCGGACCAGATGCTTTCTGCCCTCCGTCACCGAAACGGCCAGGATCGCCCGATCCTTATCCCGCTCCAGAACCTGTACGCTCTTCGTCCTGGCCGGTCCATCCTCCAATTCCACCGGCTTCCTGAGGATTCGGACTGCCCCTTCCAGATCCGGCCCGGAGACACGGACGGTATATTGCTTCTCCACCCCATGGGAGGGATGGGTCAGGGCGTTGGTCAGCTCCCCGTCATTTGTCATCAGAAGGAGACCCTCTGAGTTCGCATCCAGTCTCCCCACAGGATAGACCCGCGTACCGCAGCCTGCGACCAGATCCGCAACGGTCTTTCTTCCCCGTTCGTCCTTCAGCGTGCTCACATATCCGCGGGGTTTGTTGAGGATGATGTACACCCGCCGCTCCTTTCGGAGCAGCGGACAGCCGTCCAGCAGGATCTCATCCCTCTCCGGATCGGCCTTGCAGCCCAGCTGCGCAGGGATGCCGTTCACCGTCACCCTGCCCGCCAGAATATACTCCTCCGCCTCCCGGCGGGAAGCAATACCGTTGGCGGACAGAATCTTTTGCAATCGTTCTTCCATGTGATCCGTACTCCTCATTCCAGGACCTGGATACATCCGGGTTAGCCTGTGGATTCAGCCGTTCCGGCAGACGATTTGCCAATACCGGCGGACTTTTTCCCATATGGTCAGACGCTGCGCTTCGTCCAGGTCAACCGTTTCCTCCGCAATCAGGGGACAGGAGTATACAGGCTCGCCATCAGCCAGCAGGACGGCCATGCCCAGGGCAGCCCCTTCTTGACACGGCGCATAAACGAAGCGCGGGAGCTCGGCATGCCACACCCGCTCCGCTGTCTTCGGCACCGGGAAGCAGCTCCCTCCAGCAGGCCGAAGGGTCAGGCTATCCGACAGCCCGGAAATCACAGGTACAGACCAGCTTTCCAGCTCCGGTCTTACCGCACAATAGGTGCTGAAGCCCCAGTCCAGCAGAGCGGTGTGATCCTTCCAATCCGCCGGATCATTCAGCGTGACGCAGACCAGGGTCAACCCCTCCCGCCTTGCACAGCTGACCAGCGTTCTGCCCGCGGCCTCCGTATATCCGGTCTTCACACCCAGGGCCCCGGGATAATCCCAAAGCAGCCGGTTATGGTTTTTCAGATAAACCCCATCTACCGCTGCATTTCGACACCCGGCGATCTCCGCAAAGCAGGGGTTCTCCATAGCCGCGCAGGCGAGAATGCCCATATCCCGCGCGGTAGATCGGTGTCCCTCCTGGGTCAATCCATGGGGATTTTGAAAGCAGGTTCCGTCCATCCCCAGTTCCGCCGCGCGCTCGTTCATCCACCGGGCAAAGGTGGGGATATCCCCTGCCATATAACAGGCCAGCGCCACGGCCGCATCGTTTCCCGAGGCCAGCAGCAGCCCATACAGCAGTTCTTTCACGCTTCGGGTATCCCCGGCCTTCAGGCCCATATGACTGCCTTCCGTTCCAAGCCATTCCGGTCGGATGACGACCTTTGCGTTCAGGTCGCAGCGCTCCGCCGCCAGCAGCCCGGTCATGATCTTTGTGATACTGGCTATGGGAAGCGGCTTGTCCGCATCATGGCTGTACAGCACCGTTCTGCTCTCCTGCTCCAGGAGAACGACGGATACGGCAGACGTCTCCGGTGCGGCAGATTCGGCGCGAACCGGGGTGAGGGACACGGACAGGAGCACTGCAAAAAGCAGTATTCGTTCAGCTTTCCTCTTTTTCCTCATTCTTACGGGGTAGGTACTCCTTTACCTTTTCAATTAGCCCCGGAAGCATATCCGCCAGTTTTTCGATGGGCGACGCCTCGCCGGTATTCGCGCTGAGCACCCGTACGCTGCCGTCATGTATGACGACGAAAGATACGGGTTCGATCTTCACGCCGGCGCCGCTGCCGCCCCCGAAGGGATTCCCTTGGTTCTCCTTGTCGTTTTTCGACTGAAAACCAGAGCCGCCGGCTGCAAAGCCGAAGCTCACCTTCGAGATGGGGATCAAGGTGATCCCATCCATGGTGGTAATGGGCTGGCCGATGATGGTATTGACATCCACCATATCTCTCAGCTTGCCCATCGTCGTTTCCATCAGATCTCCGATCGGATGCTTCTCCATGGTAAGTTCCTCCGTATTGTAGTCTTATTCCGCCTGTTACGATTCGCGAGATCGCCCATCGCCACCCCGCATCGCATGAATAAACCGGAAAACCGCAGGCAAAACCATGCCAAACAGCAAAGAGAACAGGGAGACGGAAATTCGCAGCTTCAGGATGACTGTCGGTTGAGTATCCGTAAAGCTCACAGCTGTGCGGATATCTCTCTTTCGGATGCGGAAGGCCGCTTCCAGCGGAGCCATGAGCAGGCCGACAGCCGCCGAAGCGCCGCCGAATGCCAAAGCTGCGGCCGCGGGATCCCCGGAGGCGCTGCAATACCAGAGGAAAAGCTCATCCACGCGGAGCTTTCGTCTTAGCTTGCCCAAAGTATCCCCGATTATCGAAATCGTCTCTCGGATACCCGGCATTTTTCCGCCTTTTTTCGCTTTTTGCGGTTTTACCTTTCCCTTTTTTGCCGGACGCTCGATCCGTTTTGAATGGCTGCCGGGATAATGAAACACGGTGATCAGGCCCAAGCCCGCATTCATCCGCAAGCCATCTTCATCATACTCCATCCTGATCTTCAGGCGGGAGGCCAGAAGAAGAGCAAGGAGCAGCAGGACCAATACCAGCCAGAACCATCCGCTCATGCTTCCTCCGATTCAGATAGATCAGAAAAGGATAGTTGTCCCTCTGCCTGGCTGAGCTTATCCCGGACCGCCTCCACCCCCTGCGCGGGCAGTTCGCTCAGGGAGGATAAGCCGAAGGTCCTCAGGAACAGCGCAGTGGTACGGTACTGCAGGGGTCTTCCCGGCGCATCCAGCTTCCCGCAGGGTTCGACGAATCCCTTATCCGCCAAAAGGCCCATGGTATAGCTGCTGTCAACCCCGCGCAGCTGCTCAACGAAGCTGCGCGTGACCGGCTGGAAATATGCGGTGATGGCCAACACCTCCAGCGCCGCAGGACTCAGCCTGGATGGTCTCCGGGTATCCAGCGCACGTCTGACGTATTCCGCATTCGCCGGATCGGAACAAAGCTGCAGGCTGTTCTCCAGACGGACCAGGCAAACGCCGCGGTTTTCAAAGCGAAGGCTGTCTCCCAGACGATCCGCAATATCGGATACCTCGGCTTCCGTCAGGCCGAATAGATCAACCAATCGAGCAATCGGGTAAGGATCCCCGGCCGCAAACAGTATGCTCTCCAAAATACGCTCAAAATCCATATTATTCCCCAAATCTCGTCAGCTGGAGGCCCGATTCGGTCTCCCGGAAACCGAGCTTTTCCATGTGGAATAGCTCCAGCACGGCCAGCAGAGTCGCGACCGTTTCGCTTCTGCTGCGGCTGCTCGCAAATAAAGCCCGTAGCTCAATACAACCCCGATCTCTGATGTACAGGAGGATCTCATCCGATTTTTCCTCAATGGAATAAGGCAGCCTTGCGGGCATGGGAATATGCCGCGGATCCTCCGCCTGATCCCGCTCCCTCCCCAGGATATCCGTCAAGGCGGCGAGCAGCTCTGTCGGCTGATGGGAATAACGGTATTCCACCGGTCCGGTGATGGGGGAAGGCTCCCGGGAAAACAGCCCTTCTCCCTTGCTATGCTGTTCCTGGAGCCAGACCGCAGCCAGCTTCATACGCTCCAGGGTCTCCTTCCTCCGCTGTTCTTCCAGGGAGCTGATCAGGGTCTCCATCTCCTCAACCTCCTGGGTGCCCTCCAGGATGGTTTTGGCCTTGATATACAGGAGATACGAGGCCATGGTAAGGAATTCCCCCGCGATCTCCAGATCAACTTTCTCCATTTCCGCCAGGTATTCCAGGTATTGATCGGTGATCTCGGAGATGCGGATATCCTGGATCTCCACCCGGTTCCGGCTCAGCAGCTGCAGGATCAGACTGAGGGGACCGTCGAAATCCGCAAAGCTCCCCTTTTGCTTGACCACATTATCCAGATGAAAGGTAAGTTGCTCCATCACGACCTCACAGCGTCAGGGAATTGGCCCACTGGGCCAGAGGGAACAGGAACCGGTATACCGCCTCCGTTGCCGTTTGAATGGGAGAAACGGTGAAGACCCGGTTGAGCAGCAAAACCAGGACGATCAGGACCACCATCCCGTAACGCTCCAGCATCATAAAGCGAACATAGACCCTGTCCGGCAGGAAGGAAAACAGGATCTTCGAGCCGTCCAGCGGCGGAAAAGGAATTAGATTAAACAGCCCCAGTGCGATGCTCAAATACACGGTGGAATTCAGAAGTGCGAGCAACCAGCCGCCCAGGAAGCTGCCTGTACAGGGAGAATACAGCAATCCATACAGGAAAAGGAAAAGGATCGCCAGCACGAAATTTGATGCCGGCCCCGCCAATGCGGTAATGGCCATGTCCCGCTTGGGATGGCGAAAATGCCGCATATCCACCTGCACGGGCTTTGCCCAGCCGAAATGAAACAACAGAAGCATGGCGAGTCCGATCCAATCGATATGGCGCAGCGGATTCAGGCTCAGTCTTCCCTGTTCCTTCGCCGTCCGATCCCCCAAGGCATAAGCTGCCAGCCCATGGCTGATCTCATGAACCATGATGCACAAAAGCGCAGGCACCGCCTGGAGCAGCAAACGCAGGGGTACAGACCAGTCCAGATCACGAAAGACTTCCGCAATAGAATTCAAAGCTGCGCCTCCAACAGACTGAGCAGTTCCTCCCGTCCGATCCCCTTATCCGCAGAAACCAGCAGAAGCGGCGTTTCCGCATCGAGCTCCAGCGTGCTGCGAATATCCTCCAGCCGCTCAGCATATTCGCTTTTCTTCAGTTTATCCATTTTATTCGCCGCAACGATCAGCGGTTTTCCCGTTCCCCGGAACCAATCCGCCATGGTGCGGTCGTCCCCAGTGGGGGTATGGCGGGCATCAACGATCAGAACGCCCAACGTGACCAGCTGCTCCCGGAAATAGGACTCCATCAGTTTTCCCCACCGATCGCGCTCTGCCTTGGGGACCTTTGCGTATCCATACCCGGGCAGATCGACAAAATAGACGCTGTCAATGCGAAAATAGTTGATGTGCGTCGTCTTTCCCGGTGTATTCCCCACCCGGGCGAAGTTCTTTCTATTCAGCAGTTTGTTGATCAGAGAGCTCTTTCCCACATTGGAGCGTCCGGCAAAAACCAGCTGCGGCCTGCCGTCCCGGATAAAGTCCTTCGGGGATGCGGCGGAAAGGACGAACTCCGCCCGATTCAGATTCAGCATATCTCTGTTTCCTCCAAAAGGACTACGGCATGGGCGGCGATCCCCTCTCCCGAACCGGTGAACCCGAGTCCTTCCTCCGTTGTGGCCTTGACGCTGATTTGCCCGAGCTCCGCACCCAGCGCTTCGGCCAGTCTTTCCCGCATTTTGGGGATGTACGGTGCAAGCTTTGGACGCTGAGCCAGAATGGTAATATCCCCGTTGGAAAGGCGATAGCCGGACAGAGTCACCTTCTCGGCGACAATCCGGAGCAGTCCCATGCTGTCCGCCCCGGCGTACGCCGGATCCGAATCCGGAAACCAAAGCCCGATATCGCCCAGGGCACACGCTCCCAAGAGCGCATCCATCAGCGCGTGGACCGCCACATCTGCATCCGAATGGCCGAGAAGGCCTTTTTCCCAGGGAATGGTAATTCCGCAAAGGATGAGCTTGCGGCCATCCGTGATCCGGTGAACATCATAACCATGTCCGATTCGCATGGGATTCTCCTATTCCTTCTGCGTCTGATGCAGGCGTATGAGCGCTTCAGCGATGGTCAAATCGGCTGGTAGGGTGATTTTGCGATTCAGGCTGTCCCCTTCCACCATTCTGACCTTCATCCCCAAACGCTCTACCGCGGAGCAGTCGTCCGTCAGTTCCAAGCCCTTTTCCATAGCGTCTGTAAGCGCGGCCTTGATCAGCTCGCTGCGGAAAGCCTGGGGCGTCTGAGCCGCAAAGAGGGTATTTCTGTCCATTGTCGAGGCGACGAACCCGTTTTCCCCAGTTTTTATGGTATCGGACAATGCCGTGACCGGCAGCGCGGCGCCGAATTTTTCGGCTCCCTCAACGGCGGCACGGATCACCGCCTCCGAGACCAGCGGCCTGGCTCCATCATGGATCAGAATGATGTCCGCGTCGGGATCTGCCGCCATGACCCCCTGATACGCAGAGGCTGTGCGATTGCTCCCCCCATGCACGACCCTGGCGACTTTATCGCAGTGATCGCAGGAGAGGTAAGCGTTCCGTTCGCCTCCCGTATGGGTAACCAGGATGATCTCCTGTATGAAATCGCAGGCCTGGAAAGCCCTCAGGCTCCAGGCCAGCACTGTACGGCCGTCCAGCATGGCGGCAAGCTTATCCTCCCCGCCCATACGGGAAGAACTCCCTCCACCAAGGATAACGGCGGAGACACGAACCCTGCCGACAGTCCCCGCCGTTTTTCTGCGCTTTTCCTTTTTTCTGCGCCAAATGGCCATGGTTCTATCCCCCGGCAAAATCAAGCCAATGCGGCGTTGACCTCTTCCTCTACCTTCTCATAGCTGGAATTCTTGGAGAGAACAAGCTCAGAGATCAGGATCTGTTTTGCGCTGCGAAGCATCTTTCTGTCTCCCGTGGAAAGCCCTTTTTCGCTGTCCCTCACCATCAGGCACTTGACGACCCGGGCAACCTCGAGCAGGTTTCCGCTTTTGATGCGCAGCATATTCTCACGATAACGGCGGTTCCAGTTCTGCGTCACGTCCACTTCGATTTCAGCCAGCTGTTTGAGCACCTCGTCCGCCTGCTTCTCATCGATAATGGGACGCACGCCTACTTCATCGCAATGATCCACAGGGATCATAACGGTCATGCCTCCCATCGGCAGCTTGAACATATAATACTGCCTGGTGACGCCGTTTATCCTGCGTTCTTCGATGCCGTCGATCACGCCTGCTCCATGCATCGGATGCGCAACACAGTCTCCTACCTGGAACATGAATGACTCCTTCCCGCCGCTCTTCTTCTCTGAATCAGGTTTCGAATACCACTTAATCCTGATTTGCACAATAATCCACAGGTATATTATAGACGATATTCTGAAAATTAGCAAGTGGTATTCTTTCCCAGTTGTAATTTGCACGCACAATTCCGCATAGAAGCGCAACAAGGACTTAGCCTATAACAAAGGCGGACCGGCATTTGCCGATCCGCCTTAATGCTTAAGTCAGGGTGTCCGATTACTCCTCAACCGCGACGACAACTCCGGAACCCACTGTACGGCCGCCCTCACGGATGGCGAAACGGAGCTCCTTCTCGATGGCGATGGGAGTGATCAGTTCAACGTTCATGTCGACGTTATCGCCGGGCATGCACATCTCAACGCCCTCAGGCAGAGTGATGACGCCGGTCACGTCGGTTGTACGGAAGTAGAACTGAGGACGATAGTTGTTGAAGAAGGGAGTGTGACGTCCGCCCTCTTCCTTGGTCAGAACGTAAACACGGCCGGTGAACTTGGTGTGGGGATGAATGGACTTGGGCGCAGCAAGAACCTGACCACGTTCAACATCGCTCTTCGCAATGCCGCGGAGCAGGCAGCCAACGTTATCGCCG
>JBGUZS010000112.1:0-3765 GCA_045223835.1 Oscillospiraceae bacterium | reverse complement strand
GCTCTTCCTGCTGAGCATCCCGGAAGCAGAACGGTATTTCCATCCTGTCTCAGTACCTGCACCCCACGGAGGCAGTATACAGGAGGCGGAACGATATTTTCATACTTATTCAACCCTATGGTGCAAACCCACAGCCTTTGCAGCTCCGAAAAGCAACGTCGACTTTACCCAAAATGAAGCCGTGGGATGGTGGCTCCGTACTCCAGGATTGAGCTCAGCCAGCGCTGCTATGGCCGATCGACTTGGAAAGATCGACACCTGGGGCAAACTGGTCAACTGCGAAGGTGGGAAAAAAACACCGGGAGTTCGTCCTGCCATGTGGATCGACCTGGGAACTTGATTATCGAAGAAAGAAGGGAATTCCATGAAACATATCCGATCCCTGTACCGCAGCCCGCTGAAAACGGGCCTGACCCTGCTGCTCCTGGCCGCGGCGGCATTCCTGTTCCTGTATAACCTTTCGGAGTACAGCGTCTCCGACCGGGAGTATCGGGAGGCCCGGGACCGGTACGAGGGCGTGCTGACGGTGGAGGACGTCATGCCTCCGGAGCGGAAAAACACGCTCTACGACTATTTCCTCCTGGCGGATCCCACCAATCCGGCGGAGACCTATGGAAAGGCGGAGTATGCGGACAGCCATCATGAGAGCCTGCGCCGGACGACTCAGGAGGAAATGGCGGCTCTGCCCCATATATCCCGGGTGGAGCGGCGGTATATGACCGCCGGGGTATCCCCGGACTATATCCGCCTGGAGACGGACTGGAGCTATTTCCCTTACTATGCCCGATGCGTCCTGGCGGGGACTGTGACGCAAATCCAGCCCGCCTTCGGCGGGAGCATCCTGGCCAGGGCCTACCCGGAGGTGGGGGAGGAGGGCTTCCAGGCCGTCAGCGTCATGGACTGGGAGGTGCTGGCAGGGGACGAGGCCTGGCTCCGGGGGGACGAGGAGCAGCGGATCGAAATGTGGCTCCTGCCGGATGAGCTGAAGGGCTCCCTGGTGGAGCTTGGCTGGGCCGACTTCAATACCCGCTTCTGCTTCCTCACCCTGGACCCGGATTACTTCTGGTCGGATTTCGAGCGGCTGGAGGTGGGAAGGCGGTATGTCTTCGTCCTGCGGAACAACCGGGCGGACGGGCATTCGGACAGCCAGAAGGAAGCAGAGGAATCGGAGGCCGGCATCCGGAACTGGGCCCTGCACCGCTTCTACATGGGGGACGACACCCGCAAGGGCTGGTGGCCCTATGTGACGGATATCACGGACCTGCCGGAAACGTACCTGGAGACGGAGAAATTTGCCCCCCTGCGGGAGCTCATTCAGGTGACCAACGACGACGTGCACACCTTCGATGTGGTGTACACCGGGGATATGGCCGCCATCCGCCGGGTGGCCCAGGGGCGGATCGTCTGCGAAGAGGGACGCTTCCTCACCCCGGCGGACGAGGGGCAGCCCGTGTGTGTGGTGAATACGGACGTGCTGGAGGCTTACGGTCTGAAGGTGGGGGATACCCTCACCCTGGACCTGGGGAATTATCTCTGCGAGCAGTACGCCCCCCTGGGGGCCATAGCCTCCACCCAGGGACGGCACGCTACGGAATTCACCCGGCAGGAGTTCACCATCGTGGGCTCCTGGCGGGATCTGAACGAGGGCAAGCACGCCCAGCGGGACCTGTACTGGTGCTACAGCAACAACGCGATCTTCGTCCCCGCCTCTTTCCTGCCGGACTGCGTGAACAAGGATACCTATGAAGCGAAGCCCGGGGAAGTGAGCTTCATCGTTGGTGCTGCGGAGGAGATCGTTCCCTTCATGGAGGAGGTCCTGCCGAATCTGGAGGCAGAGGACCGCCTGTACGAATTCAGCGACGGAGGCTGGAGCATTATCGCGGAGGATTTGATACAGGCCAGGAGCCTGGCCCTGGTGAAGCTGTTGATCTTTGCCGCCGCGGCCCTCTTCGCCCTGGTGCTGACGGTGTGGCTCTTCATCGGACGGAAAAAGCGGGAGTATGGCATCCTCCGGGCCCTGGGCATGCCCAAAGGGGAAGCGGGGAACCGTCTGTTCATCCCCTTCCTGCTCCTGGGAATCCTCTCCGCCGTCCTGGGTCTGATCATCGCCCGGATCGTGACCCTGCGGCAGCTGACCGCCGCAGCGGAGGAAACAGCGGTCCATGAGCCCGCAGGCTTTGGTCTCTTCCTCCTGGGAGCGGTGGGCTTCCTGATCCTCCTGGCGGCGATCGCCCTGGTTGGTCTGGGCCTGATCCGGCGGAAGAGCGTCCTGGAGCTGGTGCAGGAGAAAAACAAATGAATTGGTCAATCCGTTATCTTTTCCGCCTGCTGGGACGGAACCCGGGGCGGAGCCTGCTGAGCCTGCTGCTGGCGGCGCTCCTGGCCTTTGCCTTCGGCCTTGTGACGGTGCTCCGGGGGATCTATGGGGAGCTGTATCAGCAGGCGGAGGTAAAGCCGGTGCTGTCCAACATCGGCTATGAGCGGGCCAGGAAGGTGGAGAACTCCGGCTATGTGCGGGACCCCTATTATGAAACCTTCAGCCGGGACTGCGAGATCCAGATGACCGCCGCCCCCTCTTACTTCGTCAACCGCTTCGACAAGCTCCTGCATTCGCCGGAGATCCTCTGGGCAGAGGGCTGGGACGAGGAGACCTTTCTGGCCTCCCAGCGGCAGGTTTGCGTCCTGTACGCGGGCCATGCCGAGGAGCTTGGGGTGGAGCTGGGTGACAGGGTGCGGGTGAACGAGGACCAGTGGCTCGCGAACCTCTCCAAGAACGGCAATCCCTTCGAGCCGGGGGAGACATTGGAGCAGCTGCGGGACCGGCGGCGGCCCTTCGCCGCGGTGGTGGGGCTCATTCAAGGGAAAACCTGGGAGCGCATCGGATTCTTCCCCGCAGCCGCCCATATCCAGTACGGCTGCCTCTTCCCCGTGGTTGCTCTGGATATTGCGGAGTACGTCCTGGTGGATTACCACAGCGTCGGAGAGTTCCGCATTTTCGTCCAGGGGATTATGGACGGGACCAAGGGAGCGGCAAAGTTCCATATGGATACGTCCAACGCGGACCGGATCTACAAGATCCACCGGCTGCTGGAGACCCTGTACCCTCTGACCATCGCGGCGGCGCTCCTCCTGGCGTGTGTGCTGCCGGGCCTCACCGTGCTCCACGCATCAACAGAGATCAGTGTCCTCCGGGCATTGGGGGCGAAGGTGGGGAAGTGTGTGGGGATCTATACCGCCGCCCAGGTACTGTGCGCCCTGGTCGGGCTGCTCCTGGGCTTCCTCCTGGTGATCCTGATCCGGAAGCCGGAGCTGGAAGCAGTATGGAAACCTTTTGGCTTCTACCTGGCCGCCCATCTGGCGGTCTGCACCGTCGGTTCCGGCGTGTTCGCCTGGCTGTGCGCGAGAAAGCGGGTGCTGGAACAGCTGCAGGCAAAGGAATAGGGATGAAAGGCCCTCATCCGACTCCGGCTTCCGTGAGACGCCGGAGCCACCTTCCCCCAGGGGAAGGCAGAGCGCACGGCGGGGACGAGGGACGAGAGACCACGTTACGAACAACCGGACGCAAGGGGGGTAGTACCTTGGCTTCCCTTGGGGGAAGCTGGCGCGAAGCGCCTGATGAGGGATGCCTGTGCGGCGGGGCCCCTGCCAGGAGGGTGCCTCCGGTGGCTTCGTGGGAATGGACCTCACAGGCTTCCTCGTCGCCGCAAATCTCACGGGCTGCGCATCCGCGGTTGCCGTAAGAGCCGCGAATGCTTGCTTGCGTTC
>JBGUZS010000111.1:0-17294 GCA_045223835.1 Oscillospiraceae bacterium | reverse complement strand
TGGCTGACTGTATTATGGCAGATTTCGGGCAAAAATGAAATAACCCAAGAGTCATCCTCTTGACTCCCGGTTTATGAAGCTTGCCGTAGGTATATTGATTCTTGATGCAGCAATAAAGATGATCAGAAAGATGCATAAGAAGGCAGTTCCTCGTACAATCATGTGCTGTGCCTTTATAGCCATGCTGCTGATTGATATCTTTGCATTACGAGTATCATCGATTATGCTGATGTTGATCGCAGCGGTCATCAGCCTCGCCATATTCCTGGTGAAGAGGAACACCGGAAAGGCAGGTGTTGTAAAATGATCTACTTCGATTTGATCATTGGCTTTCTGAAAGTGGGTTTGTTTGCTTTTGGCGGAGCGTATGGCGCAATTCCCTTAATCCGGGATGTAGTTCTTTCATATGGCTGGATTGAGGATGAAATGCTGACATACATGATTGCGGTCAGCGAGAGTACACCCGGACCTATCATGGTTAATCTGGCAACATATGTAGGAAGTTCACAGGCAGGTTTTTCAGGAGCCCTTATTGCCACAACCGCAGTCGTGCTGCCTTCGTTCATTATTATTCTGCTCGTTATGGTCCTGCTGAAAAAACTTCTTAAGAATCCCTATGTGCAGGCTGTTCTGCAAGGGGTGAAACTGTGTATTATCGGCATTATTCTTGCTACAGGTATATACATGATCATACAGCATAGCGTAGGGAGTTTCGGAGCGTTTTCTATAAACGTAACAGCAGTCTTTATGACCGTTGTACTTGCTGCGATCTATTTCGGATCAAGAAAGGTACTGAAGAGAGGAATTTCTCCAATTGGACTAATTGGGATATCTGCATTGGTGGGAATTGTCGTGTATGGATTATAAAAGGACATCTTAATGCAGATTTCGAGAAAGGCCCCAAGCCGCTGTTCATCAGTAGCTTGGGGCTTCGTCGTTGAAAGGCTTATGCCTCGATCTCCGTCCCGTCCTTGAAGCTGACGATGATCCCGGCATCCTCGGTGACGGTCATGTAATCGACCATCGCCAGCCAGTCCTCATCCCGGAAGACCGTCAAAGGCTCTCGCTTCTTCAGACCGGCCAGAAACAGTTCGATTTGTTGACGTCTAGCTTGCCGGTCGGTGATCTGCTGAGCCAGCACCTTCTGACGGGCCTTAGTGGTATCGAAACGGTCCACCAAAGCGTCGTAGCGTTTCTGGTATTCGGCCTGATCGAGGGCCACGTGAGCGTTTTCCTTGATGCAGTCCTCGATCAGACCGGCGACCACGTTGATTTCGGCATCCAGTCCATCGAGTTCCTGCTGCAGGTCATCGGTAACCAGATGGGGCTCCAGCACTTCGTGGTAGACGGCGATGATCCCGTCTTTGGCATCGATCACCTGGTTTGCAGCCCTCAGGAAGATGTCCTTCAGCTGGTCCTCGGTGAGCGTTGGTGTGGTGCATTTCTCTCCCTCGAACTTGTGATTGCACTGCCAGATGACCCGGCGATACTTGTCGTTGGAATGCCAGACCTTCGGCCCGTACCAGCTGCCGCAGCAGCCGCACTTCACCCGGCTGGAGAAGATGCTGACCGAGCTGCGGCGGTTTTTTCCTGCCTTCCGGGAGGCCATAAGGATCTGGACCGCCTCGAAGGTATCAGGCGGGATGATGGCCTCGTGGTTGTCCCGGACGTAGTACTGCGGGATTTCACCCTCGTTGCTCTTTTTCTTCTTGGTCAGGAAGTCCACGGTGTAGGTCTTTTGGAGCAGGGCATCGCCCTTGTATTTCTCATTCGTCAGGATGCTGCGGATATTGCTGGCGTTCCAGTGATCCTTCCCGCCCGGTGAGGGGATGCCCTCACTGCTCAGGGTCCGGGCAATACTGCCCGGCGACATTCCGGTCAGGAACATCCCGTAGATGCGCCGGACCAGTTTGGCCTGCTCCGGATTGACCACGAGATTCCCATCCTCCCCTCGGTCGTAGCCGAGGAAACGGTTGAACGGAACGGTGACTTTGCCGTCTGCAAAGCGCTTTCGTTGGCATCATTTTCTGGAACAGTGCTACTTCCGCCCAATCACCATATACCGGCTCACGCCGTAGCTGCTCTCGCTGCGGCGGATGACAGTCTCCGGCAGCGCGGCCAGCCATTTGCGGCCAAAAGCCGTGGTGCCAAAGTAAGCGTCGAAGTTTGCCGACGGCAGCACGACCCAGTCGCTGTCCTCCGGTTTGTTCATGTGGTAGAACTGCACCAGTGCGGGCAGCACCGTTTCCGGGACACCCTTCGGCGTGAGGGCGCGGAGCTTCTCCAGCTCACCGTCTGAAAGAGGGGCAGGCTCGCCCCGGAGGGGGCCCTCCTCCACGGCGTCGGCTACGATGTCGTCGAAGCGCAGGGGCCAGTCAGCCTTTGTGTTCGGGGAGAAGATCGGCACCTGCATCTGCCGGAGCTTGTCCCGCCACGCCTCGTCAAAGCCCTTTTTCAGCAGGTCGCAGTTGGTAACGGCGCTTTTCAGCGCCTTGTCCGGATGTTTCCGCACAAAGGCGACCACCTGATGCACATGCCGGTAATACCAGCCTGCGCCACCCTCGTCCACCAACTCCGGGAACGCGCCGTGCAGCGCCCGGTAGTCCGTTTCGCTCTGTCCGTCCCGCCTGGGGCGGGCATTTTTCCTGTCCGGGATGCTGCACCATGCCCGCAGCGCATTATAGGCACGATCCGTATTTGCCTCCCCGTCCTGCCAGAGATAGCCCCGCGCCAGGATGGTCAGTACCCGGTTCAGGCCCTCGCACTTCACCAGCGTGTCGAAGGTAAAGCGGCCAAGGTAGCCGCTGTCGTATTTGTTCTTTGCCGTGTACTCCGGGAAGGTCGTGTATGCCCTGAACTCTTCAATTTCGTTCAGCATCCCATTCACCGCCTTTTTGCTTTGACCGCATTTGCCTCGACCCGATCCAGCAGCACGTCGAAGACAAAGCCCCGTTTGCCCAGGGCGACGGCGCATTGTAGCGCCGTATCCGGGCTGACGCCGCTGCGGTTCAGATACTCCCGAACCCGGGAAGCCGCCAGGTCCTGATAGTCCCAGCTCATGCTTTTCTCATATCCGCTCATAATGTGTTTCATCAGGGCACTGTCCGTCGTGCGATGGATGGCGCCTTTTTTCATTTCTTCCCGCCGGTATCGGTCGTCCATGTCGCAGATGATGTCCCCCAGCACCCGGTAGCCGCCCTTGCGGAAGTCCGCAAAGACGTCCGTGTATTCCGCCTGTTTGTCGTAGGGGATCACGCACAGCAGAAAACGCTCCCGTGCCGACCGGGAAAACAGCTGCCAGTTCTGCCGCCTCATGTCCTGCCTTATCCGCGCCACATGCTCGGCGCTCAGGTCCTGCAGCACGCCGTACAGCTCGTCCGCCGTATAGGTATTCTCCTGCCCGCGCATGAACAGGATACGCTCCACGTCTCTGCGGCGCTTCATGTCCTTGCCCTCCAGCCGGCTGATGCGGATGCGGCGCAGGGCGTTTTCATAATCGGAAATCAGGGAGGCCGTGAAGTCCATGGCGGCAGGGTCCAGCTTAGCCTTCCAGTCCTTTTTCCGGGCAAAGGAGAACAGCTCCTCGTCCCTGGGGAGCTTCACCGGGAGCTTCGGTGTGTTTTCCTTCAGCATTTTGGAGAACCAGGGCAGCTTCTCCACGTTGGAGCTGACATTCTCCCAATCCACGCCTTCAAAGAACCTGTCCAACTTGTCCTTCTGCTTGGGTTCGTACCACTCCCGGCCTTCCTTGTCGCTGACGATGTTTTTGTATTTGAGAAAGGGGCTGCGGCTGACCAGCTTCCGGTTCAGGTAATCCGACAGCTCCGGCTTCACGCCGCTTTTCGCCGAGTCGATCTCCAGTCCCGTGAGGATCTCCAGGATTTCCGTCTCTTCTTCCAGCTGTTTTCGCGCCTCCGGGTCCAGGCTCTCGTCATAGGCCACGATGCTGCGGTCAAAGGCGGCGTTGCAGATCTGCCCGATGCGGGTGTCGAAGGTGCTTCGGACGGTTTCAAACCGGGCCTGCCAGTCATTTGCGTCCCGAATCAGCGGCTCGGCAGCCGGGATTTTCAATACAGGGATCTGTGCGGAATAACTGTCATAAATGTTCCCGACATAGTTGCGCGCAACGCAGGCGTTCATCAGCGGATCGGCAACGGTACGGACCGTGTCTCCGTCGAAATCCGCGCCGCCCAGCCGCTCCGGGATCAGGGTACGTGAATCCACCATTGCGACGTAATGCAGATGGGACAGGTATTTCTGCCGGAAGTATCCGATCTCCTCCGGCGCTCTGGCAACCGCCTCCTCGTTCCTGGCAATGTGGGGATTGCGCAGCAGAATATAGCGGTCGCTCTCCGGATAGGCCGCGCCGGGGGCGTAAACCTCACCTTCGCCGAGGCATTCCCGCGTCAGCTGCAGCGAGGCGGCGCTGTCGATTTTGTCTCTCACCAGCAGATGCAGGAAGCACAGCAGATCGCCGGAAAGATAGCGGACGTCGCCCAGCGTGGTGAGCCGCCCCAGCGCGTACCGCTTCAGCAGCTTATCCGCCTTTGCGTCCAGCTCTTTCGTGAATACCGGCTCATTCAGAAACAGCGGGTTCTTCGTCAGCACCATAGCCCAGAGAGTGTTCTTGCTCCCGGTGCTTTCCCGTTCCAGCGCGGAGGTGAAGTGCCACAGACGGTATTCCGCATCCGCAACGGTATGGTAATACTCCGTCTCCGTCGCCTTCGTGATCCAATCCCTCGGATCGTCCTCCGGGGCGTGGTCCCAGCCCAGGGGCAGGTCGCAAGGCCGGAACTCCTCCGGGCGGATGGCGGCGGTGGTCAGAAACTGATAGTTCAGCTCCGTATACTTGGTGGGATTCGCCTGCCCCACCCCGGAGATATACAGAGCATGGCGGTATTTGCAGCAGCGGTCCAGGTACTCCGCCCAGCTCAGGCCGTTGTCGGTCATCCAGCCGAAGCCCTTGAACATGCTTTTGGTCAGAATAAGGTCCACCCTGTCGATGGGATGGACGGTGCCCCAGATGTCCGTGATCTCCCCGACGCCTAGCTCCCGGAAGAACGCTTTGTAGTCCACCTCATGCACCACGCCCTTGATATAGGGCATGCGGATCTGGAAAGAGGAATGAATATGCTTCCCGCAGTAGTATCGGTCAATGAACTCCACATACTGCGGGGAAATCAGCCCCTCGCCGTCGAACTCCGTCACTTCCACGTCGGCCAGCGTTTTTACCCGGTGATAGCGCCGCATGGGGTTCTCCGTGCCGTCGTCCTCCACGGTGATGATGTCCGCGCTGCGCACAAGGGAAATGGGGTTGTCCACGACGACGACCCGCGCCGCGTCCCAGATGCTCATATCCTCAATGCGCGTTCCGCTGGTGAGCATGAGACCGTTGTAGGCGTAGAGCTTGGAGAGCTGGCAGAGGCCGATGGTCATGCCAAGCTGGATGCGCTCCCGCACCGGCGCATAGAAGTCCTCCCGAATGAAGGATAGTCGTGAGTTGCGGCCCATGTTGGCGGAACGCTCAAAGGCCACATAGCGATAGCCGCCCCGCCCGAAGTCCAGGGTGATTCCCTCCGGGCGGAACATATCCTCCGCCTGTTTCTGCATATCCCGGTACTTCTTCTGTGTGGGGCTCCGGTCAAAGACGCGGGAGAAGTCCAGATAGATGAGGACGTCCGCCAGATCGGGCATGATCCCATGAGGTACAAAGTCCTCGCCGCGCAGCACGCACATGATCTGATAGAACAGAGCGCAGTCCTCCTGCGTATCCGGCGCGGAGGGGGAGACGCAGTTCCGCGTGGCTTCTTCGCTGAGATTGTATTTATAGATGCCGTCTGCGCCCAGCTGCGCGCTGCGCATGACGGCGCGGGCGGAGAGCTCGCGGATCTTGTAGCTCGTTTTCAAGTACATCACCTGCCTGAGACAGATTGTATCGTATAGTTCGGCATAATGCAATATTGAATACTGCTCCCACGATATCCGTTGTGGGAGTATTTTTGCGGATATGACATTTTGAAAAGTGCAAAATCGGACAATAAATCACGTGGAAAAGTGCGTAGAAAGGTGCATGATTCGATTGTTATTCATCCGTATTCGTGCAATCCTTTCCAAATCTTCGCTCATGAAATGTGTAATTCACCGTTTATGATCACTCTGTTTTTGTGTAGGAAATAGGTGCTCAGGCCGTTCGTCCCCAGAAGGATGAACGGCCTTTTCCGTTGCTGAAGAGGCTATTGAACACTGCTCCCACACTTTGGCGAGGGGGCAGTGTATTTTTCTGCAAAGGAGGCCATGAATGAAGCTCAGAATTACCCCGGCGCAGGCGGAACGGGTCAACGCTCTGATCCGCTCCGCCTGCTGCAACTGTATCAAGGATCGCTGTCTGCTGCTCGGCGGCGGCAGAGACAGTCCCTGTATCCAGCTGCTGTGCGTCACCGGCATCTACTGCCGCTATTTCCGGGAAGCGGTATTGCCGGCTGAAAAAGAACTGTACGAAGAAATCCAAAAACAAAATGAAAGAGGTGAACTGAAATGCGGCCGCTGAAAACCATGAACGCGGAGGAGCTCTCCGAGCTCCCGTTCCCGCCGCCTGCTTTCATCGTGAAGGATCTGATCCCACACGGTCTGAGCGTTCTTGCCGGAGCGAGCAAGACCGGCAAGAGCTGGCTGGTGCTCTGGCTGGCCATGCGCATATCCCAGGGGTTGCCCGTGTGGGAGCGAGCCACGCGGCAGTGCGAGGTGTTGTATCTCTGCCTGGAGGACACATTCCCCCGCATCCAGCGGAGGATGTACCGGCTGAACGAAGAACCAATGCCGGAGCTGCGCCTTGCCGTGATGTGCGACAAGCTCCACAGCGGGCTGGAGGAGCAGATCACCGAGCAGCTTCGCAGCTATCCGAATACCGGTTTCATTATTATCGATACGCTCCAGAAGGTCCGTGACCCCCGTGATACGGACAGTGGAAACATGTATGCCTGTGACTACGACGCCATGGCCAGTCTGAAGCGCATTGCGGATGAACATGACATCGGCATTCTGCTGGTTCATCACATCCGGAAAACCAAATACAGCGAGGACCCCTTCAACGAGATCCTAGGTTCCAACGGCGTCATGGGCGGTCTGGATACCGTTCTGCTGCTGAAACGGGAATACCGCGGCGCGGAGAGCGGCACGCTCCGGGTCACGGGTCGGGATGTGGAGGATCGGACGATTCCGCTTGCGTTCCACGACTGCATTTGGGAGCTGGCAGAGCCGGAGAATGGAGCTGAAGAAGCCCCACCGCCCGACCTATAACCGCCGTTTCTCTATGCTCTGGCAGACTTCATGCAGAGCCGGAAGCGGTGGGAAGGCACGGCGACAGAGTTGGTGGAGGCTGTGGGTGAGACGGAGATCAAGCCGAAGGGTGTGGTCCGCTGTCTCAGCCGCTTCTATTATGAGTTCTTGGAGCCGAGAGGCATCCGCTTCCACGCCCATCGCACCGGGCAAAGCAGGCTGATCTATCTGGCCCGTGATGACGCAAATGACGTAAATGACGATAATGACGACAATCCAAATTAGTACCCCGCTCAGTGGACATCGTCATTTTCGTCATTATCGTCACGGGAAACATGACGCTTCAAAGACGATGTGGACATTTTGTCCACATCGTATTAATGAACACTGCTCCCACACTTTCATGTGAGCAAGAATAGAATCAAAGGAGGAAAACAAAATGAAAGACATGAACAGCATCAAGATCATCGGCGTGGATCACGGTTACGGCAACATCAAAACGGCCAACTGCTGCTTTCTCAGCGGAGTGGCGGCCTTTGACGAGAAGCCGCCTGTTGGTTACGATCTGCTTCTCTATGACGGGAGGTATTACCTGATCGGAGCCCTGCACAAGATCTACAGCGGCGTCAAGGTCATCGACGGGGACTATTATATCCTCACCCTGGCCGCCATCGCACGGGAGCTGCGGCGGGAGGAACTGACCAGCGCCAAAGTCTATCTCGCGGTGGGGCTGCCGCTCTCCTGGGTCACGACGCAGAGCAAGGCGTTCCGGGATTACCTGCTGAAAAACGAGAGCGCGGACTTCACCTACCGGGACATTGACTACCACATCGAGTTTGCCGGCTGTGAGGTGTTCCCACAGGGCTTCGCCGCCGTGGCCAACCGGCTCAAGGACTTTCCCGGCCACCATGTGCTCTGTGACATCGGCAACGGCACCATGAACATCCTACACATCAAGGACGGCAAGCCGGACGCCACGCGGATGTTCACAGAGGAGTACGGCACGAAGGAATGCTCCCTTGCGATCCGGGAGGCGCTGATGCGGCAGTTTCAGGCCAAGGTGGACGAGTCTGTCATCACGGAGGTGTTCTGCACCGGCTCAGCGGACATTGACGGCAACTACCTTGCCGTCATTACAGCGGAGGCGAAGAAGTACGCCGACGGCGTGTTCAAGCGCCTTGCGGAACGAGGCTATGACCCGAAGCAGATGCGGCTCTATGTAGTTGGCGGCGGAGGCTGCATCCTCCGGAACTTCGGCGCTTACGACGCCTCCCGCACGACCGTCATCGACGACATCTGCGCCACCGCCAAGGGCTATGAGTTCATGGCGGAATCCCGCATCCGCAGGCACGGTGGTCTGAAATGAAGCATACGCGAGCGGAGGCCCGCTTTGATCTGGAGCAGGAGGCAGACCGCAGGGCATGGGAGTTTCTGCAATCTTCTCCACTCTCCCGCAGCAGGCTCATCATCGCGGCGCTAAACGCTTTTGCGGATGCGCAGGATGAGCAGGCGAGGCAGGACGCCTTTTTTGAGCGAGTGATTGAAACGATCCGTGCAGAGCTCCGCGGCAGCCATGTTGCTGCCGTTCCGTTTTCGGCTCAACCCGAAGCGCAGGCCGCCAACACGGACGAGGAAGCTATGGATGCGTTCCTTGACAGCTTCCAGTGACGATCCCGGTAAAAACAAGCGTTTTTGCCGGGATGTTTTCATGCGCGGCAAAGGCACCGGCAATTTCCCGCCTTTTTGCCGGTGCGTCGTCATTGTCGTCGAAAAGCGCAGAAAAACCCGAATGAGACACGACTAGACTGACCAATCCGATCCTTCGGGGGCCGTGTCTCATAGAGTAGCAAGCAGGGAGCTTGTATGGCACAAGCTCCGTCACCGCCGCCTTTATGGCGGCGATTATCTTTGGGGAGTACCCCAATCCCCCGTGAGAAAGGACTTGAATCAACATGAAAGAACGTACCCAAAGCATTTATACCCGCACCACACCGGCTGAGAAGCAGCAGATCGAGCGCAAGGCCAGAAAGTGCGGTTTGTCGGTCTCCGAGTATGTCCGTCAGCGCTGCCTTGGCTATGCGCCGCGCGAGATCCCGCCGGAGGCCTATTATGAACTCTGCCGGAAGCTGGACGAAGCCCGCAGGCTCGGCAGCGGCGACGCGATCCTCGACCTGATGGACGTGATGCGGAAAGAACTGATCCTGCCGGGGAGGGACGGTTGATGGCGACCACCGCGTTCTGGCCCGTGAAGGGTTCCCTCAAGGCGGTCATCGACTACGCCGACAACCCGGATAAGACCACCAACCCGAAGTACCTGGACGACGACCTCGCCCAAGTACTTCGCTATGCGGAGCGGGACGATAAGACCGATCAGAAGCTGTTCGTCTCCGGCGTAAACTGCAGCGCGGACCGGGCCTATGAGGAGATGAAGGCCGTGCAGGTGCGCTTCGGGATGCGGGGCACCAACGTGGCCTATCACGGGTTTCAGAGTTTTTCACCTGGCGAGGTCACGCCGGAGGAGGCACATCAAATCGGCATCGAAACGGCAAAGCGTATGTGGGGCGACAAGTACCAAGTGGTAGTCACAACCCATCTGAACACGACTTCGATCCACAACCATCTGGTGTTGAACGCCGTGTCCTTCAAGGACGGCAGGAAGTTTCAGAACCACATCCGCGACCACATCCTGCTGCGGGAGGTATCCGATCAGATTTGCAGGGAGCGTGGGCTGTCCGTGCTGGAGGACGCTTCGTTTTACAAGACCGAGAGCCGGGGCGAATACTGGGCACGGCGGCGCGGCGGCATGACCCACCGGGACATTTTGAAGCAGGACATTGAGGACAGCCTGCAATATGCCATGAACTTTGACGGGCTGATTTCCCATCTCCGGGCGAAGGGATATGTCTACGATTGGGAGCGCGGCAGCATCCGGGCGCCGGATTGGGAGCGGGCGATCCGCCTTGACCGGCTGGGCTTCAGCTTTGATTTTATCCAGGAGCGAACAAGGCGCAATCTGGATGATCCGGATGGCAGAGACCGGTGGAACAGTCATCTCCCGTACCGCCCGAAGCGGTTTCCGCTGCTGGAGCTGGAGCAGAAGATGGAGTATGAGATCCGGCGTTCCGACGACACGGTGACCGTGATGATCGACGTGGTATTCCTGATCATCATGGCGATGCTGGACCTGACGAGAGCGGAGCGGGAGGGCAGGCAGTCCTTCCGCCCGCTCTCACCGTCGATCCGGGCGGAGCTGGCGCGGTTTGACCGTCTGCACGAGGAATATATGTTGCTGCGTGGCAATGACATCCACACGGAAAACGATCTGGCTCAGTTTATCTCCGAAAAGGAAGAACGGATCAGGGCATTGACGCATGAGCGGCAGGGGTATCGCAATCAGCTCCGCCGCCCGAAGCCGCCCGAAATCGAAGCAGAGCTGAAAGAAAAGATCGCGGCGACTACAAATCAGATGAAGCCGCTGCGCCGGGACCTCGCCGCCGCCCGACGCGTTGCCGAGCATTGGCGGCATCTATATGAATTATTACAATCCGAGCGCGAAATGGAAGTAAAGGCGCTCATGAGAGAAAGGAACAGAGGAAGATGAAACAAATCACAAATATCCCTATCGACAAGTTGCACCCCTTTGAGGGGCATCCCTATAAGGTGCTGGACAATGAGGAAATGAATGATCTGATCGACAGCATTCAGGAGAGCGGCATCCTGACGCCGCTGCTGGTGCGGCCCTTGGAAGGAACGACAGACGAATACGAGGTGATCTCCGGGCACCGGAGACTGCACGCTGCACAGAAGGCAGGGCTGAAAACGGTCCCTGCCTTTATTCACGCCGTCGACCGGGACGCCGCTTCTATTCTGCTGGTGGACAGCAACCTGCACCGGGAGCACATCCTGCCCAGCGAGAAGGCCTTTGCGTATAAGCTGAAATTAGAGGCAATCAAGCACCAGGGAATCGCTTCCCGACAAACTGTCGGGAAGTTGGAAAGTGCCGACACTATCTCCGATACCGAAAGCGGCAGAACAGTCCAACGTTATATCCGTCTTACCCACCTGCGTCCTGCATTGCTGGACCTGGTGGACCAAGGCCGGATCGCCTTTTCTGTCGGCGTGGAGCTGTCCTATCTTCCGGACGAGGCTCAGAATCATTTGGCGGAGCTGATCGACCGGGATGAGGCCACGCCGTCCTACTCCCAGGCGGTACGGATGCACCGGGAGAGTGGACAGGGCTTTGAGTCTATCTCCCGCGAGCGCATTGATGAAATCATGGCGGAGGAAAAGCCCAACCAACGGGAACAGATTCGCTTGCGCCGGGATGAGTTCAGCAAATACTTTCCCGCTGACTACGGCGACAAGCAGATCAAGGCCGATATCCTTGCCGGCCTTGACCTGCTTCACCGCCAGCGCATCCGGGAACGCAACCGCGACGCACGGTAAAGGGGGATACTCATGGAAGAGAACAAGACCTATCTTTTCGCTCCCTCAGAACTGCTTTCCGGGGAAGGAACGTTTGAAATGAAGGTCGGCGGCACGACCTACGAGGTCAGCACGCACTTCGATACAGCGGGCAGACAGAGCGTTCTGGAGCAGTTTATGGCGCTCCTCTTACAGAAAGCATAACACATTCGACTTGGATCACCGGGCATCGTACAATGGCAGCAGCCTTTGCGATGCCCGGTTGTCAGGAAAGGAGCAGTTTTATTATATGGCAACAAAGAAAAACAAGGGGCAGGAAGAAAAAATCACGGCATTGTACGCACGCCTGAGTGACGACGATCCCGAAAATGAAAAGAAGGGCGTGGGCAGTGACAAAGAATCGAACTCCATCCAGAATCAACGCATGATTCTTTATGACTACGCTCGTACTCACGGCTATTTGCATCCGCAGTTCTTTTATGATGATGGCGTAAGTGGGACGACATTTGAACGCCCCGGTTTTAAGGAAATGGAAGAACTGATCGAGGCAGGCAAGGTCTCTACAGTCATCGTGAAAGACCTCTCCCGATTTGGACGAAACTATCTGGAGGTCGGCAATTATCTGGAGGTGGTCTATCCCACGCTGGGCGTAAAGTTCATCGCCATCCAGGAAAACGTGGACACGCTGTCCGGAACCGGCACGGAGATGATGCCCTTCCACAACATTTTCAATGAATGGTATGCATCTCAGACTAGCAAGAAGGTGCGGGCCGTGTGGGCGATGAAGGCGGCCAACGGACTCCGCACCAATTTCAATGTGCCCTTCGGCTATATCCGTGACCCGGAGAATCAGGAGAAGTGGCTGATCGATGAGCCTGCCGCCGAGGTCGTCAGAAAAATCTTCGCCCTGTGTCTCGCAGGGAAAGGCCCGGATCAGATCGCACGCCAGCTGGAGAGGGAAAAGGTGCTGACGCCGTCCGCGTACTATCATGCCTTGGGGTCGAAAAAGGCAAATCACCCCATGCCGAAGAATCCTTACGGGTGGAAGGACAGCTCTGTCTGCGGCATCCTGGCGAATCGGTCGTATACCGGCTGTACCGTCAAGCTCAAGACCACGACGGTCAGCTATAAGGTCCACAAGATGGTCTATAAGCCGGAGGACGAGTGGGTCGTCACACCCAACACGCAGGAGGCCATCATCGATGAGGATACCTGGCTCCGCGTTCAGGAACTCCGGGAAAACAAGCGTCGGCCCACCGCAACGGGAAGGACAAGTCTATTCTCCGGATTGGTCTATTGTCCCGACTGCGGCTCGAAGCTCTATTTCTGCGCAGCCAAAAGCTTGCGGAAGGATCAGGAGTTTTTTCGATGCGCCAATTACAAATCAGGTCGCGGAGAGTGTACCATCCATTTCATTCGGGACGTAGTCCTTCAAAAGATCGTGTTGGAGGCCGTCGGAGAACTGGCAGATTTCGTGCGCTGCTATGAGCCCGTTTTCCTGTATTTGATCGCCCGAAACAGCGCAAAGGGCAGGAAGCAGGAAATGAAGGACTTGAAGCTTGAAATCGAAGCTGGCCGCAGGCGCATTGAAGAACTGGACAGGCTGATTTCCAGAATCTATGAGGACAATGTTCTCGGGCGGCTTTCAGATGAGCGCTATGAGCGTATGTCCGCAGGGTATGAGAAAGAGCAGCACGATCTGGTGACTTCCGTAGCAGAAAACGAGGGGAGGCTTCGAGAGATGGAAAGGGAGCGCACCGACCTCCACGCCTTGCTCAAGGGACTTCGTGAGTTCACTGAGGTACGGGAGCTGACGCCGGAGCTTGTCAATACGCTGATTCGGCGCATTGAGATCCACAACAGTGACCGATCCACCGGCCACGTCCGTGTAAAGGTCGACATCTATTTTACCGCTGTGGGGATGATTGACCTTCCCACCGAGGAGGAGCTCAAAGCATTGATGGCAGAAATGCAAAATGCGCCCATGCAGGCAAAGGCCACAGCATAGACGCAAAAAAGAGAAACGGTGTAATCTTCGTAACGAAGATTACACCATTTCCCTCATAAGAAATTACTTCCTTATGACCCGAAACCGTTGATTTTACAGGGTTTTCCGGGATTTCTCTTTTTCACTGGCTACAATTTGGCTACAAGGAAGAAATTTTTTGTAGCCATTCAGCTTTTGGACATGAATTCCTCAAGCTGTCTGGCTACTTCTGCCTGGGCGTTGGGGTAAAGGTGGCCGTAGGTGTCCAGCGTAGTCTGGATGCGTTCATGGCCCAGCCGCTCCTGCAGGAGCTTCGGTGCGACGTTCATTTCGATCAGGGCTGCAGCATGGCTATGTCTGAGGTCGTGCACCCGAATCTTCTTGACGCCGGACTTTTCGCAGCCCCATACCATATCCCGGTACAGATGGGTTTTCCCGTAGGGGAACAGGCGATCCTCCGGCTGGAGCTCAAAGCACTGGTCCATATAGTCCTTCAAGCAGTCGCACAGCACCTTTGGGATCGTGACCGTGCGGATGCTCTTGGGCGTCTTGGGCGTCGTGACCACGTTCCTGCCTTTGAGGCGCTGGAAGCTCTTGTTGATGCGGATGGTCTGCTTCTCCAGGTCGATGTCTGCCGGTGTCAGAGCCAGCAGCTCGCCTTCCCGCATCCCGGTGTAGTACAGCGTCATGAAAATGGCGTTGGTGACCGGCCTTTCCTTGACCGTCTCAATAAACCGCAAAAACTCATCTTTTGTCCAGAAGAGCATTTCTTCCGCGTTCTTCTTGCCCATGCCCCCTGCCTTATGGCAGGGATTTTCTTTTAGCCCATAGTATTTGAGGGCGTAGTTGAAGATTGCGGTGATCTGGTTGTTGATGGTCTTGAGGTAGGTTGCGGAGTAGGGTTTGCCTTTTTCGTCCCGGTAGCTGGTCAGCTCATTTTGCCAGCGCCGGATATCCGTGGGCTTGATGGCGTTCAGCGGCATCTTGCCGAAGAAGGGGGTGATTTTGAGATCGATCAGAAACCGCTTGTTGGCGACGGTGGACGCCTTGAGGCGCTGCTCCATATCCTTGATATACAGTTCGATGAAGTCCTGAAAGGTCATCCCCAGGCTTGAGGTGGCCTGCTGGATGAATTCCTGCTCCCATTGCTGGGCCTCGCGTTTGGTTTTAAAGCCCCGCTTCTTCTTGTGGACGGTTTTACCCGTCCAGTCAGTCACATGGATCTGCGCCATCCAGCGCCCCGTGTTCCCGTCTTTGGTTACCGACATATACTCTCCTTTCTTTCAGACTCGAACGACCTTGAATTCTCGTTATCCTTCGCCGTTCTGTGGTTTCAGACTGTTCAAATACGCAATTCGTCTTTTTAAGCGTTCATCGGGTTCAAGCTCCTCTGGCTCTGAGCACTCCACAGCGGTGGAGGCGTAGTAAGCCAGCGTTTTGGTTTTCCATTCCCGGTACTGCTCCTGGGTGGTGCCATAGGTCCGAAGATTGTCCCGCTGCCCCTCCCAATCCTCCAGGAAGAGACACAGATCGGCGTTGAAATCCGCGTCCGCCTTGCCGTTAAAGGTGATGGAGCATTGCCATTCCTTGCTGCGAGGCGGCCTTTTTACGTCGATGCTGAAATCCAGGCCGTTGACCTGCTCGATATGGAACAGGAAGTTCACCACATCGGCCAGGCTGCGGATCGGCGTGATCTCCGTTTCATAGCCGAAAAGGAACGTCGGCGTGGTATCCAGCACCTTTGCAAGCTGGTTGGCCACAGCGATGGAGACCTCAATCTCCCCGGATTCGTATTTCTGCACGGTGCGGAGAGACTTGCCAAGGATATCCGCCAGCTCCTGCTGGTTGTAACCCTTGCGCTTTCGGAGGGTGCGGATACGCAAACCGATTGCTGCATTGTCCGAGCTATTCATGTTTCATTCACCTCGTCCACAGGATACCACAAAGGATTACGAATTGCAAGTGCATATTTCTGGTTAATTTGCTCTTGACGACGCATGAATTATGCGTATAATGAAAAACGCACAAATAGTGCGCATATTGCGCGGATAGACGATTCTACCCGCATAAGTAATGCAGAGTTTCATGAAAGGAGTACGGAAACATGAGAGCACAGTTTATTACAGCGGAAGAGGTACAGCAGGTCCTCGGCGTCAGCCGGAGCAAGGCGTACCAGGTTATTCAGGCCATGAACCGGGAGCTGAAAGGCGCGGGGTATATTACCATCGCGGGGAAATGCCCCATCCAGTATTTCAAGCAGAAGTTCTACGGCCTGCAAATCGAAGGAAGGGGAGAGGTGTGAACGAGATAAAAGAAATGACTGCCCCGGACACATCTGTTGGCGCAGATGAAGGGCAGCCACTCAACCAAGCTGAAAGCAGTATAGCAGATGGGGAAGAGGATTACAAGGAAATCCTGCGGAGGATGAAGGAAGAACTGCGATACGCAGACGGTTCCCATCTCCGCACCTTCACCATGAACGACCTGTATGACCAGACCTTTGCCGACAGGCCGCCGATCATCGACGGCCTGCTGCCCTCCGGTACTTACTTTCTCGCCGGAGCGCCGAAGGTCGGCAAATCCTTCCTGGTGGCGCAGTTTGCTTATCATGTCAGCACCGGGCTTCCAATCTGGGGCTACCCTGTCCGCCGTGGCGGGGTACTGTACCTGGCGCTGGAGGACGATCAGCGGCGATTGCAGGAACGAATGTCCCGGATGTTCGGCGTCGAAGGGACGGACGATCTCAACTTTGCTATCTGTTCCGGGCAGGTGGGGGCTGGGCTGGAAACGCAGCTGGACAATTATATTCGGGAACACCCCAATACCCGTCTGGTTATAATCGACACACTCCAAAAGGTGCGGGCAACCCAAGGGGAAGCGTACAGCTATGCCAGAGATTATGACGTCATCGGGCAACTCAAGCACATTACAGAAAACAGAAACGTTGGTCTTATCCTGGTTCACCACACGCGGAAGCAGCCGGCGAGTGATGTCTTTGAAACGATCTCAGGAACCACGGGTTTGTTGGGCTGCGCGGACGGGGCCTTTATCCTCAAAAAAGAGAAACGCACCGATCTGGCCGCCACACTGGAAATCGTGAGCCGGGATCAACCGGATCAACTGCTGTATCTGATACGGAATGAAGCTGCGCTGACCTGGGAACTGGACCATGCGGAGACCCAGCCTTGGAAAGCGCCTCCCGATCCGTTGCTGGAAAAGGTTGCGGCGCTGGTGACGGAGGACAAGCCTTCTTGGACCGGCAGTGCGACGGAACTTTTGACCCTGTTAGGTGAGGACATGAAACCGAATATCCTCACACGGAGGCTGAACGTAAAAAACGGCGAGCTGAAAAGCGAGTACGGGATAGCTTTGACGGTCAGCCACAATCGGAACGGGAGCTGTATCAGCCTGAGCAGGCTGGAGCAGAAAGTGTGACGATTGTGACGGTTGTGACGATTAAAATGAGAGTGGGGGCGGTATCGAAAATACCGTCACAATCGTCACAACCGTCACACATAGTTTCCGCAGGGTGCAGGGAGCCCTTTTCAAAGGGCGCTTCCCAGCCAGGGAGCTGTCCGCAGACAGCAGGGGCAGCGCCCCTCCGGGA
>JBGUZS010000110.1:0-5137 GCA_045223835.1 Oscillospiraceae bacterium | reverse complement strand
CGGAGCTCCCCGTGCTCCGGCCATCGTTCCGGAGATCCCGCCCCATGGAGAAGGAATGCGATCTTGAACACCAACCATCGGGTCAACAATCTGCTGTACGCAGCCGGACCGGATCTGATCAACGCCATTCGTCTGGAGATCACCCTGACCGAGCCGGTGGAGGTACCGGCCCTGAAAACCGCGCTGGAAGAGGCCGCCATACGGTTTCCCTATTATGCGGTGAAGCTGGTGCGGCAGGCCGAGGAGTATCGGATGGCGCCGAATCCGCTGCCCTTCGTGGTCTCCCCGGAGGGGCGGACGGTTACCCTGGGCTCCCGGGAGAGCAATGATCATCTCTTCGCCTTTGCCTTCGACGGCTGCCGCCTGTATGTGGATACGGTGCATTTCATTACAGATGGAAACGGCATGTTTCCGTTTCTGAAAACGATCCTGTACTATTACCTCAGCATTCTGCATCCGGAGGACAGCTTCGACACGGCGGAGATCGCCCTGGCCGGAAGCGCCGTTCCGGAAGCGGAGGCGGAGGATTACCCCTATCCGGATGAACCGCTGGCGGCGGAGCCCCTGGGGACCCTGTCGCGTCCGGAGGCGCCGTTCTTGCTTCCCGGCCAGCCCCAGGGTTATGCGCACATCCGGGAGTGGACCTCTTTCCGATATCGGATCGGCCAGAAGGATCTGATGGCCTTCGTCTCCGGCGTCGACGGCAGTCCCGCCACCTTTATCGCCTCCCTGATGTATCTGGCCATTGCACAGCTGCATCCGGAAAACCGCCTCCCCATCGTATGCGGCATGCAACACCAGTTTCGCAGGGCTTTGGGCAGGCCCTCCAGCCATCTCTGCCATGTGAACATCATCCCCATGGTCTACCCGGTCAGCCTGCGGGGAAAGGATATCGAGCGGCTCAATACCATCGCCCGCGGGATGCTCATCCTTCGGGCGGACGACGCAAACGACGTGCTGACGATCAACGAGCATGTGCGAAACGAAAAGCGGATCCGGGAGATGACCCTCTCCCAAAAGCATGACCACATGCGCAGCGTGATCCTGGACGGGATCGGGCAGAATACGTTCGAGGCCAGCTATACCGGACGCGTAGCCTGGAGCGGCCTGGATAAGTATATCCTGAATGTGGTCCCCTATCTGGATATGACGCTGAGCGGCGGCATTTCCATCGAAATCTTTTCAGTGAACGACGTCTTCAGCATCAACATCATGCAGCGCAGCGGCAATGCCGCATACGCAGACCGCTTTGCCGGACTTCTGCGGGAAAACGGCGTCGCCTATGTCTCCGACCCTCCGTCGCCCTTCTCCCTGTGCGGCTTTCAGCTCCCGGACTGACGGCGGGGGCGCCGCCTTCGGAAGGAACAAAACGCACCCGTTTTCGTCCAATGACTGAAGGCAGGCTGCCGGGGCTGCGAAAAAGAAAAGCGGACCGGAAACGGTTTTGAATACGGAACGCCCGGCTCAAACGCCAAGAAGGAGAACAAACATGAAAAAGATATTCTATATGCTGCTTGCCGTCTGTCTGGCCTTCGCCCTGACGGCCTGCAGCGGAGAGAAGCCGATAAGCGGACCCGAGGCGACGGATGCGCCGGAGACCTCGGCTCCCACGAAGGAGGCGACGCTCTGGCCCCGCACAGGCTATTTTACGGATAAGGCGGCGAACATGCTCTCCATTGCCTGGCTGGACGACGTGGATGAGCCCGGCTGGTATGTCGGCTGCCTCCTGGGCGAGGATAAGTCCGAAGACGTATGGAGCGGAATGCTTTCCCTGGAGGGGAAGCGCCTGCAGGGAACTCTGCCCTCCTTCGGCGAAAAGGAAGCCCTCACCGTCACCATCGCGGAGGAAGGCGCGGACGGCCTGCTGCTCACGGTGGAGGGCGGGGAGACCTATCACTTCGTCCCCTATCGCACATTGGAAGAGGCCATTCTGATCACGTTCCGGGTGGAAGGCCGGGGAAACATCAATTCCGCCCAGGGGGAGAAGGCCCCGGAGCTTGAACCGGAGTACGCGTACCAGTCCGCCCAGATCAGTCTGGCCGCGCCGGAGACCTATACCTGCGTCGCCTGGCCGAATGCGGGCAGCTGGTTCGTGAAATGGACGAAGAACGGCGAAGACTACTCCACGGATGCGCAGATCACCGTGCTGCTGGAGGAGAACGCGGAGTATGTCGCCGTGTTTGACGAGGACCCCGATTGGCAGAATCCCGCTGCGCTCTACGCCGGCAGGTATCAGTGCGGCCAGGTCCTGGCACTGGTGGAGGCCTACGGCGATGATTCTGCGCAGATAGCCATCGAACGGGGCAGCAGCAAAACGGAGTTCGCCTATTGGAATATCACCGGCCGGCTCGATCCGGATACGAAGACCATCCGGTACTCCGGCTGCACCAAAACCCTCGTCGTCTATGACGACAAGGGCGAGGTACAGAGCGCAGATCTGGAATATGAAAACGGAACCGGTACCATCGTCTTTACGGAGGAGGGCACGTTCATCTGGCACGAGGACCAGTCTGAATCCGGCAGGGAGCTGACCTTTGAACGGCTTCCGGAGACCGATTGACGAACGGAGGCAAGGAATTCATGGAGCCGACAAGCATCATCATCCGCCGGGAGACGGAGCAGGACCATCGGACTGTGGAAGCCCTCATCCGGGAATCCTTCTGGAACGTCTACCGCCCGGGCTGCCTGGAGCACTATGTGATCCACCGGCTCCGGGAGGATCCCGCCTTCGTTCCGGAGCTGGATCTGGTCATGGAGGGGGACGGGCGCATCATCGGGCAGAATATGTTCATGCGGGCGGAGATCCGCGCCGACGACGGCCGGAGGATCCCCATCATGACCATGGGGCCGATCTGCATCGCGCCGGAGCTCAAGCGCCGGGGCTACGGCAAGCGGCTGCTGGACGATTCCCTGGAGCGGGCCGCAGCGCTGGGCTGCGGCGCCCTGTGCTTCGAAGGGAACATCCGCTTCTACGGAAAGAGCGGCTTCACCTACGCCCGGGAATTCGGCATACGCTATCATGATCTGCCGGCGGGAGCAGACGACTCCTTCTTTCTCTGCCGGGAGCTGATCCCCGGCTATCTGCAGGGCGTCACCGGGGTTTACGGCCCTCCGGAGGGCTACTTCTGCGCGGAACGGGAACCGGAGGAATTTGCCCGCTTCGACGCGCTCTTCCCCCCGAAGGAGAAGCTGGTCCTCCCGGGTCAGCTCTCGGAGCGATAAGGCTTTGCTTATTCCCCCCTCCGCCGAAGCGGAGGGGGCTTTCGCTTCCCGGCAAAAAAGCGTTGCTCCGTCTTCTTTCAGATGGTATGCTGTTATACAGGATACAGCAAACTGCCCTCCGGGATCCCGGGCGCTTCGCCTCAGGCCTCCGACGGCAGACATACGGAAAGGAGATGCAGACATGAAGGATGTGCTGAAGGCCCTGGATCCCAGGGGGCTGTTCAACGATGTGCAGCGGGCGCCTCTGGCTCCCCGGCCGGAAACCCTGGCGGGAAAAACGGTGTACATCATCAACTCCTGGCCCGGGGAGACCCACGGCTTCGGGAGGGTGGAGGAGGCGTTGGACGCCCGGCTGCGGGAAAAATACGCCGGCATTCAGCTGGTGTACCGCACCCGGATGAGCTATTCCTCCGATGATCCCGCCCTCTGGGCGGAGATGAAGGAAAAGGCGGACTGCTTCGTGTACTTTGCCGCCCCCTCCTGCTCCACCACCGCCTGCGCCGTCACCTGGCCGGCCCGGAGGATCGAGCGGATGGGCATTCCCGGTCTTACCGTCCTCTACCGCTATCTGGAGAAGGACGCCCTGATCTCCCGGGAACGGGAGGGGATGCAGATCCGCTTCGCGGAGACGGAATTCCCCTGCACGGATATCAGCGGCGAAGATCTGGACAAGCTGCTTCAGGATATCGAGGACGCCCTTCTCGCCCCCCTCAAGCCGGAGGAGCTGGTGGGGGGCGTCTATACGCCGCCCCAGCCGCCGCGCTTCTGCGCCGAGGGCACCGAGGACGAGCTGCAGGAATACTTCCAGGCAAACGGGCTGACGGACGGGCTCCCGGTGATCATTCCCACGGAGGCGCGGGTGGCGGAGATGCTGAAGGGCACCTCCCATGCCCCGGAGGAGATCATCGCCACCCAGATGGCGCCGGAAGGCCGCTTCGTCACCGTGGAAAAAGCGGCCATCACCGCCGTGATGGCCGGAGCGAAGCCGGAGTATCTGCCGGTCATCCTGGCCATGATCGAGCTCATGGGCACGGACCAGCGCCACCACCAGACCGCAAAATCCACCAATGCCTTCAGCTTCATGCAGGTGGTCAACGGCCCCATCCGGAAGGAGATCGGGATGAATGACTCCGTCTGCGCCCTGGGCCCCGGCGGAAGGGCCAACGCCGTCATCGGCCGGGCCCACCGGCTGGCCTTCATCAACCTGGGCGGCAGCGAGGTGGGGGTGAACCTCATGGGCGTCATGGGCAACAACAGCTGCTATACCTTCGCCTTTGCGGAGAACGAGGAGGCCAGCCCCTGGGAGCCCTATTCCACCTCCCTGGGCTTCAAGGCGGGGGAGAGCGTGCTCTCCATCCTCACCGGCGGCTGGGCCCACATCGGCAACTATATGCTCAACCCCAGCCTGGAGGATTTCTACAGATCCATCAAGACCTTCGAGATGCTCCACGGCATCACCATCCTCCTGTCCCCCCTGCGGGCGAAGGAGCTGCTGGAGGAGACCGGCTGCCGCACCCGGAAGGAGATCGAGGATTACTTCTGGAATCAGATCACCATCACCGAGGGCGAGCTGAAGGGCAGAAGGACATATGCCCGCCCGAGACCCGATCCGGCCCAGGGGCCCGTCACCGACGATACGGTCATGCATCTCTTCGCCAGGAATCAGATCAACGTCATCGTCGTGGGGGATCCCCAGGGCAGCAACGTGGTCCAGGCCTGGTCCCAGTACAGCCCCCACAGCACCTCCATCGACAAATGGAGATAATAACCGTCAGATAAGCAAAGGACGCGGGCGTTTGCCCGCGTCCCCAGCGTGTCGACAAACCCCGTTTTGTCATCGCGAGGAGCAAAGCGACGTGGCGATCCGTTCTCTCGTCCCCTTGGTCATGTTAAAAATAAAAGGACGGGAGTTGCG
>JBGUZS010000109.1:0-33996 GCA_045223835.1 Oscillospiraceae bacterium | reverse complement strand
GACCTGGGCACCCGCTGCACCGTATTCATGAACTCCAATGTGAAGCAGGCCCAGAAGGAGGGCGCGCCGGTATCGGATATTTCCGCGGGCCTGGCCTACAGCGTCATCAAGAACGCCCTGTATAAGGTCATCAAGCTTGCGGACGCCAGTGATCTAGGGAAGCATATCGTGGTCCAGGGGGGCACCTTCTTCAACCAGGCGGTGCTCCGGGCCTTCGAGCGCATCGCCGGGACGGAGGCGGTCTGCCCGGATATCGCCGGGATCATGGGCGCCTTCGGGGCCGCCCTCATCGCCCGGTCCCGGGACAGGGGAGAGAAAACCGGCATGCTTACCCTGCCGGAGATCCGGGATCTGAAGTATACCGCCCGGGCCGCCCGCTGCGGCGGCTGCGAAAACAACTGCATGCTCACCGTCAACTCCTTCGAAGGGGTGGGGCGGTACATCAGCGGAAACCGCTGCGAAAAGAAGATCCCCTCCCATACCGGCGTCCGCCGGGGGGAGGATCTGGCGGCCTGGAAGCTGAAACGCATTTTCGATTACGAGCCTCTCCCGGAGGGGGAGGCCCGCCGGGGCGTCCTGGGTCTGCCCAGGGTGCTGAATATGTACGAGAACTACCCCTACTGGGCGGTGTTTTTCCGGGAGCTGGGCTTCCGCACCGTCCTGTCCCCCCTGTCCAGCCGGAGCATTTTCGAGCTGGGGATGGAGTCCATTCCCAGCGAATCCGAGTGTTACCCCGCCAAGCTGGCCCACGGCCATGTGCAGTGGCTCTGCGACCAGGGGATCAAAACCATCTTCCACCCCTGCGTTTTCTATGAGTACCAGGAGACGCCGGACGCCCAGAACCACTTCAACTGCCCCATGGTGGTCTCCTACCCGGAAAACCTGAAGAACAATGTGGAGGCGGTGACCTCCGGGGAGGTGGAGTACATCCGCCCCTTCCTGGCCTTTACGGAGGAAAAGACGGCGGCGGACCGGCTGGTGCAGGTCTGCCGGGAGCACTGGGGCATCCCCGCCCGGGAGGTCCGGGCCGCCGCGGCCAAGGCCTGGGCGGAGCAGCGGAGGGTGAAGGCGGAGCTCCGGGCGAAGGGCGCGGAGGTCCTGGCCAGAATGGAGGCGGAGGGCAGGAAGGGCATCGTCCTGGCGGGACGGCCCTACCATATGGATCCGGAGATCCACCACGGCATCCCGGAGCTCATCGCCTCCTATGGGCTGGATGTGTTCACCGAGGATACCCTGCCCCTGGACTACCGCCCCCAGCGGCCTCTGCGAGTGGTGGACCAGTGGGTCTTCCACTCCCGCCTGTACCAGGCGGCGGAGTTCGTGGGGAAGCACCCGGATCTGGAGCTGGTGCAGCTGTTCTCCTTCGGCTGCGGCCTGGACGCCGTCACCACGGACCAGGTGCAGGAGATTCTGGAGAAATACGGAAAGCTCTACACCCTGCTGAAGATCGACGAGGTGAATAACCTGGGCGCCGCCCGGATCCGTATCCGGAGCCTGCTGGCCGCCGTGGCCATGCGGGAGGGGCGCGCCCTTCCCGAGCCGCCGGAGTCCATCCGGTATGCCCGGCGGGAGTTCACGAAGCAGATGTACGACGAGGGCTGGACCATTCTGGCCCCGGATATGAGCCCCATCCATTTCAGCCTGCTGACGCCGGTGTTCCAGCGGGCGGGCTACCGCATCGTCATGCTCCGGGGAGAATCCCGCAGGGCAGTGGATATGGGCCTGAAGTATGTGAACAACGACGCATGCTATCCCTCCATCGTGGTGACGGGGCAGATGCTGGAGGCGGTGAAGTCCGGCAAGTACGACGTAAACCGGCTGGCGCTGATCATGAGCCAGACCGGGGGCTGCTGCCGGGCCAGCAACTATGTGAGCTTCATCCGCCGGGCCCTGGATAAGGCGGGCTATCCCCAGATCCCCGTCATCAGCCTGAATTTCAACGGCATGGAGAAGAACGAGGGCTTCCGAATCTCTGCCGGCACCCTGATGGAGGCCCTGCGGGCCCTGGTGCTGGGGGATCTGATGATGCGCTGCCTGTACCGCACCCGGCCCTATGAGCAGATACCCGGTTCCGCCAATGCGCTGCACGAGCGGATGAATAAGCTCTGCCTGGATTACCTCCGGGGAGAAAAGGGCGCGCCCGGCTACCGGCAGCTCTGCCGGGAGATCGTGGAGGAATTCGACGCCCTGCCCCTCCGGGAGGGACGGCGGAAGCCCCGGGTGGGCATCGTGGGGGAGATCCTGGTGAAGTATATGCCCATCGCCAACAACCACCTGGTGGACCTGCTGGAGCGGGAAGGGGCGGAGGCTGTGGTGCCGGAGCTGCTGGATTTCTTCAGCATGATCCTGTACAATCAGGAATATAAACATAAATATCTGGGTGCGGGCTTCTGGACAGCCCTCCTGTCCCGGATCGGGATCGAGGGGATCGAGGCCGTGCGCCGCCCCGCGGTGGAAGCCCTGGAAAAGAGCGGCCGTTTCGGCGCCCCGAAGCATATCCGGAAGGTGGCGGAGCCCACCAAGCCCTTCCTCTCCATCGGCAACCAATATGGGGAGGGCTGGTTCCTCTGCGGCGAGATGGTGGAGCTGCTGGAGGAGGGGGTCAACAACATCGTCTGCATTCAGCCCTTCGCCTGTCTGCCCAACCATGTCATGGGCAAGGGGGTCATCAAGGCGCTGAAGAAGGCCTACCCCAAGGCCAATATCGCCGCCGTGGACTATGATCCCGGCGCCAGCGAGGTGAATCAGCTGAACCGCCTGAAGCTCATGCTCACCGCCGCCCGGCGGGAGCTGGCGGAGGAGAAAAGGGACGCATGAAGGACCTGAAGCATCTGGACGACAAGCCCATCTCCCCCCTGTACCGGTTCATCCGCTGGGCGGTGTGGAAGCTGTCCCCCGCCTATACCCTTGTGGGGACGGAGAACCTGCCGGAGGGAGCCTGCATCATCGTGGGGAATCACAGCCAGATGTACGGTCCCATCGCTGGGGAGCTGTACATCCCCGGGAAGCACAGCACCTGGTGCGCCGGGGAGATGATGCACCGCCGGGAGGTGGCGGAGTATGCCTACCGGGATTTCTGGTCCGGCAAGCCGAGGGCCGTGCGGTGGATCTACCGCCTGTTCAGCCGTCTGATCCCGCCCCTGAGCCAGCTGGTGTTCACCAACGCCCACACCATACCGGTCTACCACGATACCCGCCTCATGACCACCCTTCGGGAGTCCCTGGCCCGGCTGCAGGAGGGGGAGAAGCTGGTGATCTTCCCGGAGCGGGACCAGCGGTACAGCAATATCCTCTATGCCTTTCAGGATAAGTTCATCGACGTTGCCCGCCTGTACCGAAAAAAGACGGGGCGGGAGCTGGATTTCGTCCCCTTATACCTGGCTCCGGCCCTGAAAACCATGACCTTCGGCCCTCCTGTCCGGTTCCGGGGGGAGGAGCCCATGGCGGCGGAGCGGAGCCGGATCTGCCGGGCGCTCATGGAGGAGATCACCCGTATGGCCCTGGCCCAGCCGGAGCACCGGGTGGTACCCTACGCCAACCTGCCCAAGCGCCTGTACCCCAAAAGCCACCCCCTGGAGGTATATGATGAAGAAGCCCGTTGACTACAGCGGCTTTTCCCTGCGGAAGCTGGGGCAGCCCCGGTTTCGCCATATTCTGCTCAGCCTGGGCTGGATCGGGTATTTCCTGATGTATGTCCTGACGGAAAACCTGATCCCCGCGGAAAAATGTCATCCCATCCATATTTTCCTGGATGATCTGATCCCCTTCAACGAGTATTTCGCCGTCTTCTATGTGGCCTGGTATGCGCTGATCTTCTTCTCCCTGCTGTTTTCCCTGCTCTATGACGTGGAGAAGTTCAAGCATATGCAGAAGTTCATCATCGTCACCCAGGTGGTGGCCATGGCCTGCTACATTCTCTGGCCCAGCCGTCAGGATCTGCGGCCGGAGCAGTTTCCCCGGGAGAACGTTTTCACCTGGCTCATGGGGTTCATCTACAGCGTGGATACCCCCACCGGGGTCTGCCCCTCCCTCCATGTGGCCTATTCCCTGGGCGTCCTCTCTGCGGACCTGAAGGACCGGGAAATGGGGCGGGTGCGGAAGGCGCTGCTGACCCTGCTGGTGGTGATGATCTCCATCTCCGTATGCTTCGTGAAGCAGCATTCCGCCCTGGATGTGCTGACGGCCCTGCCCCTGGGCCTCCTGGCGGAGCTCCTGGTCTACGGGAAGGACTGGTGGCTGCCCCGGCTCCGGGGAGAAGGGAGAAAGCCGCATGGGGGGAAATAGAAGGAAAGAATTCATCCGGGCGGTGAAATTCGCCCTGTTTTCCGTCAGCGCCGGGCTCATCGAAATGGGGGTCTTCGCCCTACTGAACGAGGTCACCCCCTGGTCCTACTGGCCCTGCTACCTCATCGCCCTGGTGCTGTCCGTGCTGTGGAATTTCACCCTGAACCGGGAGTTCACCTTTCATTCCGCCGCCAATATCCCCGTGGCCATGCTGAAGGTGGCCCTGTACTATGCCGTGTTCACGCCTCTGAGCACCATCCTGGGAAACTACCTGGCGGAGGATCTGGGGTGGAACGAATACCTGGTGACCGCCCTGAACATGATCGTGAACTTTGTGACGGAGTTCCTCTACCAGCGCTTCTTCGTCTTCGGAAAGAGCATCGATACGAAGAAAAAGTCCTTATAACAGACGAAAAACCCGGGGATTTCCGGCCGCCGGATCGGAGATCCCCTTTTTTGCCCTTATAATCATATTAACATATAAAAAATATAGGAAAATACTTGACAAGACGGGGAAAACGTTGTATCCTTCCGTTAATTTCCTGCGGCAGAAAGAAGGGAGAATATGAAAAAAGCAGATCAGGCGACCAGGCGGATCGCCATCGCGGCCATTTTTATGGCGATGAATATCGTTCTCAGCTCCTTCAGTATTCCCGTGCCCGGCGGGCATCTGTATCTCTGCGATATCCCCATCTGTCTGGCGGCGATCCTGCTGGATCCTTTCTCCGCCTTCGTGGTGGGGGGCGTGGGCTCCTTCATCGGGGATATGCTCTTTTACCCCGCTCCCATGTTTGTCTCCCTGGTGACCCACGGGATCCAGGGGGTCGTGATCTCCCTGATCGCTCACCGGCTGCTGAAGAGTCGGCCGAAGCTGGCCTCCGGCATTGCGGTGAGCGTGGGCGTGGTGATCCTGGTGGCGGGCTATACCTTAGGCCGCGCCTATGTGTACAGCACCCCGGAATACGCCGTCATCAAGCTGCCCTTTGAGTTCCTGCAGGGGATCGTGGGGGCAGTGGTCGGTATGATCCTCTGCTGGCGCTGCGGCATCCGGAAGCTGTATTTGAAGATGGTGGGGGAATAAACGAACGGAAAAATCCCGCGGGGCCGAACGGTCCCGCGGGATCCTCATTTGTGGGGAAAAGGCTTACTTGTTCAGCTTCTTGCTGGGATCGATCCAGTCCAGATCGTCCCGGGCCTTGCCGAAGGGTTCGGAGTCCTCGGCGGTGGGCCAGGCGAAGGAGGGCATTTCCTTGCCGCTCTTCTTGGCTTCTTCCATGGCCTTCATCATTTCCTCCCGGCGCTTGGCGGCGATCTCATCCCGCTGGGCCCGGGTGAGGGTGTAGTTCTCGATGGTCTCGTTCAGGCCCCGCAGCTGAGCAGCCCGGCCGTCGGGATTATGGTCGGGCAGGCAGATGACCCGCTGGTTCTCAATGGCTTCCTTCAGGATCTCCCCCAACTCCACGGGGTCGATGCCCACGGCATGGATGGCCCGGAGGGACTTCATGGTCTTCTCGTTCACCCGATAACCGGTGTTCTTCAGGTTGGCGGGGCGGAACTTCTCCGCGTTGCCGATGTTGGAGTTGATGTTGCCCGGGCAGAGGACGGTGGCGCCGGAGCCGTAGGGCCGCAGCGCCTCGTCATAGGAGTACATCAGGTTGTTCACGGCGGCCTTGGAGGCGCTGTAGGGGCCGGTGCCGGAGCCCGCCATGAAGGCGCCCATGGAGGAGGTGGTGGCAACATGGAACTCGGTCTTGTGGGCATAGGCCTTGATCATCCGGGGAACAAAGATCAGCAGGCCGTTGACCACATGGTTCAGGCAGACGCCCATGACCCAGTCAAAGTCGTCGAAGGTGGAGGCTTCGATGGGGCCGAAGGAGTTGACGCCGGCGGTCTGGATGAGCAGGTGGGGAGGACCGCCGAAGACTTCTTCGATCTTGTCCGCGCAGGCGGCGTAATCCTTACGGTCAGTGAGGTCTACCTTGATGGCCAGGATGTCCTTCTCGGGGATGCCGAAGGCGATGAGCTCCTTCACGGCATTATCCAGCGCGTCCTGCCGGACGTCGCCGATGGCGACCTTCATGCCTTCCCGGCCGAAGTCCTTGGCCTGGCCGAGACCGGCGCCGGAAGCGCCGCCGGATACGAATACGATCTTGCCCTTAAAATCTCTCATGATCATTCCTCCTGTAAGCAGACGGACCCGCCGCAGCGAGTCCGCCCGATATGATGTTTTAGATGTGGATGCAGGCCTGGAACGCCTGGTTGACGGCCTCGGAGATGGTGCCGGCCTTGTTGTTGCAGTCGCCCACGATGACCACGTTGCTCTCAGGGGCGCTGTGCCGCAGGGAATCCACCACGTCGAAACGCGGCTTGATGCCCATGGCCAGAAGGACGGTGTCGGCCTTGATCTCGCTGAGCTCGCCGGTCTTGGTGTCCTTCACCACGACGCAGTCGTCCTTGACTTCCGCCAGAGCGGTCTCGTACTTGATCTCCACGTCATAGTCCTTCAGCGCCTTCATCAGATCCATGCTGCCCCGGCTCCGACGCATGGAGGCCATGGGAGCCAGCATTTCGATGACGGTGATCTTCCGCTTGGTGCCGGAGGTGCAGGGAGCAGTGAGGGGGCTGCCGAAGGCGATGGTATCCTTGGGATCCCGTGCAGGAACCTTGCCGGGCTCCTCGCCGTCATGGGCGAAGTCCAGAGCGGCTTCAAGGCCCACCTGGCCGGCGCCGACGATGACGATGTCCTTGCCGCCCTTGGACAGATCCTCCTCGGCGTCGGGAGCCCACTGGACATGGGGCTTGTTGATGCCGGGGATGCTCTTGGGGATGATGGGCTCCGCGCCCACGGCCAGAACGATGGCGTCGTAATTGCCGAGATCCAGCATCTCCTTGGTGGCCTCGGTGTTCAGGAGGATCTTGGCGCCCCGCTTCGTGCACTGCTGGGCGGTGTGCCGCATCCACTTGAGGTAATCCCGAACGTCGATCTTGAAGTAGGGCACGGCAGCGCCGACTACATTGCCGCCCAGGCGATCGGATTTTTCATACAGGGTGACGTCGTGGCCGCGATCCAGCAGGGTCTGCATGGCCTGGATGCCGCCGGGGCCGCCGCCTACGATGGCGACTTTCTTCTTCTTGGCGGCTTTGTGCACGATGCCGTCCTTGATCTCGCCGGTCATGGCGGAGATGGGGTTGATGGCGCAGAAAATGGGCTTGGGGATCATCAGGTGGTTCATGCAGGTATTGCAGCGCAGGCAGGGACGGCGGTCCTCAGGCCGGTTCTCGGCATACTTGTTGGGCATATCCGGGTCGGCCATGAGAGGACGGCACATGGAGACGAAGTCCGCCCAGCCGTTGGCGATGATCTCCTCGGCATAGTCCAGGCTCATGATGGAGCCGACGGTGTTCACCAGCAGATCGGGGTAGGCCTTTTTGATATCCCGGGCGTAGTGGACGTTGAAACCGTGGTCCATCAGATAGTTCTGGCACCAGTTGTTGAAATAGGCCATGTTGAAGTCGCTGTGGAGACCGGCGGAAACATGGAGAATATCGATATGATCCTTCAGGTAGCCGATGAGCTCCAGGGTCTCGTCAAAGTGCATGCCCTCGGGAGCGATCTCGTCCGCGGAGATGCGGAACTCGATGACGAAGTCCTCGCCGCAGTGCTTGCGGATGGAGTCGCAGACCTCGATGGCGAAGCGGGCGCGGCCCTTGGTATCCCCGCCGTATTCGTCGGTACGCTTGTTGTACAGGGGGCTGGTGAACTGGCTGATGAGGTTGCCGTGTCCGCCGTGGACCAGGACGATGTCCATGCCGGCTCTCTTCATCTGTCCCGCAGCCGCGCCGTACTTCTCGATGGTCTCATGGATCTTGTCGATGCTCATCTCGATGCAGGGATGAGGCTCACGGTTGTTCATCTCGGCGGCCCGGCGCTCGTTGTCGGAGATGCGGGCGGAGGAGGAGTAGGGCCAGTGACCCACGGTCTCATACCGGGTGTTCTCGCCGTTGTGGTTGATCTCAAAGGAGGCGTGGCAGGCGTACTGCTTGCACATGTCCGCATACCAGGTCATGGGGAGGACGCCGTTGGGATTGGCGAGATTCAGCTGAAAGGCTTCGTCCTTGCACTCGGTGATGTCGATGGAGCAGTTGCCCACGTACAGGGTGCAGACGCCGCCCCGGGCAAACATGCGGAACCAGTCCACAAAGTCATGGGTGACAAGACCGTCTGCGCTGGCGAGGTTGGGAGACGGAGGAGCCAGGGTGATGCGGTTTTTGAAATCGATCCCCCGGATGCGGATGGGTGAGAATACGTGCGTGTACCTGGAGCCCATGGTAATCATCCTTTCCTTTTGTTTGTTTTGCCTATTATCCTTATTTTATCAGACTGATGTATAGCACATATTGTACTATATTTGCGCGGAAAGTACAAGCATTTATTCTTCCTCGCCGGGAAGCAGGGGAATATCCCCCAGATTCACGGATTTTTCCAGGCGGATCCGGTCGAAGCGCTTATATTCCCGGCCGGAGGCGTGGATCACCAGATCGTATATGCCCATGGGGAGATCCCGGAACCAGAAATCCCCGAATTCATCGCTGAGGGCCTCCCAGGTCTTTCCCCCGTTGGTGAGGAGGCAGCGGGCGCCGATGACGACCTCCTTTTCCGCCGGATCATACAGGGTCCCGCCGAGGAAGCGGCCGGGGATATTGCGGTAATAAACCCTGGGCTTGCAGCCCGTCTCGGGCTGCAGGACCTCCGCCCCCAGAAGCTCGTCCTTCAGGTCTTCCTCCTCCCCGAAGCGGATGGCCTCCGTAGGGCAGGCCTCCACGCACCGGGGAAGCTTTGCGCCGTGGTCCAGGAGATGGGCGCAGCCGGTGCACTTCTGGGCGATGTTCAGCTCGGCGTTCATGAAGATGGCCCCATAGGGGCAGGCGTCCCGGCAGGCGCCGCAGCCGGTGCAGCCCTCGGGATCGATGAGCACCAGCCCGTCCTCCCGCCGCCGGATGGCTTCCGCGGGGCAGGCCTTCAGGCAGGCGGCCGAGCGGCAGTGATTGCAGAGCTGGGGGGTATAGTGGATCTTCACCTTGGGGAGGGTGCCCTCCACCTCCTCCTTCACCCGGATCCAGAACTGGCCGATCCGGGGCTGGGGCGCGGCATAGGGCCTCCAGTCGTTCCCCACATGCTCGTCCTTGCAGGCCAGCTGGCAGTTATAGCAGCCGCTGCACTTGGATAGATCGATCACAAAGGCCTTTGCCATTTTTCCTTTCCTCCCCCGTCCCGGCAGGGACAGTCTGTTTTTCTATTATACACCGGATCCCCCGGCTATGCAAGGAAAGAGGATAGGGAAAACAGGTCCTCCAGCAGGAAATATCCGGGCATCAGGTCCGCCGCCGGAGCCGGCGAGAGAGGCCAGCGTTCCTGCTGCGGAAACTCGTCCGTCGGCAGGGTGGGGGTGCGCGCCGAGTCCATGATGGAACGGAACCCATCCTCCGGGAGCTGGAGCAGGACCAGCTCGTCCATGGCCGTGCGGTACAGGAGGATGCGCTCCCCCCGGGGAAAGGTCATGACCAGGCCCAGGTCCGCCATGGGTATGCCGCCCTCCGGCAGCGCCTCCGCCTGGGCCTCGGGCAGCGCCGTCCCCTCGACGGGATGAGCGGAACGGGAACTGAAGAGGTAGACCGGACGCCAGGCCTCCGGCTCCGTTCCGGTCCAGCCCAGATCGGAGAGGGATACCGGGCGGCCGTCCAACTGAAACCCGCCGGGCGCCGGAACCAGCCTCCCGGCGCGGAACAGCTCCCGCAGGGTCTCCAGGGCGGTCTGATATTTCCGCTGACCCGCCGCCAGCTGCTCCAGCGCCGCACTTCGCCGGGCGGCGACCTCCCCGGGATCCGGCAGGAGGCCCTCCGGAATATTTCCGGTGAATTCCTCCAGCAGCCGGATCGCCTCCTCTTCCCCCAGGGCCAGGTAGGAGGTGAGGAGCTCCCGGGCTCCTCCCTCCGCGATGGCTGCCCGGAAGGCTTCCGCAAAGCCGGGGCCCCCGGCCGCCGCGGCGGCGGGAGGCAGAGCCTCCGTTCCGTACAGGGCGAGTACCCGTGAGATGCGCAGGACGTTCAGATCCAGCAGATCGGGGAGCATGGGGGGCACCGGCAGGCTCAGCCGGATCTCGTCCTCCCCGGCCCGCAGGGTGACACCCGCCGCCCCATAGTCCGCGGGGCTGAGAAGATAGGACCGGACCAGGTCCGGCCGCTCCAGCCGCTGGGCGAGGGTTTCTGCGGAGACGTGCAGCAGAGGGCCGATGAATACCGTCTCCGGCCTGAGCCGCAGCCCGTCTCCCTCCTCCTCCAGCGCGCACCGCAGCTGCAGAGGCAGATGCAGGAAGCCCAGGGCCCGCAGACGCATGTTCACCCGGGTTTCCTCCGGATTCAGGGAGAAGCCCAGCTCCTCCAGCTCCAGCCGCACCATGCCGGTAAGGGAAGCCCGGGCCAGAAGCTCCTCCGGAGGATAGTATTCCAGCAGCAGAGCGTACAGGTCCGCCTTGTCCAGGCGCACCGTCAGCACTCCCTCCCGGGAGAAATCCGCATAGTCGAAGGGGTATTCGTTCTCCGCCGCCATGGTTCTGTAGTCGTCCCAGGGGAAGGCGGAAAACTGGAGATAGAGCCAGGGCAGGGCCAGGATCACAAGGATCAGCAGGACGAGAAATAGGGCGAGAAGGGGATGCCCGCCCCGTTTGGGTCTGGACATGGTAAGTACCTCAGAAGAGAATCCCGGCGCGCCGCACCGAAAGGAGGCAGCGCGCCGGTAAGTCGGTCGATGGGATGGAAACGGGGCCCGGCTGCCGCAGAAGGCGCATTGCCCGGGAGCCCGCAGGGGGGGACGATTCAATAATCGAAGCTGTGGGCTTCCTTCAGCAGCTGGTCCTTCACCTTCATGAGGCGGGTGGTGGTGCTGCGCTCGTTTTCCTCCAGCTTCATGGTGATATAGCGGATGGTCTCCTGCATCTGGGGGATCATCACATACTCCAGGGCGTTGACTCGTCTCCTGGTGCGCTCGATCTCCGCGGCCATGAGCTGCATGCTCTTCTCCGCCCGGGCCAGCTCCAGCATATCCTGGAATACCCGGCTCAGCCGGTCGATGGCCTCGTCCAGCTCCCCGGAGGTCTGGGCGTAGCCGTAGGGGTAGATGTCCGCCGCGGCTCCGGTACGGGTGCGGAAGGAATACTGGGGGATATACACGCTCATGACGTTTTTCCGGGTCAGGTCCACCTCCACCCCCTGCTTGGGGAACAGGAGGCTCTGCTCCAGGATCTCGGGACTCATGAGGGCGGAAGCCTTGGCCATGGCGCCCATGGCCTCCTCCAGCCCGGACTCCACCCGCTGCCGGAGGGCCTTGTTTTCCCGGACCACCAGCATGAACTGACGCATGAGCTCATCCCGCTTGTCCTTCAGCAGCTTGTGCCCCCGGACGGCGGTCTGGAGCCGGTTCTTGGTCCGCTTCAGCTCCATGCGGGTCGGCTTGATATCCGACGAAATGGCCATGCCTTAACCCTCCTGCTTGGGCAGATACTTGTCGATGTACTCCAGCTTGATGCGCTTCAGCTCGCTCTTGGGCAGGATGGAAAGCAGCTTCCAGCCGATATCCAGGGTCTCCTGGATGCTCCGGTCGGTGCTCTGGCCCTGGCCCACGTATTCCTTCTCAAAGGCGTCGGCGAACTTGGCATAGAGTTTATCCGTATCGGAAAGGGCAGCCTCGCCCAGGATGGTCATGAGCTCGCTGGCGTCCTTGCCCGCGCTGTAGGCGGCAAAGAGCTGGTTCATGGTGCCGGAGTGGTCCTCCCGGGTCTTGCCCTCGCCGATGCCCTTGTCCTTCAGACGGCTCAGGCTGGGGAGCACGTCGATGGGGGGCAGGATGTTCTTCAGGTACAGGTCCCGGGAGAGAATGATCTGCCCCTCGGTGATGTAGCCTGTCAGGTCCGGGATGGGGTGGGTGATATCGTCCTCCGGCATGGTGAGGATGGGGATCATGGTGATGCTCCCCTTCTTCCCCTTCCGGCGGCCCGCCCGCTCGTAGATGGAGGCGAAGTCCGTATACAGGTAGCCGGGATAGCCCCGGCGGCCGGGGACCTCCTTCCGGGCGGCGGAGACTTCCCGGAGGGCTTCGGCATAGTTGGTGATATCCGTGAGGATGACCAGCACGTGCATATCCTGCTGGAAGGCCAGGTATTCCGCCGCGGTCAGGGCCATGCGGGGGGTGCTGATGCGTTCCACCGCGGGATCGTTGGCCAGGTTGGAGAAGAGCACGGTGCGGTCCAGGGCGCCGGTGCGCCGGAACTCGTTCACGAAGTACTCCGATTCCTCAAAGGTAATGCCGATGGCGGCGAAGACCACGGCGAACTGCTCCCCGGAGCCCAGCACCTTGGCCTGCCGGGCGATCTGCGCCGCCAGGCTGGCGTGGGGCAGACCGGAGCCGGAGAAGATGGGCAGCTTCTGTCCCCGGACCAGGGTGTTCAGGCCGTCGATGGCGGAAATGCCGGTCTGGATGAACTCAGAGGGATAGTCCCGGGCGGCGGGGTTCATGGGGAGGCCGTTGATATCCAGGTATTCCTCCGCCAGAATCTCCGGCCCCCCGTCGATGGGGCGGCCCATGCCGTCGAAGACCCGGCCCAGCATATCCGGGCTGACGCCCAGCTGCATGCCGTGACCCAGGAAGCGGACCTTGCTCTCCGCCAGGTTGATGCCGGTGGAGCTCTCAAAGAGCTGGACTACGGCCCGGTCCCCATCCACCTCCAGCACCTTGCAGCGGCGGGTCTCCCCATTGGGGAGCTCGATCTCCGCCAGCTCGTCGTAGGTGACGCCCTCCACATTCTTGACCACCATCAGAGGGCCGGAGATCTCGCGTATGGTGCGGTATTCCTTAATCATGCTGCGCCGCCTCCTTGATCTGTTCAGCCATGTCCGCGGCGATGGCGGAGTAGGCGGTGGGGTATTCCTCTTCCGGCACGGACTTGGCGCGGCCGATCCGGTCCCGGACCTCGATGGAGATCAGCTTTCCCAGGTCCGCCCCGCCGGCAATGGCCCGGCGGCACTGGGCGTCATACTGGAGGATGATGTCCAGAAGGATGGACTGGCGGTCGTAAGAGGAGTAGTTGTCGATGTCCACAAAGGCGTTCTGCTGGAGGTAGTCCTCCCGGATCATCTTGGCGGTTTCCATGGTGAGCCGGTCCGCGGGGGAGAGGGAATCCTGTCCCACCAGCTTGACGATCTCCTGGAGCTCGCTTTCCTGCTGGAGAATGGCCACGGCCTTGGCCCGGTTCTCCAGGAAGCTCCGGCCCAGGTTCTTCTCGAACCAGCCCCGGAGGTTATCCATATACAGGGAATAGCTGTTCAGCCAGTTGATGGCGGGGAAATGCCGGGCATGGGCCAGGCCGGAATCCAGGCCCCAGAACACCTTAACGATGCGCAGGGTGGCCTGGCTGACGGGCTCGGAGGTATCGCCGCCGGGAGGGGAAACGGCCCCGATGGCGGTGAGGCTGCCCCGGCGCACCTCGCTGGAGAGGCACTGCACGCAGCCCGCCCGTTCATAGAACTGGGCCAGACGGGAGGCCAGGTAGGCGGGGTAACCCTCTTCGCCGGGCATCTCCTCCAGACGGCCGGACATTTCCCGAAGGGCCTCGGCCCAGCGGGAGGTGGAGTCCGCGATGACCGCCACGTCATATCCCATGTCCCGGAAGTATTCCGCGATGGTGATGCCGGTGTAGATGGAGGCCTCCCGGGCCGCCACGGGCATATCCGAGGTGTTGGCGATAAGCACCGTGCGCTTCATCAGGGGCTCCCCGGTCCGGGGATCCTGGAGCTCGGGGAACTCCATGAGCACGTCCGTCATTTCGTTGCCCCGTTCGCCGCAGCCGATGTAGACCACCACGTCCACATCGGACCATTTGGCCAGAGCGTGCTGCACCACGGTCTTGCCGCTGCCGAAGGGGCCGGGCACCGCGGCGGTGCCGCCCTTGGCGATGGGGAAGAGGGTGTCGATGACCCGCTGGCCGCTCTGCATCGGCGTGTCCGGCAGGAATTTCTGCTGATAGGGGCGGCCGATCCGCACCGGCCAGGTCTGCATCATGGTAAGGGCCCGTTCGCCCCCCTGCTCCAGTTCGGCCACCGCCACGGTATCCGTTACGGTGAAATCCCCTTCGGTGATGCTCTTCAGGGTGCCCACCACCCCGTGGGGCACCATGATCCGATGGGTCAGGGCGCTGGTCTCCTCCACGGTGCCGATGATATCGCCGCCGGTGATCCGCTCTCCGGCCTTCCTGACGGGGACGAAATGCCATTTTTTCTCCCGGTTCAGGGCGGGGATGTCGATGCCCCGGGCGATGGTCTCTCCCGCGAGGGCCCTGATCTCCGTCAGGGGGCGCTGGATGCCGTCATAGATGTTCTCCAGCATGCCGGGGCCCAGCTCCACGCTCAGGGGAGCGCCGGTGGTGTATACCTCCGCTCCGGGGCCCAGGCCTGCGGTTTCCTCATAGACCTGAATGGATGCCGTGTCGCCGGTCATGGTCAGGATCTCGCCTTTCAGACCCTGGGCGCCGACCTTGACCACGTCGGCCATGCCGGCGTCGGCCAGACCGTCCGCCACCACCAGCGGCCCGGATACCTTGATGATTTTTCCCATATTCAAACTCCGTTCATTCCGAATTCCGCCGGCTCACCGGCGGGAGTATTCGTCGACAGGATCTGAGCCGGAGCTCAGAGGATATTTGCGCCGACGGCCCGCTCCACGGCGGAGGTGAGGGCGTCCATGCCCAGCCCCAGGCTGCCGTTTTTGGAGGGGATGGGGATAATGGCGGGGGTCATGGTTTCCTTGGCGGCGTTGATCTGCTCCCGGAGGGGGGCGATCAGCTCCTCGGTGATGTAGATGATGGCATAGGGCTGGCCATCCCCCTTCATGGCGGCGTCGAACACCGCCGCGGCCGTCTCCGGCTCCGCGGGGAACACATCCAGACCCAGAGCCCGGAAGCCCATGACGCTCTCCCGGTCCCCCAGTACTGCGACCTTATATGCGCTCATGCTTCCTTCGCCTCCAGTCGATAGAGGTAGCGGATCAGCACGTCCTCCCCGAAGGGGGTATACCGGGCCCGATCCATCCAGCCCGCCAGAAGGTTCCGGCAGCTCTGCTCAAAGGCGGAGAAGCCGCCGCCCCGGGCCGCTCTTTCCGCCTCCGGCAGAAGGGAAGCGAGGCCGGTGCTCCGGTACAGGGCCAGGGTGGCCGCGATATCCGGATAGGCGGCGCTGAGGGCCTTCAGGGGAACGGTGCCGCAGTCTGTCAGCACCTGGCTCAGCTGCTCCGGCTCCACGCCGCTTTTCAGCATCCGCACCAGGGCCCGAAGGTTCAGGGCGTCAGCGTTCAGCGCGGCGTAGCGGATGAGGAGCTCCGCCTTCGAGGCGTCCGCCGTGGTCTTCAGCTCCTGCACATAGGCCTTGTCCAGCAGGAAATCCGCCAGCCGGGGGTCCTTGGTGCGGGAAAGGATCTCATCCGCCTGGAGAAAGGCCTTGCTGAAGGTGGGGGAGAGCTTTTCCGTCTTCCCGTCCCGGTAAGCCAGCATGAGCTCCTCCCGGGTCACCCGCCCCAGGGGGGAGTAGAGCCGGGAATTATCCGTATTGGCGGCGATGCTTTTCAGAAAGACCTTGGCGTTATGGTAATCGTATTTCACCCGGAAGAAATCCACGATAGACCGGTCCGGGGCGAGGCCTTCCAGGTCCCGGAAGATGGCGGCCTTGTCCGCCGGGGACCCGGTCTCTCCCGCCCGGGCTTCCCGGGCATGGAGGTAGGAGGAGAGAAAGAGGTAATCCGTATCCTTATGCTTTCTCACGGCGGCTCCTTATCCGAACAGCAGCGCGGAGGCCTTGCCCGCCAGCTCATTCCGGCGCAGGGCGGCCAGGGTATCCAGCGCGCAGTTCACCTCGATCTTCCCCTGGGAGAGGATCAGCCCCCCCACGATGGGGCGGCATTCCTCCGCCAGCGTCAGGCTGCCGGAGCAGAGGCGGTTGGCCTCCTCCACCACCCGGGCGCCGACGCGGGCCCTGTCCCGCTCATTGAGGATGATCTTTTCCTGCTTCGTTTCGGCGGCGGAGGCGGCGAGCCTGGCCAGGAGCTTCGCATAGGGCTCGTCCTCCATGGCGCACAGCTGTTCCACCGCCCGCCGGAAAGCCCGGGCCACCAGCTCCTGCTTGGCGGTCAGGAGCTGCTTCCGGTTTTCCGTCTCCTCGGCGGCCAGGAGCAGGTCGTACTGCCGCGCGGCCTCGGCCTCCCCCTCCTTCCGGAGGGTCTCCCGCAGCGCCCCGGCTTCCCGGTCTGCGGCGGCCTTGACCTCGGCGGCCCGCTGTTCCGCCTGGGTCAGGAGCTCCTTCGCCTCCTGCTGCGCCTCCTCCCGGATGCGCAGCGCGATGTTTTCGATCCCCTTCATCTTACTTCACGTTGAGGATCATCAGGATGGAGGCGATCAGAGAGAGGATCGCATAGAACTCCACGATGACGCAGAGAATGATGCCCTTGGACCAGTCGTCGGGCTTCTTGGCGGCAATATTGATGCTGGCGGCGGCGACGCGGCCCTGATACTTGGCGGAGATGAGACCGCCCAGCATCATGGGGATGCAGGCGACCAGGTAGCCCAGGCCCTGCTGAATGGTGAGGGTCTGGACGCCGGAGCCGCCGAAGATGCCGATCTGCAGCAGCACGAAGAACCAGATAACGAAGCCGTACAGACCCTGGGTGCCGGGGATGACCTGCAGGATCAGGCACTTGGTGAACTGCTCGGGATCCTCGCTCACCAGACCGGCGGCAGCTTCACCGGTCATGCCGGTGCCCCTGGCGGAACCGATGCAGGAAAGGACGGCGGCGAGACCGCCTCCCAGAAACGCCAGCGCGAGACCGCCGAATGCATTGATGAACTCAGCCATGGATGGATTCCTCCTTAATGATTTCAAAATACTTGGTTTTCCGGTCCAATGGACGGAAGGGCTTGCCCCCGTCCACATAGAACTTGCCGAAGAATTCCAGATACTGCAGCCGCGCTGCGTGGACATATGTGCCGATCACGTTGATGCCGATGTTGAACACATGACCGATAACAAAGATAGGGATGAAGAGGATCACGCTGCCGAAGAGGGAGCCCAGCACGTTCACGATGCTGGCCACGATCCCGCCGGCCAGCATGAGAGCCATCAGGCGGGAGTAGGACAGGATATCGCTGAAATAGCTGGTGATGTCGTAGAGGCTGGCAATGCCGCCTACGATCTTGCCGGGGATGGTGGGCTTGGCCCTCCCCTGGGTCAGCACCAGGGCGGCAATGCCGGCGACGGCGATCCACCAGAAGCCCCGGAGGGCGCCTACGGCGATCCCGGCGAAGAGGAGCCACCAGCTGCCCACGTCGAAGAGGGCGTCCAGAGGCTTCCCGTCCCGGATGAGGATGTAGGCCTTGACTCCCATGCCGAAGAGGATCTGGATGACGCCCAGGACGAGGGAGAGGATCAGCACGGTCATGGGATCCGCCAGGGGGTTCAGCAGGGAGGGGATGGTCACTTCCTTCCCCAGCAGCTTCGCCACCACGGGGATGGCGTCCCCGAAGAAGCTGCCGGTGATGATGCCGAAGATGGCGGTGGTGACGCCGCATTCCAGCACCAGACGGATCATGTTCTTCGTACCGCCGGTGAGGCGGAACTTCTTCTGCACGATGAGGGAGAGGATGATGAAAACCAGGCCGTAGCCCAGATCGTTGAACATCATGCCGAAGAAGATGCAGAAGAAGGGGGCGATGAGGGGATTGGGGTCCACGTTCCGGTAATCCGGCAGGCTGTACATCTCCGTGACCATATTCAGGGGCTCTGTGAGGGCGTTGTTCCGGAGCTTGATGGGAACCGTATCGTTCTCCTCCGGATCGGAGAGCTCCCAGGCGCAGCAGTATTTCCCCAGCAGCTCCTCCAGCGCGGGCACGCTGGGCTCGTCCACCCAGCCCGTCAGGGCGAAGGCGGCGGAGGTGTGGAGCAGCGCCCCGTCCGCCGCCGCGGCGTCCAGCTCCAGGGTGAGCCGGTCGGAGTACAGGCGGATCAGGCGGCGATACTGGCCGCATTCCTTCAGGTAGGCCCTGGCCTCGTCCATGTCCCGCCGGGCGTTCTCCTCCGCCCTCCGGGCGGCGGCGATGTTTTCCCCGGCGCTGCCGGTGCGCCCGCCGGTGGGGGCGCGCTCGAAGCTGAAGGCCCGGAGCACGGGCTCCACGGCGGATTCCAGCTCCCGGGCATAGACCACCATGACTCCCGCCCGGTCCCGGTCGCTCCCGGCTGGGACGACGCCGATCTCTCCGCCCGCCTCCGCCAGGGCGGCCTCCAGCGCCTCCGTTCCCCGGCTCAGGGGAATGGAGCCCAGGCGGATGCGGGTGCGGCGGGTCTCCGTCATCTCCAGAGGCAGGCCGAGGGGCTCCCAGAGGGCCAGGGAATCCGCCAGGGAGCGCTGAGCATAGATCTCCCCCTGGAGCTGGTCCAGGGTGGCGGCGGCCTCCAGGATGCTCCCGCAGGCCCGCTGGGCTTCATCCCGGATATCCGCAAAAAAGTCCGCCTCCGGGATCCGGTCCCGGGCGGGGAAGAGGCCCGTTTTCTCATAGGCATACTGCTTCAGGAGCTTCAGGGCCGCTTCCGCCCTGCGCTTCTGCTCCTGCAGCTCCCCGATGCGCTTGTCCCGGTCCCCGCCGGAATCCGGGGAGAGGTACCCCTCCGGCGCCTCGCAGGGGCGCAGCTCCACGCAGCCCAGGCGCTGGAGCTCGTACATCAGATCCGACTGCTGGCTCCCCAGGGCGGCGAGCCGCAGCTTTTTCATCTTTACGATCGCCATATCAGACCTCGGAAAGCGCCTGGGCGATCCAGGCGGCGGCTTTCTCCATGTTTTCCTCCGCCCTGGCCCGGAGCTCGCTGTTTTTCACGTCCGCAACGGCCCTCAGCTCTTCCCGCCTTCCGGCGGCCCTTTCCTCCCCGGCCTTCACCAGGGCGGCGGCCTCCTCCTCGCCCTCCCGGCGGGCTGTCTCCAGGGCGCGGATGCGGTATCCTTCGGCGGAGCCCTCTGCGGCGGCGGCAGCCTCCTTCGCCTCCCGCAGGATGCGCTCGGCCTCCTTTTCCGCCTTCAGGATCTCGTCGATTCCGTCCATGTTTCCTATCGCCTCCCGTATTCTCGGAGTATTTGAGATGGTTCTTTTCTATAACAAGTCCAGTCTATAAATTATATCTTATTTCTACAGGGATTGCAATAATTTTCCGGTAATTCTGCACAAAAAACCGTCCGTGCCCGGCAGGACCGGACACGGACAAAGACGGGGTCCGATGTTTATTCGCTGTACAGCTTTCTGGAATAGGTGTAGACCTCCTCCAGGAAAACCGGGGTGTTGGCCCAGGAGCCGTAGTGGCCCAGGATGGCGGGCTTGCCGGGCTGGCTGAACTGCTTGACGAAGGCCCGGGCGGCCTCCCGCTGCTCCTCCTCGCCGGCGTGCTCGGGATCAAATTTATCCGGCCAGACGCCGAAGACGATCTTATCCCCATAATGGTCGTACAGGGCGTGGATATCGTTCATGACCTGGGGATCCCACTCGTCAAAGCCGCCGTCGATAAAGCACTGGACCCGGTCCTCTCCGTGGCCGCAGGAATGGAGGGTGGCGTAGCGGCCCCATTTGTGGATGTGGCCGGTGAGCTGCCGCATGAAGGGCACGAAGTAGGTATAGGCGATCTCGTCGGAGAAGAAGGGGGCCTTCTGGGAGCCCCAGTCATCGTGGATATTGAAGCCGTCCAGCATGGGGTAGTTTTCGCAGAGCTTGTCGATGACCTTGCAGGCGAAATCCGTGGTGGCCTGGAACAGCTCCAGGATCGCCTCCTGCTGATCCTCGTCCACCAGAGCCATGGCGGCGGGAGCAAAGTCCATGAAGCTGATGAGCCGCTCGAACCAGAAGCCGTTCACCAGGGAAATCTGGTAGGGAAAACGGCCGTCCAGCTTCACCTTTTCCGCTTCGCCGGCCCAGTCCCAGGCGTCGATATCCGGGAAATGGATGACTTCCTTCCAGTCGTTCACGTCCTTCAGCAGGGGCTCGCCCGGGCGCACGATGGAGCCGCCCACGGTGGCGATGTATTCCCACTCGATACCGAAGCTGTCCTTGTTGTCGTGGCCCATGCCCCGGCCCAGATTATCGCTGTACAGGGCGGAGCCGATCATCTTGCCCTCGTTGGAAACGGGCATCCAGAAGGGATGCTTCTCGTAATACAGGGCCATCATGTTTTCTCTGGGAGTTACGGGGAAATTCCTGAGGGGGGTGGCGGGGCGGCCGAACATACCGGGCAGCTCGTCTACGACCTTGAGCTCGGCGGGGACATACGGGATCTTGCGGAACATAGCGGTATCTCCTTTCCTCTTGCACGATTCTCTATTTTTTCATTATTCCTTTGCTCAGATCAGGGCCAGGAGCCGGGCCAGCACCCCATAGCTTCGCCTGAAGCTGGCCAGGTCCATCCGCTCCCGGCGGGTGTGGCAGTCCTCCTCGATGGGGCCGTAGGTGATGATATCCATCTCCGGGCAGAGGCTGCTGAAGATCCCCGCCTCCAGGCCCACATGGAGGGAGAGCTCCTTCAGGGTCTTGCCCTCCTCCGCCAATACCCGGCGCAGGGCCTCACGCAGGGGGGAGTCCGCCCGGTACGGCCAGCCGGGATAATCCGACTCCAGGGTGAGGAAGCCGCCGAAGATGGAGCTGATCGCTTCCACCTGTCGGGAGACCTCATCCCGCTGCCCCTGGAGGGGGCTGCGGATGCTCATGCGGAACTGCACTTCCGCTTCCGTCTGTTCCAGAACGCCCAGGTTCAGGGAGACCAGGGGGATATCCAGCTTCGGAGAGGGGACCTGGAGGCCGGTGGGGAGGAGATAGCCCATGCTGATGAGGGCGCCGCTGTCCTCGGGGATCATGGCGGTGTTCACCCGTTCCGTTTCCTCCAGAGTCAGGAAAATGTCCGGCTCCTCCCGATACAGCTCCCGCTGCTCCTTCAGCGCCTGGCGTGCGGCATTCTCCAGCAGGTTCATGGGCGCGGAGGAGGCGAAGAGGACCCGGAATTCCGAGGGGATGGCGTTCTCCCGGCTGCCCGCCGCGATGCGGATGATGCGGATATCCGCCCCCCGCTCCAGCAAACGGTACAGGATGCGGAAACCCATCTGAATGGCGTTGGCCCGGCCCTTTCCGATCTCCGCGCCGGAATGGCCCCCCAGCAGGCCGCCCAGGGTGAAGAGATAACAGGGCAGCAGGGCTTCGGAAAAGGATACGGGGAAATGGAGGATCATCCGGCGTCCGCCGCTGGAGGTGACGCAGGTCTCGGTTTCCCCCATGCCGTCCAGGTTCACCATGCGGCGGGCGGTGAACATGTCCCGGCCCAGGTGCAGGACCCCCTCCATCCCCACCTCCTCGGCGGCGGTGAAGAGGCATTCCAGGGGCGGGTGTGACAGGTCCGGATCATACAGCAGGGCCAGCATCAGGGCCGTACCGGCCCCGTCGTCCGCGCCCAGGGTGCTGTTTTCGGCGCTGACCCAGCCCGCCTCCACCCGGAGCCGCAGGGGCGCCGGAGGATCCAGATAGACCATATCCGAATGGCTCTGGAACAGGATGGGCGGCTCATTCTCCCGGCCCGGAGAGCCGGGCTTGGTGATGAGCAGGTTCTTCGCCCCGTCCCGGCGGCAGGGAAGGCCCCGGGCGGCGGCAAAAGCCTCCAGGTAAGCATTGATGGCGTCCTCCCCCCGGGAGGGGCGAGGGATGGCGCTGATCTCCTCAAAAAACCGGAATACCGGGACTGACGCATCCAGAACGGACATAAAAACCTCCCTGAAAAACATGAAACCGTAATATTTTCCCCATTATATTCGCTCCATGGCGGAAAGTCAATCGGCGGCGGCCGGCGGAGAACAGATTGCGATTGACAAGGCTGCGGCCCCGGCGCTATACTGAAAATGTCAGAATTCGGCGCAAAGGAGAGGCGGATATGGCGAAATATAAGGCATATCGGGATATGCTCCAGGAGAAGCCCATCCTCTGGAGCGACCGGAAGCGCATCCTGGGCATGCCCCTGTCCTTCACCCGCTACCGGGTGGATGAGGACCGGCTCTATGTGCAGATCGGCCTGCTCCGCAGCGAGACGAACGAGCTGCTGCTGTACCGTGTGCTGGATGTGAAATCCGCCCGCACCCTCGGGCAGAAGCTTTTGGGGGTGGGGACCATCACCCTCATGAGCAGCGATTCCTCCAATCCCAAGCTGGAGCTGAAGAACATCAAGGACTGCGACCGGGTGCGAAGATTTCTCTCCTCGATCATTGAGAAGCAGCGCAGCGCGCTGGGCATCCAGGGCCGGGAGCTTTACGGCTCCGGCATCCATCCGATCCCGGATCAGGATGAGAACCACCCCGCGCCGCCGGGACCCGGACCCGGCATGCCGCCGGATCTGGATGGGGACGGCGTCCCGGATTATCCCCCGGACGACCGTCGATGAAATGAATATACGAAGACCATATGCAGAAATATAAGGAGGAGACAACATGGGTAAATTTGTGATCAAGGCGTCGGACACCGGGTTCCACTTCAACCTGCTGGCCACCAACGGTCAGGTCATCGGCACCAGCGAGAAGTACAAGAGCGAGTCTTCCTGCAAGGACGGGATCGAGAGCGTCCGCCGCTGCTGCGCGGGCGGCGTGGAGGACCAGACCGTCGAGGGCTTCGAGAAGGTCAAGCACCCCAAGTTCGAGATCTATGAGGACAAGGGCGGCAAGTTCCGCTTCCGCCTGAAGGCCCGGAACGGGGAGATCGTCCTGGCCTCCCAGGGCTACAAGTCCAAGGATACCTGCCTCAACGGCATCGAGAGCGTAAAGAAAAACGCCCCCGAGTCCCCCGTGGAGAAGGAAGCGGAGTAATTCCGGTATCGGTTTCGGCGCTGCCTCAATGAGGCGGCGCCGATTTGCATTGATTTCCTCAAAAAGCGGGAAAACCCCCGAAAAACCCCGTCATACTGGGTGAAAGGAGGCGCGGCCATGGAAGACACGGAGATCGTTGAGCTCTATTGGGCCCGGGACGAGCGGGCCATCGAAGAATCCGACGCCAAATACGGCCCCCTCTGCCGGAGCATCGCCCTGCGGGTGCTGGAAAGCCCGGAGGACGGGGAGGAGTGCGTCTCGGATACCTGGCTCCGGGCCTGGAACGCCATGCCGCCCCAGCGGCCCACCCGCCTGGGGGCCTTCCTGGGAAAGATCACCCGGAACCTGGCCCTGGACCGGTGGCGGCGGGAGCATGCGGAGAAGCGGTTCGTCGGGGAAACCGCCCTGGCCCTGGAGGAGCTGGAAGACTGTGTCTCCGGTACGACACTGGAGGAGGAGGCTCAGCGCCGGGAAGTCGTGCGGGCGCTGAACGCCTTTCTGCGCAGCCTGAGGCAGGGCGACCGGGAGTTGTTCCTCCGGCGGTACTGGGGCATGGAGACCCTGGAAACCCTGGCGAAGGCCCAGGGCATGAGCCGCAGCGCCCTGTACAGAAGGCTGGGGAAGCTGAGAGAAAAGCTGCGGGACTATCTGCGGAAGGAGGGGATCGACCCATGACGGCAATGGAACTGATGGAGGCCATCGGGGAAGCGGAGGAGGAGCTCATCGAGCCCGTCCTGACCCCGGCAGCGAAGAAGAAGCTGAGCCGCCCCGTCCGCACCGCCCTGATCCTGGCGGCGGTGATCGCCCTGCTGGCCCTCCTGGGGGTGGCGGCCAAGGAGACGGGCTTCCTGGAACGGTTGTTCCAGGAAAAATTCGAGACCATTGAAGAGTATGTGAACCATATTGCGGCAACAACGGAAAACGATAGCCTGCGCCTCACCCTCCATGAGGCGGTGACGGACGGATATACCATCATCCTGGTGTACAGCGTGGAGCGGCTGGACGGAGGCAGCATGGAAGGATGGACCCTGGACGAGATCATCTGCCCTCTGACGGAGGAAGGCTACCCCGCGGGGGGGATGAGCGGCAGCTGGAGCGAGCCTCTGGATACCGGGGTCACGGATCCCGCAAAGAGGACTTACCTCTATCGGGTCTACGGCTGGAAAGGCCTGGGGCGCGTCACCTTCCGGCTCTTCGGCCTGATCCACCAGGAGACCCGGGAGAGCTTCGCCCCCGGCTATCTGGAGGCGGAGGCGGAACTGAAGCCCTGCCTCACCAAGGTCGCCGGGCCCCAGGGCGGCGCGGAGGCGGAGAAGATCTACACGGAGATCATGCTCTCCCCCTTCGGCCTTCGGGCCAAGATGATGACGAATATCACCGGGCTGACCGAAGAGGACGTGGCCAGACCGGAGAAACCCACCTACAACGACCCCTGGACCGGGAGCCTGGAGCTGCTTTTCCGGAATGGGGAGGAGAAGAGCCTGGACGCTGCCCCCGATTCCTATCTCCGGGTGGATTCCGGTGTCCAGGGAGACAGTCTCCTGGGGGCGCGCTTCGAGGATCCGGTGGATATCCGGGATGTCCGGGCCCTGCGGATCGACGGGGTGGAATACCCCCTGGAGAAGGGGACGCCCAGGGAGCGGCAATACATCTGGGATCTCGAGGTCTCACCCCTGGAGCAGATCCGGGCCTGGCTCTACGGGGACCATACGCCGGTCCATCCGGAGCTCACGGCGGAGGGGGAGGCGTTCTCCCTGGCCCTGGATGGGGTGTGGACCGACGGGTATACCACGGAGCTGCTGATGAAGGTGCAGAATAAATCCGATGAGCCGGTACCCTATGATCAGGATATCTGCGAGCCGGTGAACCTGGGCGGCAAAGCTTCCTTTGAGACCCTGGACGCCAAGGGGGAGCGGGTGGCCGTGGGGGTGCGCTACGCCGGAACGGTGGAGGGGCTTTCCGCCTACGCCCTGGACTGTCCGGAGAAGGCCCGGACCCTGGTCGTCCGCTTTGCGGACACGGTCCTGACCGTCCCCCTGGATATGCGGGAGCTGGGGAAGCTGCCCCAGATCGTTCCCCAGGAGCCCAGCCGGGGGGTTGAACCGAGTCCGGAGAGCACGGCCGAGTATCGGCAGCGGAGGTTCGACAGTCTCTTCACGGGCTATACGCCGGTGGAGGTGGACCTCACCGCGGATAACGGCGTTTACCGCATCAACGTCGAAGACCTGGCCCACCGGGGCGGCGGCGGCAGCGGCAGTCTCCGGGCCTGGGTGGTCTGCTCGGCCCTGGAGGGGGATTATGACCCGATCCTGGAACTGTTAAGGGTGCGGCCCTCCTTCACCTGCCTTGTCCTCTCTGCGGGACAGGAGCTTCAGGCGAACGCGTTCGCCGGCGAAAGCGGCACCTATGACAAGGAGACCGGGGTGCAGATCTACTGGCTGACGATCGACTATACCGGGGACTTCGGTCATGTGGACGCCCTGCGCCTGGTGTGGACGCCTCCCGCGGGGGACCGGATCACCCTGGACCTGGAGCCCACCGAATAAAAAGAAATCCGCCTATGGGCCGGAAAGCTCTTGTCAGCTTTCCGGCTTTTGTGATACAGTAGCGCTAATATAATCCTAACAAACACATCAGACGGGAGCCGAAAAGATGAATTACGCGGATTATCAGGCCATGTATCAGGATAAGCTGGGCACCGTGGACGACTGCCTGGACTGCATCGAGACCGGGGATATCCTCTGCCCCGCCGGGAACCTGTGCGAGCCGGTGGAGATCCTCTCCAATATCCAGAAGATCGTCCCCCGGGTGGAGAATATCGAGATCCTCCGGGCCAAGGGCATTCCCTACCCCGTGTACGGCATGCCGGAGATGCGGGATAAGATCGACGTGGTCTCCCATTTCTTCGAGCCCGGGGTCCGGGAGGGATACCGGAACGGCCTGGTGACCTTTTATCCCTGCCACCTGCACGATTATCTTCCCGTGCGCTACCGCCATCGGAAGGCCAACGTCTTTCTGGCGGCCTGCACCCCCATGGACGAAAACGGCAATCTTATGGTCTCCGGGGAGATGCTCTTTGAGACGGAGGCCATTGAAGCGGCGGATAAGATTCTGCTTGAGGTGAATCCCGCCCTGCCCAAGATCAAAGGGTCCATCACCATCCACATCAGTCAGGTCACCCGGCTGACGGAGGTGAACACCCCCCTGTTCATCGTGCCCCGGAGCGTTCCCACGGAGATCGACAAGGCCGTGGGCGGCTATGCCTCCGAGCTCATCAAGGACGGGGACTGCATCCAGATCGGCATCGGCGGCATGCCGGATACCATCGCCTCCAACCTTTTTAACCGTCATGATCTGGGCCTGCATACGGAGATGTTCAGCTCCTATGTGGGGGATCTGATCGAGGCGGGGGTCATCAACGGCAGCAAAAAGAACGTGGATACGGGGCTGCATATCGGCTCCTTCGTCCTGGGGGACCAGAAGCTGTTCGATATTCTGGAGCGGAACCCCAATGTGCGCATCTGCCCCGCCAAATACACCAACGACCCCTTCAATATCGCCAGGATCGACAATATGGTCAGCGTGAACAGCGCCCTGGAGGTGGATATCACCGGACAGATCTGCTCCGAGAGCATCGGGCCCACCCAGTTCTCCGGGGAGGGCGGAGCCCTGGAGTTTGCCTACGGCGTTTCCCAGTCCAAGGGCGGACGGGGGATCATCACCCTGCCCTCCACCGCCAAGGGCGGCACCGTCAGCCGCATCAAGGCCACCCTCACCCCCGGCGCGGTGGTGACCATCACCCGGAGCATCGCGGACAATATCGTAACGGAGTACGGCGTCGCCCGGCTCAGCGGCCGCAGCGTCCGGGAGCGGGTGAACAACCTCATCGCCGTGGCCCACCCGGATTTCCGGGCGGAGCTCCGGGCGGAAGCCAGAAAACTCGGATACCTGTAAGCCCTTCGGGCTTCGACCCGGAGCCCAGCGAAGCGGCTCCGGGTCGATTCAGGTCTGCGCTCCGCTCCCCGCAGGCCCTTCAGGCCCACAGTCCGCTCCGCGAGCAGGTTTTTCGGCAGGAATGAATCCTGCCGAAATTGTTCCGATTTGATTCGCGCCTGCGGGCGCGAACTCTGCGAGGCAAAAAAGACGGCCCCGGTATCGCATTTGCGATACCGGGGTTGTATTCTGTCTGAGGTGTTCAGAACATGATGTCGTGGGGCAGACGCATCTTTTCGATCTCCGCCACGGGGGTGCCGAACTTCTCGGCGTTGTACTCGTCGATGACCTTGCACATGGAGGCGTAGACGCCGGGGAACACGCTGCCCGGGCCGCCCTGCACGATGCAGGGGATGAAGTGGTTGGGCACGTTCCGATCCAGGCAGGCCCGGACCACCTTGTAGTTGTTCTCGTCGCTCCATTCGGTGAAGTCCACGCTCTTGTTGTCGATGTCGCCCATGAAGGTGATCTTGCCGTCGTACTTCTTGTTCAGGGCGGGAACGTCGTTGATCTCCATGCAGCCCTGCCAGACGTCGATCCCCATCTCGATCATGGCGTCCACGATATTGGCGCCGTAGCTGTCGCTGTGGTGAACGATGAAATCGGTGCCGTGGTCGTGGTAGTAGCCGTAGATCTGCTTGTAGGAATCCACGAAGAATTCCTCGAACATGCTGGGCCGCAGGAAGGAGTTGGTGCCGCTGCCCCAGTCGTCATGGTGGAACATGATCTCGGGCTTCAGATACTTGCAGATCTTCTCCGCGCACTTCAGCTCCCACTCGGTGAGGTACTTGATCAGGTCCTGGACCTCGTCGGGGTAGGTGAGGTAATACTCCAGGGCGTTGGTCATGGAGCAGAGGTAGTGTACCTGCTCGAACAGGCCGGGGGCGAAGAAGGAGGCGGTGAAGGCCTTCTCGTGGTCCACGTTCTTGTACATTTCCCCGAACTGAGCCCACTCCTCCTCGGTGAACTCAATGTCGGGAGCATGGACATAGTCCTGCCAGTGCTCGATATCCTTGATGACGATCTTGTCCGCCGTGTGTACGGGGAAGGCGCCGGGGACGTTGTCCGGCCAGGACATGGTGACGCCCCAGGCATTGGGTACGTTCACGATGCCCTTGGTGGGCGCGCCGCCGTTGTGCATCAGGATCGGGGTGAACATGAGCTTGATGGCCTCGTACTGGTTCACGAAGCGATCCGGCTTGCCGCCCTTGATGATGGCCTGGCGCATGTTTTCTTTCGCAGTAAGCATGATGATATCCCATCCTCTTCTTCATAATGATATCAATCACATATTGCAAATATCTCTTGCAATATGTTCGGACAATGTATTCTATCATACCCGGCAGGAATTGTCTCTAGCACGATTTGCACAAAGTTCCGCTCCGGGATTGGGGATAATGCACGAAGGAAAACCGGACGGCCGCCGCGTCGGCGCTGGGACCGGATGAATACGTCAGCTGATTGGAGATGATCCCTGTTCCTCCTCTGCCGAAAGATAAATCTCCTCCGCCTCTAGAAGCGCGGCTTTCAGCATTTCCCGCGCTTCCCGGGTGGTGTTTTCCTCCGGCAGCCGATCCAGAGCCTCCGAAGCGGCCCGGCAAAGAATATAGTACATTTTCTGATAGTTCACCATAATACGCGCCTCCAATGCTACTGAATTGTAGCATAAGTCCGCCTGAAAAGCTACAAAATAGTAGCATCATCCCAGAGGTGATGCAGATGTTTTTTCAGCGGTTGGAGGATCTGCGGATCGATGCGGACAAAACCCAGCAGGAAATCGCGGATCTGCTCAGGTGCAGACGAGAGGTATACCGCCGCTATGAGAAAGGGATCCATGAGATCCCCGTCTGGGCGGTGATCGAGCTGGCGAAATACTATAAGGTCAGCACGGACTATATCCTGGGGCTTTCCGATAAAAAGTAAGTCGCTCCATTCCCGCAGGGGAAATCCTCTTCTTTATGTTGACAGGTGTCAGCGAATGTGCTATGTTGATGCTGACAAGTGTTATCTGAAAGGCAGAGGGAGGACGGAAGCATGGCGAGAATGGTATTGTCCGACGGGGAATGGCGCATCATGAATCTGTTATGGAAGGACGCTCCCCTGCGGGTGCCGGAGATCACGGAGCGCCTGCGCGCGGAGACCGGCTGGAGCCGGGCCACGGTGAACATGATGCTGGCCCGCCTGGAGGAGAAGGGCGCGGTGAAGAGCGAGGCCGTGGGCCGGAACAAGGAATTCCGTCCTCTGCTCACCCAGGAGGAGGCCCGGGGGCGGGAGACCGCCCGTTTCCTGGACCGGCTCTATGAGGGGAGCCTGGGCCTGATGGTCTCCTCTCTCGCGGGGCAGAAGGGCCTCAGCCGGGAGGAGATCCGGGAGCTGTACGCCATTCTGGAGAAGGCAGAAAAGGAGGGGGACGATGCTTAGACAGTGGATCCTCACCGCCTCGGTGCTGACGGGGGCGGCCCTGCTGCTGCGGCTGCTGTTTCACCGGCGCATTTCCCAGCGGCTGCAGTATGCCCTGTGGCTGCCGGTGCTCCTGCGCCTGCTGCTGCCCTTCAGCCTGTACAGCGCCCCCGTGAGCGTGTCCGTTGCGGCGGAGCGGGTGGTCCCGGCGGTATTCGTCACCGCCGCGCCCCGATCGGAGCCTGTCCTGCCCGCGGTTTCGGCTGCGCCCCGCCCGCCCGCGGTATCCGCCGCCCCCCTGGTCCCGGCGGAGATCACCCAGCCCCGGCCTGCGGTCACCCCGCCTCCGGCCGTCCCGGCGGAAAGGACCCTGGACTGGCTCCGGATCCTGCGCTTTGTCTGGCTGGATGGGAGCCTGGTGCTGGCCCTGTGGCTCCTGGGGGTGAATCTGGGCTTTTCCAACCGGCTGCGGAAGAGCCGGACCCTGTTCCGGGAGGGGAAAACCCCGGTCTATGTATCGGAGGCCGTGGCCTCTCCCTGCCTCTTCGGTCTTCTCCGCCCCGCCGTCTACCTGACTCCCGGGGCGGCGGAGCTGGGGTCGGAGCAGCTGGAGCAGGTGCTCCTCCATGAGCGCGCCCATCTCCGCCAGGGAGACCCGGTCTGGGGCCTTCTGCGCTGCCTCTGCCTGGCGGTGTGGTGGTGGAACCCCCTGGTGTGGCTGGCGGCGGCCTGCAGCCGCCGGGATGGGGAGCTGAGCTGCGATGAAAAGGTGCTCCGTACCCTGGGGGAGGAGAAACGGCTGGATTACGGCCATACCCTGGTGGACCTGCTGCCCAAGAAGACTCCCGGCGCTCTTCTGTGTACCGCCACCATCTCCGGCGGCGGCAAGGCCATGAAGGAACGGCTGGAGCGCATCGTCAAGAAGCCCAGGGTCTGGGTCATTGCCGCCATCCTGGCGGTCCTGCTCACCGCGTTCATCGTGGGCTGTTCCTTCGGCGGGAAGGGGGAGGGGGATCCCTCCGGCCCGTCCCCCAGCGCCTCGCCCGAGCCCACGGCGGCGGAGCCGGCGGAAGCCTGGCAGGAACAGTATAAGGAGCTGCTGAATAAGGCTCTGGAAGATGAGACCCTCTATGAAGGCTGGGGCTTTGGCCCGGTACAGGGCTTTGAGCTCCTGGATCTGAGCGGGAACGGCGTCCCGGAGCTGGTGCTGTACCTCCCCGGGGCAGGGATGAGCAACGCCGCTGCGGTGGTAACGGTCGAGGAGGGAGAATTGCGCTGTCTGAACCGGGAAACTTCCCTTGATCTGCCTCCCGGCAAAAATGCGGTGGAACGGACCTTTTGCGCGAATCCCAGCATGTACGATTCAGAGGGGGAGGAACAGGGAGCCTTCTTCCGTTATTACTATACTGCGGATGAAGAGGGACGGATCACCGGCGGCTTCTACCTCCTGAATTCCGAAAACGGCGAAGAAGGGGAGCGTTGGAGCGACTGGATCCTCTTTGGCCGGGATGGACAGGGGAACCTCCTGTGCGAGACCCGCCTGAGCAGGGAGCTGCACGTGGACCCGTTCACGGAGGGCTTCCCGGAGATCTATTGGGAGATCGACGGCGAAGAGTGTACGGCGGAGGACTACCATGCCGCCGTGGATGCCTTCGAAGCCTGGCTGGACCAGTACCGCTGTCTCCCGATGACCTGGGAGTCCAGCTGCGTGATCTTTCGGAATGAGGCGGACCCCCTGGCGGCCGTCGACCGTGTCCTGGGGGCCTGGACGCCCTTGCCCGCGGCAGTTCCTGCTCCCGTTCCCGGCGGCTTTGCCCCCGTGACGGAGGCCATGGGCCGGGATTGGCTCACGCTGCCCGAAGGAGCCGTGTGGCTCACGGAGGAGGAGCTGAAGGAGTGGGAGGACTGGTTCGCCGCGGACTGGATGCGGGGCCAGTTCCTTACCTCCGCCTACGAGCGGCCGAAGGACGTAGACCTGCACGAACTCTTCTATATCGGCGTGGATACGGAAGAGGAAACCGGGGCGGAATACGTCGAAAAGAATCTGAATCCCATCACCCCGGAGGACAAGCGGGCTTATCTTCTGCATCTGGGGGACTGGATGACGGAGTGCCCCACGGATAAGCTCCCCAGGGCGCAGATGGAGACCGTCCTGCAGAAGTACCTGGGGCTGAGCCTGGAGGAGACAAAGCGGGTCCGCCTGAGCTTTTCCTATCTTCCTGAGACGGACGCCTATTATCACAGCCACGGGGACACCAACTACAGGGGTACGCCCCGCCTTCTGTACGGCTATGTCCGGGGGGATGAGATCGCCCTGTTTTTCCCCGGAGAAGCCATGGATTTCAGCCCGGAGTACCGTCTGGGCTATGACACGAAGTATGGCGTCTACCGGGTGGTGCTCCGCCGGGAGGGAGAGGAGATCCGTTTCCGTTCCAATCTCCTGGCCTTGACGAACGGCGCGGAGGCTTATTACGATCCGCCCCGGATCGGCTCCTCCGTTCCCGCGAATGAGACGGGGGACTACGGGCGGGATGTCGCCCGCTTCCAGCGGCAGTACATGGCAGAGGCGCCGGAGGCGGCGGATACCTGGGAGTACCCCGGTTACGGCACGCTGAAATATGCGGAAGAGGAGGAATCCGTCTGCCTCTGGTTCGAGACCGTGGACGGGGAGCGGTGGCTGCTGCCCACCCCGCAGACGGCAGCGGGGAAGCTGCCCATGGTCAGGACCGGCGACGGGTACACGGAAGGGAAGGGATTCGTCCTTGTGTCCGGAGAGGATCGGGACCTCATCACCTGGTCCATGCAGTGTCCGGAGCAAACGATCCTGGCCGGGAACACGGTGCGTCAGGGAGGCTTTGCCCGGTGGACCGTGTATCTCCCCACCATGGAGACCTTCGTGTATTTCAGCCCGGACGAGGACCGGCAGGACGACACGGAACAGCCGGGGAGCCTGGAATGGCTGGAGCTGTATCTGGGCGGAGAAGAAATCTCCGCGACCATTAGGGAACCGTACGGCATGGAGCCGGAGCCGGAGAGAAAGACCGTCATGCTCAACGGGGCCTCCTGCAGACGCCTTCTGTCGGAATGCACCTGGCTTCCCTATGACGGCCCGGCGACGGATCATGATGGGGAATACGACCTGGTCCTGCAGGGGACGAATGCCGAGCTGCTCCTGACCCAGGGCTGGCCCGTGGCCCTCCTGCGGCCGGAAGGGGCAGATGACAATCAAAAGCAGGCCTTTTGGGCCTATGCTCCGATGGATTACCCCGGTTCCTACAACTCTCCTGCGGATATGCTCCGCTGGCAGGTTTTCGACCAGGCGGAGTCTGCTGCAGCCATGACCGCTATCCGGATCGGCGCCGGGGAGGATAACACCGGGGAAGCCTTTGCCCGGGAGCTCTGCGAAGCGGAGATGAAGCTGTTTCCCGGCAGCACGTACGGGATCCGGGATTACCGGATCCTGCGGGTGAAGCAGCTCCCGATCTCCGGGGCGGAGGATACCGAGCTGGCGGTGGGGCTGGAATACGCCCTTGTACCCAACGAATGGAACTGCGTCCGCTGGTGGTCCGGGTCCGGATGCGACGTCGGCGAAGGGGAATATGAGGGCTGGCTCATTGAACGGCTCTATGCCCGGCTGGTGCTGGAGGATGGAGCCTGGCGCTGGGCGGAATTCGCCTCCGGCGGCGGATGGTCCAACGAGATCATCATGGAGATGCTGGAGCCCGCGCCGGAGCCGACCCCCGAACCTACCCCCGCCCCCACGCCGGAGCCCGCGGCCTATGAACCTGTGACCTTGGAGATGTGGACGGACTGGCTCACCCTGCCGGAGGGGGCCCGATGGCTCACCCAGGAGGAGCTGGATACCTGGACGGCCTGGTTCAATGCGGACTGGATGCGCTGGAGCTTCCTCACCTCCGCCTATGCCCGCCCCCAGGACGTGGATCTGGGCGCCCTGTTCTATACCGGCGTGGACCTGCGGGAGACCAGCGCACCCGATGCTTCCCACAACCCTGTTACCCAGGAGGACATGCGGGTTTATCTGCTGCATCGGGGAGAGCTGGAGCATCCCATCGATATGGACAAGCTTCCCCGGGAGGAGATGGACGCCCTGCTGCGGAAGTACCTGGGCCTCGGCCTGGAGGAGACAAGCAAGGTCGGCCTCTGGTTCCCCTATTTCCCGGAGACGGACGCCTATTATCATCTCCACGGGGATACCAACTGGGGCCCCTTCCCCCTGCGGTACGGCTTTGCCGTGGGGGACGAGGTCTGCCTGTTCAACCTGTCCACGGGGAACCATGGACAGTTCGGCGCGTCGGGGTACAACAACGGCGGCGAGGGGATCTACCGCACGGTGCTGCGGA
>JBGUZS010000108.1:0-42368 GCA_045223835.1 Oscillospiraceae bacterium | reverse complement strand
GGCGCGTCTCACGGAAGCGCCGTGACGGATGAGGGACATTCCCATTTGGGCGGCAGCCGGAGCCGCAGCTGGGGCGGGCGGTATCTCTGCCGCCTCCTGGGGCGGAATCTGGGGCGCAGCGCCCTGAGCCTCATCCTGGCGGCTCTCCTAGCCTTTGCCTTTGGCCTGGTGACGGTACTCCGGGGGATATACGCCGATGCGTATCAGCATGTTGAAGTGAAACCCGTGATTTCCGGTGGCCTCAGCTATGAGCGGGCGGTAAAGGTCGGGGAGAGCGGCTATGTCAGGGACCCCTACTATGAGTATGTTGCCCAAAATGGGCAGATTGAAATGGAAGCGGCTACTGTTGTGCTGACAAATCGTCTGGATCATCGAGTAATAGACCCGATCGATTGGCTTCCCGGCTGGGACGAAGAACAACTCATGAGCACAGACGAAAAAGTCTTGGTGATGTATTCCTCCCATGCGGCGAAGTTCGGCGTTACCCTAGGAGACGAGGTGCGCATCAATGAGCAGGATTGGTACAACAATGTGACCGCTCTAGGCCTCGACCCCCTGAAGCCCGGGGAAACGGACATGGACCGGCGGGACGCCCGGAGACCCTTTTTCCAGGTGGTGGGCATCATCCAGTCGGAGACGGAGAACGATACCGTATTCATTTCTACGGAGGCCCGATGGAAGGTGCTGTTCCTGACCCCGAAGTTGGAACTGGACATCGCAGAATACACACTTTTGGACTATCACAAAGCAGCGGAGTTCAGCGACTATGTAAAAGGTCATATGGACAAGAATCAGACAGCCGTAAAGTTCACCATGGACACCTCCTACGCGGACAGAATGTATAAGATCCACCGGCTCATTGAATCCCTGTATCCCTTGGCGGTGGCTGCAGCCCTGCTGCTGGGGGGCGTCCTGCCCGGACTGATCGTCCTCCACGGGTCCAGGGAGATCAGCATCCTGCGGGCTTTGGGGGTGAGAGCGAAGGAGTGCGTGATCCTGTACACCCTGGCCCAGGTGCTGTGCGCTTTGGCGGGGCTGGTGTTGGGGATCGCGGCGGTGATCGTGGCCCTGCGCCCAGAGCTGGGAGAGGTGATCGTTCCCTTTGCGATCTACCTAGCGGCCCATTTGGCAGCCTGTGCCCTGGGCAGCGGCATCTTCGCCTGGCTCTGCGCCCGGAAACGGGTGCTGGAACAGCTGCAGGCGAAGGAATGAATGGGGGACGAAAGGTTTGGACGAGGGTGACGGAGGACAGGGGTGACGGATTGCCGCGTCGGCCTTTGGCCTCCTCACGATGACAATTTATGGTGCATTGGTCGCAAAACAATGGGTACAGAGGGTATCGAGACCCATAGGGTAACGATAAAACGAGATCCATGCCGCCCCCTTCTGTCATTGCGAAACCCAGTGCACACACTGGGTTGTGGCAATCCGTACTCCTGTCCTGGCCTGTCATATTTCGTCTGACCTCTCTTCCCCCTATCCGACAACGATCAAGGAGGTCACCACCATGTATGCACTCACTTTACAAAACGTCAGCTACACCTACCCCGGGGGGACTTCTCCGGTGGTGAAAAACGCGAGCTATGAATTTGAAGCCGGGAAGCTGTATGCCGTAGTCGGTCCCAGCGGCAGCGGAAAGAGTACCCTCCTGAGTATGTTGGCAGGTCTGGACACCCCCGGAGAGGGTGATGTGGTCCTTGGCGAAGACAACCTGAAATCCCTGGACCTGGACAAGTACCGCCGGGAGGGGGTCAGCATCATATTTCAGGCATTCTGCCTTTTGCCCCTGCTGACTGTCCGGGAGAACGTATGCCTCCCCATGGAGATGCAGGGCATCCCGGAGAACCAGGCCCGAATCAGAGCGGCGGAAGCCTTGGTGAAGGTGAGTATTGAAGAGAGCAAGCACAAGCGTTTTCCCTCAGCCCTCTCCGGCGGCGAACAGCAAAGAGTCGCTATTGCCCGGAGTCTGTGCAGCGGGGCCCCTGTCCTCCTGGCGGACGAACCAACGGGGAACCTGGACGGGGAAAATACCAGGATCGTCATGGAGATCCTCCGGCGTCTGGCCCACGAGGAGGGCCGCTGCGTCATTGTGGTCACCCACGACCCGGAGGTGGCGGAGGCGGCAGACCGGATCCTGCGCATGAAGGACGGGTTTTTGATCCCGGCGGCGTAAAAAACCGGAGGCTGTTCAGGTGAACAGCCTCCGAAGCTTTTTCAGGGGTATTCCGGGTCGAGACCCGAGGGGCTTATTCCGGCTTAACCAGCACGTCGCCCAGCTGCATGGCATAGGCCAGGGCGCGGCCATAGCTGTTGCCGTTGAGCAGCAGGGGATAGTCCACGGCGTACATGCCGCCGGCGGCGTTGCCCGTGGCGTAGAGGCCGGGGATGATGTTGCAGTCCGGTCCCAGGACCTGCAGGTCGGTGGTCACCTGGGCGCCGCCGAACACGTCCAGCAGCATGGGACCCCACTTCAGGGCGTAGAAGGGGCCCTTCTCAATGCTGGTGAGCAGCCTGGCCCGCTTACCGAAGTCCACGTCGTCCCCGGAGGCCACGATCTCGTTATACCGCTTCACGGTGGCCAGCAGGTTCTCCGCCGGGACCTCGATCTTGGCCGCCAGCTCCTCCAGGGTATCCGCCTGGAAGGCGTTGCCCTGCTCCATATAGTGCTTCATGGACTGCTCCATCCGCTCCCGGTTGAAGGAGTCGCCCACCACGCTGAGGGGCATCATGCCCTGGCCGCCCAGCTCGCTGAAGCGGTCGGCCATCTCGTCCAGATACTTGCTGTCCAGAATGCTGAAGGCGAAGTCTCCGCCGGGCTGCATGAGAACGCGGACGGATTTCGCCTGCATCCAGGTATCCTCGTTCATGAACCGCTTGCCCAGCCGATTCACATGGAGGAAGAAGCCCTGGAAGCCGCAGCCGCCGAGGGCATGGATGGTGGGCGCCCATTCCGGGTTATCCAGGGCGGCTCCGGCCCAGTAGAGCATCTTCTGGCCGTCCCCGGTGTTGCCGGGACGGGGGAACTTGGAGGGGGCGCGGACGCCGATGGGGCAGAAGGCCTCCATCATCTCCGGATCCTCGGAGGCGTCGCCTGTGGCGACCACCACGGCCCGGGAGCCTTCATACCGGCGGTACTTGCCGTCCGCGCACTTGGCGATGCAGCCCGTCACCCGGCCGGCGTCGTTCTTCTCCAGGTACAGGGCGGCGGTGCCGCGGAGCAGGGTGCCGCCCTTATCCAGCAGCTCGGTCTGCAGGATCTCGCAGGCCAGCATGCCGCCGCCGAAGTTGGTATACTTGGTGCTGTCCCGCTTCTTGAAGATGTGGTGGGTGCCGGGGTACTCGGTGAACATCAGGCCCTTGTAGGCCTCGTATACCCCTACCTCCAGGCAGTCCCCCGCCAGGTCCAGCATCCAGTGGAAGCCCTCGGCGCTCCGGTTCAGGAAGAGCCACAGCAGGTCCTCCTGCACCCGGCTGCCGCTCATCTTCAGCCAGTCCGCCGCCAGCATTTTCTTGTCGATGACGATGCCCTTTTCCGCCATGACCCGGCTGTTCACCGCGGCGATCTGGCCCGCCAGGGCCCGCAGCTTCTCGTTTTTGTCCAGGCAGACGACCTTCAGCCCCATGTCCACGCAGCGGGCGCCGGCCGCCAGGCCGCTGATGCCGCCGCCGATGACCAGCACCTCGGTCTTCACGGTCTCGGCGATCTCATTCTCCGGGATCTTCGCGGGGGGCGTCTCCCAGCTGTACCCCTTTTTGGGGGAGCGGTAGGAGTAGAACTTCAGTTCCAGATTCGGCATGGATGTAGCTCCTTTCCATTCTTCGTGATGTTGAGTTTATCTGCATTTTTGGATATCCAATGATCGGGCTGGGGAAAAGCCCCGCGGAGGCCGCGCAGGAAGGCGCTATACCCGGCGCTCAAGGTAGAAGGAAAGAAGGCCGAAGGCCTCCAGCCGGGTGATGCGGTTCCGGACCAGCAGGTCGGAAAGGGGGACGCCCCAGCTCTGCAGCAGGCCGCTCCTCTCGGCCCAGGCCAGGGCATCCGGGGCTGCTGCCCCGGAGCTCGCCTCCCGGTTGGCCAGCAGCGCCCGGAACCGGGCAAGGTCCTCGTCCCAATCCGGGATGCGGTCGGATTTCCCCGTGCTCACGGCGCAGGCATACAGGCGGTTGAGGAATTCTCCCCGGGACAGGGGGGAGTTGGGGCGGAGAGACTCCGCCGCGGGGAGGCAGCCCAGCTGCCAGGCCCAGCAGACCGGGGTATAGTACCAGGCCTCCGGCTGCACATCCCCATAGGGGAGGGAGATCTCCGGAGCCGCGGGGGAGCCGGCGGAACGGTGAAGCAGGGCCAGGAACTGGGCCAGGGTCAGGGTGGAGCCGGAGCCGAAGCGGTTTTCCGATACGCCGTTCACCAGGCCCCGCTGGATCAGGTGCTTCAGCGGCGCATAATAGATGCTCTCCTCCGGCAGGTCCCGGAAGGGGTTGCCCCAGCCCAGGCTGTCATAGCGCACGATGTAGGCGCTTTCCTCCTCCCGCTCCCCGGTCTCCGTGCTGCGCCAGACGGCGTAGAGGGTGAACAGGCCAAAGTCCTCCTGGGACCAGGTCTCGTCCATGGTGAAGCCCTCCCCGTCCTCGAAGACCCTGCGGGCATAGCCGCTTTCCCGGATGCTCCGGTTATCCTGCCAGCCCTCGTTTGCCGTGAGCCATTTCCCGTCGGCGCTGCGCCGCAGGTACCAGCCCTCGAAGTCGCAGCCCTCCTTCCAGCACCAGTGCTGGTTTTCCGGCTCCTCGTCGGAGTCCGGGTTGGGTTCATCCGGCTCATTGGGGTAAAGGCTGAGGATATTCCCCTCCAGGGCCACCTGGTCCACCCGCTTGCCCTCGCCGCCGTTCAGGTCATAGTGCAGGAGGTAGAGCCGCTTCCGCTGCACCAGGTCCTCCACCGGGTCGGACTGGTCATAGACCCCGTAGCCCCGGATATACTCGTCATCCGGCTCATACCGCTTGATGCGCACCGCGTTCCGGGCGTTGCCCTCGATGGTATACATCCAGCCCTCCCGGATGCCCAGGACGATGCCCACATGATCCCAGACATGGCCCTTCTCCGCAAAGAAGACGATGTCGCCGGTGCGGGGACTGTATTCCTCCCGGGGGTAGAAGGGCAGGCCGAAGGAGTAGGCCCGGGCGACATTGGAATTCTGGATCAGGCTGCCGGGGATCCGGGCCTGCCGGGCGCACCAGGAGATGAACATGGCGCACCAGGCGTAGCCGTCCAGCTGGGCGAAATAGCCGTATTCCGTCCAGTTCCCGTCGGAATACAGGTTGTTCCCGTGCCGGTCCCGGCTGCCGGCCCCCTCATGGTAACCCACCTGGGTGAGGGCGACATTCACCAGATCCGTCCGATAATCCCCCGTCAGGACAAGGGCCTTCAGGTTCTCATAGAACACGCTTTCCCCATAGGGGCCGGATACGGTGTAGCTGGTCCCCGCCGCCCCTGCGGCGAACAGGGAGGAGAGCAGGACCGGGAGCAGCAGCAGGGAGAGCAGCCGCTTGCATGTTTTTTTCATACCTTCACACTCACAAAACAAAGGGTAGGCGCGGGTCCGGTCAGAAGGGCCACAGGCCCCCGAACCAGCGGAGCAGACCATGCTCATACCAGGCAGGGGCGATCATCCCGCTGAGCACCGGATAGAACAGGGCGAAGAGGAGCAGGCATCCCCCGGCCAGGGCCAGGGACCAGCGGCTGTCCGGCCGCCGCTTTTCCAGGTCCGCCCCCAGCCGGCCCAGAGCCAGGGCCAGGAAGGGGGTGCAGGGGAAATAATGGTAGATAAAGGCGCAGCGGGTGACCCCGATCCAGGGGGCCAGACAGGCGAACCAGCCCAGCAGGGGCACCAGGGCCAGCCGGTCTCCCCGCACCGCCTTCACGGCCAGGCAGATCACGGCGCCCAGCCCCGTCCACCAGAAAAGGGGATTGCCGAAGGCGGCGAAGGCGGAGCGGAGATCCCCGTCCATATATTCCAGGTAATAGAGGATGGGCCGCAGGTCCAGGATCCACATATACCAGGCGGACTGGTAGGGATGGGTGGCGTCCAGCTTTCCGTGGTAGTTCAGCATATATTTTGCATTATCCCACACGATCTGCAAATAGTCCAGACTGAAAATGCTGTTTACGCCCTTGGGCCCGGCATAGGGGATATAGGCCAGGATATAGACGGTCACGGGAATGAGGATGAAAAACAGGATGCTCCACAGCACCGTGGGGACGACGTAGTCATTCAGGCTGTCCCGGACCCCGTTCACCCGCCGCCAGCGCAGGCACATGCCCAGGCGCACGCACCACAGCAGGGCAAGGCCGATGCCGCCGAAGACCACGGTCCACTTGGAGGCTGCCCCCAGGCCGAAGAACAGGCCGCTGAGGAAGAGCCAGCGCAGTCCCTTCTTCACCGGCGCATTCCAGGGCAGGGTGAAATACCGGTAGAAGAAATAGTACATGAGCAGGATGAAAAACACGCTGTAGGTGTCGATGGTGGCGATGCGGGTCTGGGTATAGTGCATGAAGTCGAAGGCGAATACCGCCGTCATGCAGGAGGAGACCCGGGTGCTGCCGGTCATGTTTTTCAGGAAGAGGAAGAGGATGGGGAGCATGAGGATGCCGAAAAGGACGCCGATGAAGCGCCAGCCGAAGGGCGTCATGCCGAAGAGGCGGATCCCCGCCCCGATGAGGATCTTCCCCAGGGGGGGATGGGTGATCTCATAGGGCCATACCCCCTCGATGTGCTCCCATGCGGTGCGGGCATGGTAGATCTCGTCAAAATAGGTGCCGTTGAGATAGCTGAAGCGCTCCGGCACCAGGTCCTGCTCGTCCGTCAGGGGCGTGGTCTCCCCGAAGGGGATCCGATCCCCCTCCCGGTCCCACACCGCCAGCTCTCCCAGATGAAGGGGACCGGAGTTGGCCCGGATCCGGAGATATTTCACCGATATGCTCTCCTCGGGCTCCAGGTCCTTCCACCGGAGCACCTGGGCATAGGTCTGGTCCAGCTCCCCCAGCCGGGTCCATTCCTTCCCGTCCGGGCTGCCCTCCAGCCGGTAGGTGCCCGCCTCCGGGCCGGTGAAATAGGCGATGCGTCCGGGCTCCGCCTCCTCCGCCAGGGCGACGACGGCCTGGGATCCGGACCGGTCGAAGCGCTGCCATTCCACGGGGCCCTGCCGGTCCCCCAGGCCCCAGAAGGCCACGGCGGCATAGGCGGCGGTGATCACCAGCATGGGCAGCAGATCCCGCCGGGTGAGGGGCGCGGGGGTATGGAAGCGGGTCAGCTCCGCCTCCAGGCCGTCCCGGTCCCAGCCGGGCTCCAGCCGGGCGGGACGGCCGTTCCACCCCCGCCACAGGAGGAGAATGGCCGCCGCGGCGGTAAGGAGGGTAAAGATGATGGCCGCGGGACTCATCTGCACACCGCCCGAAGGGCGCGGATATACTCCGGCGTGGTGCCGCAGCAGCCGCCCACATAGGAGATGCCCAGGTCCAGGATCGGGACCATGGCCGCGGCGTAGGCCGCAGGGTCCAGGGGATAGATGCCGGTATTCAGATCCGGAGTGCCGGCATTCAGCTTGACGATCAGGGGCAGCGGACTGCATTCCTTGAACTGCCTCACCAGCGGCAGGGCCTCCTCCGGACCGAAGGAACAGTTCATGCCGATGGCGGCGGCGCCCGCCGCCTCCAGCTCCCGGGCGACCTCCGGGATATCCGTCCCGGTGAAGGTGCGCCCCGTAGGCTGGAAGGTCATGGTGGCCCGCACGGGCAGCTCCGGGCAGACCCGCCGGGCGGTCTCCACCGCCAGCAGCAGCTCATGGAGGTCGAAGAAGGTCTCCAGGATGATCCCATCCGCCTCGCGGCCGGCCCGGAAGAACTGGGCGTACATATCCTCCGCCTCGCTTTCCGGCAGGTCCCCAAGGGGCTCCAGAAAGGCCCCCAGCATCCCCGCGTCCAGCCAGACCTCCGCCCGGCCCTCCGCGGCTGCCCGGGCGTTGGCGATGGCGGCGGCGGTGACCTCCTCCACGGTGCAGCCCCGCACCCGGCGGCGGTTGACGCCAAAGGTGCAGGTATAGAGCACCTGGCTTCCCGCCTCCACATAGGCCCGCTGGATCTCCCGCACCACCTCCGGGGCGGTGAGGTTCACCTCCTCCGGGAAGGGGCTGGAGCCGTAACCCCGCTTCATGAGTTCGGTGCCCATCGCGCCGTCCAGGATCCGCATTTCCATGATCTTACTCCTTTCCCAAATCCAGCCGGATCGCTTCTCCCGTGGAGAAGAAATAGAGATAAGCGGCGTTGACCCGCTTTCCGGTGATCCGCTCCAGCGCCCAGGCGTAAGCCCGGAGCTGGGGGGCGTATTCCGCCGCCCGGGCAGCCTGCCCGGACCGGCTCACCCGGTCTGTTTTATAGTCGATAACGGTGATCCCCTCCGGCTCCTCCAGCCAGCAGTCCACCACGCCCTGGAGGAGCATTTCCCCCTGTCCCGCCGGATCCAGCAGGGAGGCGGGGGCCAGCAGAGAGAACTTGAATTCCCGGTGTACCCCCTCCGCCGCCAGCACCCGGCGGCCCAGGGGAGAGGCGTACCAGTCGCTCAGCCTCCGGGGATCCACCGCCGCGGCCTGCTCCGGACGCAGGAAGCGCTTTTCCCGGAGCCGCGCCACCTCCGCCGCGGCGCTCTCCGGATCCCGGCAGGCTTCGGGCCGGGCATACTGCATGGCCAGGTGCAGAGCGGTGCCCCGCTCCGCCGGGGAGAGGGCCTTTTCCCCGCTGAGGAAGGCGGGGAGCTTCAGTTCCTTGGACGCTTCTCCGGGAGGAGGGGTTCCCTCCTGCCGCAGTTCCTCCGCCGCCTCCCCGGCCTCCGCCTGCCGCGCGGTTTCCCGCAGGGCCGTGGCGGTGAGCTTGGAGGGCAGGCGGGTATCCGCCGCCCGGGGATACCGCCAGCGGAGCACGGCCCGGAGCTCCTCCTCCGGCGTTCCCGACTCCTCCGGCGGGGGGAGGACCTCCGGCGCCGCAGCCGTTTCCTCCGCCGGGGAGAGCTCCGCGGGCAGCAGACTCCAGGGGCCTGCCTGGCCCTGGGCCAGGGCGGCGATGAGGATCCATTCCCCCATGCAGCTGCAGTCCGCCAGGGCCTGGGGATCGATGGGCTCCGAGGCCCAGAGGCCCAGGGTGTTCATGGTCTTTACCCGGTCCCGGCAGCGGAGGAAGACCACCAGCTTCTGCCGCGCCCGGGTCATGGCCACATACAGGACCCGGAGCTCCTCGCTCAGGTTCTCCCGCCTCAGCTGCTCCAGCACCGCCAGGCGGGGGAGAGTATCGTATACGATGCCCCGATCCGGGTCCCTGCGCCGGCAGCCCGCCCCCAGCTGGGGATGGATGAGGATGGGGCCGTCCTGGGACGCCCGGTGGAACTGCCTGCCCAGGTCCGCCAGGATCACCACGGGGTATTCCAGCCCCTTGGAATCATGCATCGTCGTGATCCGCACTCCGCCGCCGCTGATCCCCGGGGAGGCGGAGGCCGCCTGCCGCTCCTCCGCCTCCCGGAGCCGGAGGACGAAGCGGAACAGGCCTCTGCAGCCGGTCCTGCCCAGGTCCCGGGCGCGCCGCACCAGCTCTTCCAGCCAGAGGGAGGAGCCCTTCTCCCGGGCCTCCGCTGCGGCGGGAAGGCCGGTGCGGGCATACAGCTCCGTCAGGAGCCGGTCCGCGGGGAGATCGGCGGCCAGGAGGCGATAGTCCTCCAGGTCCTTCAGGACCTTGGCGCACAGGGCGTCCGTCTCCCCCCGGGCGGCCAGGGCGTCATAGAGGCAGCCCTCCCGGGTCCCGGTGCGCAGGGCGGCCAGCTGGTCCGCGGAAAAGCTCCAGACCGGGCTGCGCAGGGCGGCGACGAGGGGGATATCCTGCCGGGGATTGTCGATGATCTGCAGCAGGCTCAGGGCCCAGATCACCTCCCGGCGCTCGGTGAAGCTGTCTCCCCCCTTCAGGCAGACGCTGGGGATGCCCCGGCGCTCCAGGGCGGCGGCAAAGATCCGGTCCCGGTCCTTCGCCCCCCGCAGGAGGATGGCGATATCCCCGGCGGCCAGGGGCCGGTCCCCGGCCTTGTCCTTCACCCGGATGCCCTCCTCCAGAAGCCGGGAGACCCGAAGGCTCACCGCCTCCGCCTCCGCCTCCAGGCCGGGACCGCCGGTCTCCGCCAGGCGCAGCTCGAAGCTGCCGGGGGTATCCGAAGCCCCGGCGCCGGGGATCAGCGCCTCCGCCTCCCCATAGTCCAGCTCCCCCAGCTCCCGGGTGAGGATGCGGGAGAACAGGTCGTTCACCCCCCGGAGGATCCCCGCGTCGGAGCGGAAGTTCTCCCGGAGCAGCACCCGCCGTCCCTCTCCCGCCTCCGGCTCATCCCGGTAGGCGGTGTATTTTTCCAGGAAAAGGCTGGGGTCCGCCAGGCGGAAGCGGTAGATGCTCTGCTTCACGTCCCCCACCATGGTGATGTTCTTCCCCTCCCGGGAGATGGCCCGGAAGATCCGCTCCTGCACCCGGTTGCAGTCCTGGTACTCGTCCACCAGGATCTCCTCGAACTGGGCGGAGAGCTCCCCCGCCAGGGGAGAGGGAGCGCCGTCCTCCTCCGTGAGCAGGCGGAGGGAGAGGTGCTCCAGATCGGAGAAATCCAATACATTGCGGCGGCGCTTCTCCTCCCCGTAGGCCCGGGAGAAGTCCGCCGTCAGGCGGAAGAGGGCGTCCGTCACCGGGCGCACCGCCTGAAAATCCGCGTTGTGGTCGCCGCTGGAATCCGTGAACTGGTCCGTGACCTGCTTCATGCGCTTTTTGCACCGGTCCCAAAGGGCCTTGATCTCCAGGGCCAGGGGATGATCCCCCATGCCCCTGGGTCCCCGCAGAGCGGGGTACGCGATGGGACCCGCCGCCCGCGCGGCGTCCCAGCCCTCCTCCAGGGCGGCGCGGAAGGCCCGGATGGACTGGGCCGCCCCCTCCAGGGCGGGGCCGTAGCCCGCCTCCAGCCTGGGCTCTCCGGCCAGCTTCTCCCGGGCGGACAGGAGCTGACGGAGCCAGAACTCCGCCCGCCTTCCCGCGGAGGACAGGAGCAGGGCGCCCCAGGGGGTCTCCGCCGCGTCCCCGGCGGGGACGGGGGCCTCCCACTGCTCCCGGAGCCAGGCCTCGGGATCCGGGTGGGACTGGACCTGCTCAAAGGTCCGGAGCACCGCCTGCTTCAGGGCGGAATCGTCCATCCCGCTTCCCAGGTTGTCCGCCAGCAGGCTGAAGCCCGGTTCCATCTCCCCGTACCGCGTTTCCAGCAGCGCCTCCAGCACCTCCCCCCGGATCACCGCCTCCTCATCGGGCTCCAGCTGCCGGAAATCCGGCCGCAGGGCGCAGAGGACGGCGTGCTTCCGCAGGACGGAGGCGCAGAAGCTGTGGATGGTGCCGATGGAGGCCCGGTTCACCAGGGTGAGCTGCCGCCGGAGCCGGAGGCTTCCCGGGTCCCGGTCCAGAGCTTGGGAAAGGGCGTCCTGGATGCGGCTGCGGAGCTCCGCCGCCGCCGCCCGGGTATAGGTGATGAGCAGGAAGCGGTCCAGGTCCAGATCATCCCGGAGGATGCGGTCCAGCAGCCGCTCCACCAGCACCCGGGTCTTGCCGGAGCCGGCGCCCGCCGCGATGAGCAGAGGGCCGTTCCGGTGCTCCACCGCCGCCCGCTGGGCGGGGGTGAGGGGAAAATCAGCCATTCTGCGCCGCCTCCTTTCCCAGCTCCTGCCAGAATTCGTCCCCTGCGCGGCGCTCCATCTGCCGGTACCGGTCCTCCCCCTGCCCCTCCTGGAAGGCGCAGGCGGCGGTATAGGGGCACCAGTCGCAGGGCACGCTGCTCCCGGCCCGGCACAGGGGGTCCGCCTGGATGGAGCCGGAGCGGAGGGCGGAGCCCATCCGTTCCAGCAGCTTTTTCACATAGGCCGCCAGCCGGCCCAGCTGGGCCAGGGTGGCCACGGAGCCCGTGGGAACGCCGTCCCGGTAGGCCACGGGGAGGTACCGGGGCTGATCCCCCTCCTCCCGGGCCTGAAGCACCCTCGCGTCCGCCAGGAGCAGACCGCTGCGCCGCAGGGCCTTCTGCCGGGCCTTGGCGATCTCCTCCGGACTGCTGCTTCGGGACATGTCCAGAAACAGGTCCCGGGCCGGGGCGTACAGGACCCCGGCAGGGACGATGCGGCTGACGCCGTAGCGCGCCGGGCCGTCCGCCTCCAGGGCGAAGAGGTACAGGAGCATCTGGATCCCCAGCCCATACCAGACGTCCGTGAGGCTGAAGGTCCTTTTCCCCGTCTTGTAATCCGCGATGCAAAGGTACAGGGTATCCCCGTCCAGCCAGCCGTCCACCCGGTCCGCCACGCCCCCCAGGCTCACGTCTCCCGCCCGGAGAGGGGGGAGCTCATCCGGCCCCAGGCCGAAGCGCAGCTCGAAGTCCATGGGGGTAAACCGGCTCACCGCCAGCTCCCCGATCACGTCCCGGAGGATCAGGTCCACGCTCCGGCGGAGGCGGGTAAAGAGGTAGCGGAAGCGGGGATCCCGCAGCTGGGCCGGACGGAGATACAGCCGGATGTACTCCCCGGTATACTTCTCCGCCAGCGCTTTCAGGGTTTCCTCCCCCAGGTCCCGGAAGCCGCCCCGGGCGGCGGCCTCCCGGCAAACCCCCTCCAGCACGAAATGAAGGAAGGTTCCCAGCTCCGGGGCCTGGAACCCGGCGGTTTTCCGCTCGGCGGCCTTCAGGCCGTATTGGAGGAAATACCGGTAGCGGCAGGTATAGAAGGTCTCCGTGCGGGAGGCGGTGAGGCGCAGCTCCCGGCCGTACAGGGCGGAGGCCGCCTTGGGGGACAGGCTGCCCCGGGAACGGAGGGCGGAGGCCCGCACCCGTTCCAGCCGCTCCCGATCCGTCACCCGGGCCGCGGCCAGGGCGAGACGGCTGCCCCCCGCCAGGGCGAGGCGGAACAGCGGCTCCGGCGCGGCGCAGAGATGTCTTTCCCCCAGGTCCTCCTCCCGGCCCATATCCACCCCCAGCAGGGCCATGGCCCGGCGCTGCAGGAGACTGGGCCGGGCATCCGGCCCGGAAAAGCTCACGATCAGCCGCTCCCGGGGGGCGGCGGCGATTTGATACAGGTCGTACAGGCGGCGGGAGAGACCCTCCTCCCGGTCCTGCTCCAGGCGCAGGCCCAGGTCGAAGAGGGCGCGCCGCTCCTCCGGGGAGAAGAAGCCGACCCCGTCCTCGGCGCCGGGAAGGGCGGAATCCTCCGCCCCCAGCAGCAGAAGGACCCGGGGCTTCCGCCCCCGAAGCCTTCCGGGGGAGCCCAGGGAGACGCAGTCCAGGGCGGCGGGGATGGAGCCCATGTCCCGGTTCCGGAGCAGCAGCTCAAGCAGGCGCAGAAAGTCCTTTTCCTCCAGGCGCACCTCCCCCAGGGCCTCCCAGAACTGGTCCAGGCAGGCGCAGAGGGCGTCCCACTGGCGAAGGCAGTCCCGGGCAGCCTGGGGGTCCCCCAGCTCCTCCAGCCGCGCGGCCCGGGCGCTGAGCCCGGCCCGGATATCCGCTGCCAGGAGGTAGTCCGTCAGGGCGGCGAGGTATTCCCGCCCCGTTTCCGCCCTCTTCAGGGCGGCGCTGAGCTTCAGCAGGGGGGCGGCGGCCCGGCGGCGCAGGGCGTCCACCTCCGCCAGCTCCTTCTCATCCGCCTCCGTGCGCTGGGGCACATAGCCCCGGGGGTGCCGGTCCCAGGAGGCCTCCTGGCCCCAGGTCCCCTCTCCCCGGATGTTCCACAGCAGGCAGTAATTCTCCAGCCGGTCCGTCTCCCCGGGGCTGAGCCCCGCCAGACCGGATTTCAGGCAGGCGAACATATCCCGGTAGGCAAAGCCCCCGGCGGCGGTATTCAGGGCGTCCAGCACAAAGGCGGCCAGGCCCGTGTCCCCCAGGCCGGCGGTCTCCTCCACGAAAAAGGGGATCCCGTATTCCCGGAACACGGCCTCCAGCAGAGGGCCTTTTCCGCCGTAGTCCGGGGCGGCCACGGCAAAGTCCCCGAAGCGCAGGGAGGGGTCCTGCCGCAGCAGCTCCAGGATCCGGGCGGCGGCATAGCGGCACTCCCCGGAATAATTCGCCGTCTGCATCAGCTCCACCGGGGGGGGCTCCTCCTCCCGGGGAGCGGGGGCTTCCCCGTAACGGTACAGCCCCTCCGCCAGCCGCCGCAGGGCGGGGGCGGGGTCCTCCTCCCCGGCGCAGCGGAGGATGCGGCATTCCGTCCCCCGAAGGGAGGCCAGGCGGGTGAGCCGCCGGAAGGTGTTTTCCGGCAGGCGGAAGGCCTCCGCGTCCTCCTCCGCCCAGTCGGGAAGGGGCAGGGTAACGGTCAGGTCCGTGCCCCGGCGGAGGAGGGCGTCCAAGACCTCCAGCTCCGCGGCGGTGAAATCCGTGAAGCCGTCCGCCCAGAGGCCGCCGGCCCCGGCGGAGCAGGCCTCCGCCATGTCCGCCAGGCGGCGGATCCGGTCCCGGCTGTCCCCCAGGCGACGGTCCAGGGCCGCCCGGTAGGCCTGCTGCACCAGGGCCAGGTCATAGAGCTTATCCCGTATGCTGCCCGCCGCAGACTCCGCCGCGGCCATCAGGGCTTCCGGCTCCGTGAGGGAGCTTTCCAGCTCCTCCACCGCGTCCAGAAGCTGGGGGAGCCAGTCCCCCCGCCTTCCCCGGTCCCCGTATTGCCGGAGCAGGGGGGCGATCTCCTCCAGGGCCACGGCCAGGAGCAGGAGCCGGGCGCCCCGGTCCGGGATAGGGTCTGCCAGCCCCCCCAGCTCCGCCGCCGCCCGGCTGTACAGCCGGGTGAAGCTCAGCACCTCCCCATGGAGGCTGAGGGCGGGGCCGCAGAAGGCGGCCAGCTCCCGCTCCGCCCGGTGGGACTGCTGCTCCGGGGTGAGAAGCACCAACCCGGTCCTGCCCGCCTCCATGGCGTCCCGAAACTGGCGATAGGCCAGCCGGGTCTTGCCGCTTCCCGCGCCGCCCAGGATCAGCGTCAGCATCTTCTCACCCCTCCCGTTTTTCTGATTCAATTATTGTATCACGCCCCGGGGCGGGGGACAAGCGTAACCGGGAGAAATCGGGCGTTTTCCTCCCTCAGCGTTTTTGCCCCGGGTCCGGGCGGGGGCGATGTGATCCGCTTCAAGGACAAGGCCCGCCCAGCCGGGGAATATGGATTGAGTTCCTGCCCGTTCTGTGATACAATAATTCGGTTTTAAGGAGGTGCGGAACCATGTGCGGAATCGTCGGATATACGGGCTCCCGTCCTGCGGCGCCGGTGCTGCTGGAGGGGCTGAGCAGGCTGGAATACCGGGGGTATGACTCTGCCGGGCTGGCGGTGCGCTGCGGAGACCGGCTGGCGGAGGTGGTGAAGGCCACGGGCAAGCTGCGGAACCTGGCGGAGAAGGTGGATTACGGCCGCGCCCTTCCCGGGACCTGCGGCATCGGCCATACCCGCTGGGCCACCCACGGGGAACCCACCCAGACGAACGCCCACCCCCATGTGAGCGGGAATGCCCGGGGCTCCGCCTCCGGTCCGGTGGAATCGGACGTGGTGGGCGTCCATAACGGCATCATCGAAAACTATGAGGAGCTGAAGGAAAAGCTCCTGAGCCACGGCTACCAGTTTTACAGCGGCACGGATACCGAGGTGCTCATCAAGCTGGTGGATTACTATTACAAGAAATACAAGCTGGGTCCCATGGACGCCATCAACCGCATGATGGTCCGGACCCGGGGCTCCTATGCCCTGGCCCTGATGTTCAAGGATTATCCCGGGGAGATCTACGCCGCCCGGCGGGATTCCCCCATGATCATCGGCATGGGGGAGGGGGAGTCCTTCCTGGCCTCGGATATCCCCGCCATCCTGAAGTATACCCGGCAGGTGTACTATATCGGCGACCTCCAGTGCGCCCGGATCCTGCCGGGCCAGGTGCAGTTCTTCGACTTGAACGGGGACGAGATCAAGCTGGAGCTCACCACCGTCACCTGGGATGCGGAGGCGGCGGAGAAGGAGGGCTATGAGCACTTCATGCTCAAGGAGATCCATGAGCAGCCCAAGGCGGTGCGGGATACCCTGAACAGCCTGGTGAGGGAGGGACGCATCGACCTCTCCGGCGCGGGGATCACGGATGAGCTGCTGGGGGATATCTCCTCCGTATGCATTGCGGCCTGCGGGTCCGCCTGGCATGTGGGCATGGTCTCCCAGTATGTGCTGGAGGATATGGCCGGCCTGCCCGTGCGGGTGGAGCTGGCCTCGGAATTCCGGTACCGGAACCTGCCCCTGGATCCCCGCACCCTGGTGATCGTCATCTCCCAGTCCGGGGAGACGGCGGATACCCTGGCTGCCCTGCGGAAGGCAAAGGAGGCCTCCCTCCATACCCTGGCCGTGGTGAACGTAGTGGGCTCCACCATCGCCCGGGAGGCGGAGCATGTGCTCTATACCCTGGCGGGGCCGGAGATCGCCGTGGCGACCACCAAGGCGTACAGCGCCCAGCTGGCCGCCATGTACTGCTTTGCGGTGCAGCTGGCGAAGGTCCGGGGCAGGATGGACGACGGGAAATATGCCCGCTATCTTCAGGAGCTGGAGGCGCTGCCCGGGAAGATCGAGCGGGTGCTGGAGGATAAGGAGCGGATCCAGTGGTTTGCCTCCAAGTATTCCCATGCCCACGATGTGTTCTTCATCGGCCGGGGGCTGGATTACGCGGTGAGCCTGGAGGGCAGCCTGAAGATGAAGGAGATCAGCTATGTCCACTCGGAGGCCTATGCCGCCGGGGAGCTGAAGCACGGCACCATCAGCCTGTTGGAAAACGGCACCCTGGTGATCGGCGTCCTCACCCAGAGCGCCCTGCTGGAGAAGACCGTCAGCAACATGGCGGAATGCAAGGCCCGGGGGGCCTACCTCATGGGCCTCACCAGCTACGGGAACTACAGCGTGGAGGACGAGGTGAACTTCACGATCTATGTGCCCAGGGCGGACGAGCATTTTGTGGGCAGCCTGGTGGTGGTGCCCCTGCAGCTCCTGGGATACTATATCAGCGTGGCCCGGGGCCTGGATGTGGATAAGCCCAGGAACCTGGCCAAGAGCGTCACTGTGGAATGAAGGGAGGCCGGCGATGAAGATCCTGGTCACCGGCGGCGCCGGATATATCGGCTCCCATACCCAGGTGGAGCTGCTGCAGGCGGGACACGAGGTGGTCTGCCTGGATAATCTCTCCAACTCCAGCCCCAGGGTGCAGGAGCGGGTGGAGGAGCTGACCGGGGGGAGGGTCCCCTTTTACCGGGCGGACGTGCGGGACCGGGCCGCCCTGGAGCAGGTGTTTTCGGAGCACCGCTTCGACTGCGTCATCCACTTCGCGGGGCTGAAGGCCGTGGGGGAATCCGTGGGGAAGCCCTGGGAGTACTATGAGAACAATGTGGGCGGCACCCTGACCCTCACGGACGTCATGCGCCGCAGCGGATGCAAGAGCATCATCTTCTCCTCCTCCGCCACGGTATACGGGGACCCGGCGGAGATCCCCATCACGGAGAACTGCCCCAAGGGCCGGTGCACCAACCCCTACGGCTGGACCAAGTGGATGCAGGAGGAAATCCTTCGGGACCTGTACACCGCCGACCTGAAGAACGGGGACAAGGATCCCTGGCGGGTGGTGATCCTCCGGTACTTCAACCCCATCGGCGCCCATCCCTCCGGCCTGCTGGGGGAGGATCCCAGCGGAGTGCCCAATAACCTCATGCCCTATATCACCCAAGTGGCGGTGGGCAAGCTGGAGAAGCTCCATGTTTTCGGCAAGGACTATGAAACCCCGGACGGCACCGGGGTGCGGGACTATATCCATGTCATGGACCTGGCCCGGGGTCATGCCGCGGCCCTGCAGGCCATCCGGGCGGGGGGCGTGGAGGTCTTCAACCTGGGCACCGGCCGGGGATACAGCGTGCTGGAGCTGGTGGCCGCCTTTGAAGCCGCCAGCGGCGTGAAGATCCCCTATGTGATCGATCCCCGCCGCCCCGGGGATATCGCCGTCTGCTATGCCGACCCGAAAAAGGCGGAGCGGGTCCTGGGCTGGCGGGCGGAGCGGGACCTGGGGGACATGTGCCGGGACAGCTGGAACTGGCAGCGCAATAACCCAAACGGATACGGCGATTGAATTTCATCAATACGGGAGGTTATCACCATGGCGAATAAGGTAGGCGCGCTCATCAAGGAAGCCCGCACCGGGGCGAAGCTCACCCAGGAGCAGCTGGCAAAGAAGATCTCCGGCCTCACCGCGGCGGATATCAGCAAGGCGGAGCGGGGAGAGCTCGACCTGAGCCAGGCCCAGCTGAAGGCCATTGCCAAGGCCACGGGGGTGACCCAGGCCTCCCTGCTGAACGCGGCGAAGGAGGGAAGCAAGCCCGCCGCCAAGAAGACGGCGGCGAAAAAGGATGAAGTGCAGCTCACCGCAGCGGAAAAGAAGCTGGTGGAGCTGTACAGGGCGGCGGACAAGAATACCCGGGACGCGGCGGTGAAGGTGCTGAAGGGGGAAAAGACCGGGGTAGACGGGATCCTGGGCTCCATTCTGGGCGGCGCGGCGGATCTGCTCTCTGGGAAGAAGTAGGGAGACCATGATACTGGATATTTCCCAGGAGCTGTTTTCCTGCCGGGTCTTTCCCGGGGATCCCGCCCCGAAACGGGAGCGGATCAACAGCATGGAGGAGGGGGCGGCGTACAACCTCACCGCCCTGAGCCTCTGCGCCCATAACGGCACCCATGCGGACGCCCCCTTCCATTTCATCCGGGAGGGGAAGACCGTCGGGGAGCTGGATCCGGCCATCTTCCTGGGGCCCGCCCTGGTGTATACCTGCGCCGGGGAGCTGACCGGGGAGCGGGCGGAAGCCCTTCTGCGCCTGGCGGCCAGATGCGGCGCTGCGGAGCGCCTCCTCCTGCGGGGGGACTGCGTGGTCTCCGCCGGGGCCGCCCGGGTCTTCGCCGCCTCCCCCCTCCGTCTCCTGGGGGTGGAGAGCCAGACCGTGGGACCGGAGGAGGCCCCCATGGAGGTGCATCTGATCCTCCTGGGCGCCGAAAAGGTCCTGCTGGAGGGGCTGCGCCTGAATCGGGTGCCCGACGGGCGGTATTTCCTCAGCGCCCTGCCCCTGAACCTGGGGGACGCGGACGGCGCCCCCTGCCGTGCGGTGCTGATGACGGAATAGGGTAGGTATATGGGACGCTCTGGCCCCCGGCTTTTTTTCCTGCCGGGGGCTTTACTCTGCCCAGTTGCCCAAGAGTATATATTGAATCCGGTTTGAATGCTTGATATACTGGAAACAAAAACCATCCCGATAAGGAGATGCAGATATGCGCAAAATTGAACAGTTCACCGGAAAATACAAAGTTTCCAAGACGCTGCGTTTTTCTCTGATCCCACAGGGGAAAACGGAGGAATACATCCATGTCAGAGAGTATATCGAGGAAGACGAGCAGCGGGCCAAAGACTATGCCCGGTTGAAAGAACTCATCGACGAGTATCATATCCGTCTCATCGATGAGGTGCTGAGCGTCGTAAGGCTTCCCGAACTGGAGAAGTATCGGGCGTTATATGAGAAGACGTCAAGAAGCGATACGGAGGAAAAAAGCAAACAGGAGCTCGAGCAAACGTATCGTACCCTTCTGAGCGGAGAGAAGGGAGGCGCGTTTTCTGCGAACGAAAACTATCGCAGGCTGTTTGGGAAGGAGATGCTGACCGAACTGCTTCCTCCGCAGCTGGAAAGGGAGGAGGATAAGGCGATCGTCGCAGGCTTCAGCAGCTTTTACACGTATCTGTACGGATTCAACGACAACCGAAAAAACGTCTATTCCAAAGAAGCAATCCCAACGGCCATTGGGAATCGCTGCGTCCAGGAAAATCTCCCGCGCTTTTTGGACAACCTCAGCGCCTTTGAAAAGGTGAAGACAGGGCTGCGGAGAGAAGTAATCGATCAACTTCGTGATCTGCTGCGGGAAAAGGAGATCGATCTGGAGGGGCTGTTCCGTCTGGAGGGCTTTAACGGCGTACTCACCCAGAGGGGCATTGATCGGTACAATACCGCCTTAGGCGGCTATACTGGTGCAGAGCGCAAGAGCATCCGGGGTATGAACGAACTGATCAACGAACACAACCAGAGCTGTGCCAGGGAGGACCGGCTGCCAAAACTCAAGCCCCTGTACAAAATGATTCTCAGCGAGCGAAAGAGCTATTCCTGGATACCTGAGGAGTTCAAAACTGACGAAGAGGTTTATGCTGCCGTTGGGAAGTGCTTTGCTGGCGATGGAGAAGGGCTGGGACTGTTGACGGTTCGGGATAAGCTGTACCGGCTGTTTGCGGACCTCGAGCAGTATGATCAGGCGGGGATCTACCTGGACCAGGCCGGAGTACGCGCATACTCCAGCGGTGCATGCGGCGCATGGTCAGATATCCGGGATGCGTGGTTCGCCCGGTATGATTTGAAACTGTCCGGGAAAAAGCGGCCAAAGGACTACGAGGATAAGAGGGAGAAAGCCTGGAACAAAGAGAACTGCTTTTCCCTGCGGGAAACGGCGGAATTAGCGGAGGAAGTCGCCTGTGTGCAGGAAAGAGAGATTTCCTCGCCGGCGGATTTTTGGAAGGAGAAGGTGGTCTCGGCGGCGGCGGCCTTACAAGAGCGCTACGCTGAAGCGGAGCCGTTGCTGAAAACAGCGCCAGAAGGATTGCGGACTAAAAACGAAACAGTGATCGGTCCTCTCAAGGCGCTGCTGGATGACGTAAAGGCGCTGGAAGGACAGATACGGCCGTTCGTCGGGACGGAGAAGGGGAGTCGGGGCGACGCGGAGTTTTATGGGGAACTGCTGCCCTTGTGGGATATCCTGCGGGAGTTCGACCGACTGTATGACCGGGTACGGAATTATGTGACGCAGAAACCCTACTCACAGGAAAAATTCAAACTGAATTTCCGCAATCCGCAGTTCCTGAAAAGTTGGCCTGAAAACAAGGAAAAGGACTATATGGCAATCATCCTTCGCGAAGCAGGTGTGTATTATCTTGGAGTCATGAATGAGAAGGCACGGGGCGCGTTTGCCGATTATCCGAAGCCGATCGATGAAAGCGATTGTTTTGAAAAAATGCATTACCAGCAAATGGCTGACCCCTCAAAAGACGTACAGAACCTGATGGTCGATGAAACCGGTAAAACCGTTTGTCGGAAGGGTCGGAAGGAAAAAACCGGTGAGCACCAAGGGGAAAACCTGCAATTGGAAGAATATAAGAACAAGTACCTCCCGGATAATATTAATCGGATAAGAAAAAGCAAGAGTTATTCTGTCAGCAACGAGAAGTTCAATCCTTCTGACTTGGCGGAGTTCATCGATTATTATAAGGAAAGAGTCTGCGAGTATTTGCAGGGCACGACTTTTGTTTTTCGGGAAAGCAGGGATTATGCGAGTTTCAAGGATTCTACGGATGATATTGATCGCCAGGCCTATCAGCTTAGTTTTGAACCGATATCCCGAAAATACATCGAGTCGCTTGTTAATGAGGGCAAGCTCTATCTTTTCCAGATCTACAATAAGGATTTCTCCGCATACAGCAAAGGAAAGCCGAACCTCCATACCCTGTATTTCCGCATGCTCTTCGACGAACGAAATCTGGCAGATACCGTGTTCAAGCTCAGCGGCGGAGCGGAGCTGTTCTACCGCAAGGCCAGCTTAAAGGAAAAAATCACCCACCCATCGGGGCAGCCTATCCCCAATAAGGATACATACCGGGCGGCGCAGAAGCCGGAAAGCGTGTTCCCATACGATCTGATCAAGGATAAACGCTACACGAGACCGCAGTATTCTCTCCATATTTCTATCGAATTGAATACCCAGGCACCGTCGAAGCCCTTCAAGTTGGATGAGGAAGTCCGTGAAGCGCTGGCAGCGGACCCGGAGACCCGGATCATCGGCATTGACCGGGGAGAACGGAACCTCCTGTATATCTGCGTCATCGACGGACAGGGACGCATTCTGGAGCAGCGATCTCTGAATGCGCTGGGGCAGAAGAACGGGTTCCCTGTTGATTATCAGGCAAAGCTGGTCAGGCGGGAAAAGGAAAACGAGGAGGCCCGGAAAAACTGGAGCACAATCCAGGGCATCAAGGAATTGAAAGAGGGCTATCTCAGCCAGGTGATCCATGAGCTCTGCCTGCTGATAGAAAAGTACGACGCGGTGATTGCCCTGGAGGATCTGAATCCCGGCTTCAAAAACAGCCGGAAGAAGGTGGAACGGCAAGTCTATCAGAAATTTGAAAACGCCCTCATCGACAAGCTCTCTTTTCTGACGGACAAGGGTGAAGAACCTGATGCACCCGGCGGTCTGCTGCATGCGTACCAACTGGCGGCGAAGCCGCAGCATGTGGGAGAGCGAAGACTGCAGAACGGCTTCGTTCTCTATGTGGATCCCGGTTTTACCAGCAAGATCGACCCGGTTACCGGCTTTGTGGACCTGCTGTATCCCCGATACACCTCTGTGGCTGCGGCTCTGGAACTGATCGGAAAATTGGAGGGGATTCGCTACGTACCGGAGGAGGATCTGTTTGCAATCGAGGTAGACTACGGGAAGTTTGACGGTACGGCAAGCTCTCCCAGAAAAAAATGGACTTTATGGAGCTATGGGAAGCGGGTCCGCAGCTATCGGGATCGAAAATCCGGGCAATGGAGTTGGGACGAGATAGACCTGACCGGAGAATTCCGGCGCTTCTATGATCGCTATGGGATCGATACTTCGGGGGATATCCGTCAGCAGCTGCTGGACCGGCCGGAGAAAGAAGTCCTGGAGGGCTTTCTCTATCTGTTTCGGCTCATGCTCCAGATGCGCAACAGCATCCCCAACGGTCAGGAGGACGATCTGGTATCCCCGGTGCGGGATGAAAAAGGTAAATTCTTCGATACCAAAACTCTGCCGAAGGACAGCGGCCTTCCGGAAAACGCCGACGCCAACGGAGCATATAATATCGCCCGCAAAGCCCTCCTCATGCTCCGCGAGATGCGGGAAGATCCCAAGCACAGATTCAAAAGGGTAAAACGGGAGGATTGGATGAGGTACGTGCAAAGCCATGAGTGAGAATGCTATTCCCATTTCCAACCTGAACGATTTCGTATTCTGTCCGGCTTCGATCTATTTTCATGGTTTGGATGCAGACACAGAAAAGCTGACCTAATAAGGAACGAATATTTGCCTATGTGCAGGAGTATTACCGTTGCTTTATGAAAGGGCTGGAAGCAGATGCGTTTCCCGTTTTTGAACTGGAGGAGGGACCGGAATGATCATTATCAGTTATGACATCGAGAATGATAAGAAACGGACAAAATTCAACAAGTATATCCGCAAGTTCGGTCATAGATTACAGTACTCTGTCTATGAAATCGACAACGGCGAAAGGCTGCTGAATAACATCGAAACGGATATCCGGAACACCTGGATGCCGCAGTTCGGACAGCAGGACAGCGTATATGTATTTCATTTGAGCTCCTCCTGTCGGGTGGAGAAATACGGGTACGCCAGGAACTAGGATGAGGACCTGCTGATTATTTCCTGATTGCAAACCCCGGTCTGAATATGGTATCCTGTTCTTATGGAGGGGACTTATGAGTGCTTTTTTCATTGAGATTTGTTCATCCTGCACATTGATGCAGACCAAATTTGTGAAGAATAACAAGACAAGGGATTAGAGTTCCCTCTTAATTTCTACTATTGTAGATCGAACTATGGGTTTCCGGCGACATATGGGATTAGAGTTCCCTCTTGATTTCTACTATTGTAGATGTTTTAACTTCGGTGACACCATCGACCGATTAGAGTTCCCTCTTAATTTCTACTATTGTAGATATAATTAGTCCTCCTTATCCATACCGGATTAGAGTTCCCTCTTAATTTCTACTATTGTAGATCGTATACCCCAGCTCCCCCTGGGCGATCGATTAGAGTTCCCTCTTAATTTCTACTATTGTAGATAACTGGGGAGAAAGGAAGTCCCGTCGCTGATTAGAGTTCCCTCTTAATTTCTACTATTGTAGATAACAATCAAAGGCTCAGCCAGCACGTTGCCGATTAGAGTTCCCTCTTAATTTCTACTATTGTAGATCCGAGTACTTCAACGGGAGGACACAGCTGATTAGAGTTCCCTCTTAATTTCTACTATTGTAGATATTGCGCTTTCCAGCTCGCCCAATCAGATTAGAGTTCCCTCTTAATTTCTACTATTGCAGGTCTGGTTGGACATAACGCCGATCAGAATGATTAAAGCTTCCGCTTCATACCTCCGTTTGCAGGTATTTGCCCCAGGTACTGCCTGGTTAACAAGGCTTCCGGTTAATGTAAACAGCCCCCGGCGCGGACGCGCCGGGGGCCTCAATATGCCTGGGGAAGGATTTACTTGGTGAAATCGTCGATGAACTCGTTGTATACCTCGGGCAGGATGGCCGCCAGGTTGGTGAACTCCTTGATATTGTGCTTCAGCAGGGCCTGCACGGGGGCGAGGGGCATGGTCACGCCCTCGGGCAGCATCTTGTGGGGCTTGCCGTCCACCACGTTATAGCCCATGAAGAAGCGGGAGCGGAGCTCGCAGCCGCCGGGCACACGCCGGATGCAGTGGACCATGATGGTGGGGGACTGCTCGTTGCCGGCGCAGACCACGGTGCCGTCGAAGTTCTTCAGCTTCTCGGGATCGAAGCCGATATCCGCGGGATTCCGGAAGTTGATGAAGATGGTCTGCTTGCCCATGTTGCAGTCCTCTTCCACATGGTGGACCGTATCCCAGTACCGCTCCTTCAGGCTCAGGGATTTATCCAGGGCCTTTTCCATGTTCTGGGTCTGGACGAAATAGTGGTCGTCATGGTTCCAGATCTTGTAGCGCATGGCCTCGACGCCGTGCCAGGCGAACCAGAAATCGAACATCTCCGGGGTGACGCCGGGCATGGGGGTCAGGTTGGCCAGCATGGCGCAGCCGTTGGGCAGGTTGCAGAAGCCCACCTCGATGGGGAGGTAGCCGGGATCCAGCAGCTTGTTCATGTCCTCGGCCAGGAGGCCCATGGAGGGATCGGAGGGCAGCTCGGCCATATTGTACCGCTCCTGGGGGGCGGGGACCAGAGGTCGGACATAGTACTTATAGAGGGGGCCGTTCTTCTCCTCCTCCGTGATGGGCACCAGGGGATGGGGCTTGAAGGCCCACTTATCCAGGGGCAGATCCTCGGTGCGGAAGGTCATCTCGCCGTTATCCTGCTTCACGATGATCCATTTCAGCCATTCCGCGTCGTTCTCCAGGGGATAATCCTCCCGCAGGAACCAGCCGCGGGATTCCTTCCGCAGCAGGCTGGTGCGGTAGTGCAGCTCGGCGGAGAGCACCATGGCTTCCGCCTCCAGGCACTTCATGGCCTCATGCATATCGGCGGCCTTCATGGTGGGGAGCATCGCCTTGGCCTTCTCCACCAGGTCCAGGGCCTTCAGCATCCGGTCCTCCTTCATGAAGACGCTCTGCTCCATGGGGACCATGGCCTCCTGCACCACGGCGATGACGTCCTCGGGGCGGACGCCGTCCTTCCGGGCCAGGAACTCGCCGATATGGTCGATGGTGGCCTGAGCCTGCTTATCGCAGAGAGGCGCGGCCTCGCCGCTCAGATCCGCGGCGCCCACTTCCTCTGCGCAGCACAGGGCGGCGAACACGGCGTTCAGGATGCCGGAGCCGCGGTTGCGTCCCGGAGGCGCGGGCACGGCGCCCGCCAGGCCGGAGCCGCAGTAGCTGCAGTCGCCGATGGCGTAGAGGCCGTCCACGGTGGTCTTCATATGGTGGTCGACCCGGATGCAGGACTGCTCGCCGATGAGCATGGGGCAGACCTCCATGTCCGTATCCACCTTCGCGCCGGAGCCGTCATTCAGCTTGCGGAAGCGCTCGGCATAGGGCTGGTTCATGAAGGCGTCGGGGCCGCTGCGCCCGCCGTTGGGGCCGCCGCCCGCGGGAATGCCCGCCGGGGGCCCGCCCGCCGGAGGTCCGCCCGCCGGGGGTCCGCCCGCCGGAGGCCCGCCCATGGGGGGACCCATCTCCAGGTGCACCGGGCCGGTGCCATTGATCATATTCAGGTACCATTCCCGGATGGCGTTGCTGTTGATGTCGGTCTCCCGGCCGTTTTTCAGGAAGTTCTTGGAGATATATTCGCCCTTGGCGTTGTACATGGAGTTTTCGCCGAAGACGACCTCATTGTGGCTGCGGATGCGCACCAGCTGGGCAAAGTTGCCGAACTCGGCGTTGCGCAGCTCGGCCCCGGCCTTGTAGGCGGCCTTGATGCCGTCGCCCCGGCCGTTGGACCACATGGAGCCCATGCGGTAGTTCTGGCTGCCGGTGGCCAGGACGACCTTCTTCGCGCCGATGACGGAGTAGGTCCCGTCCAGAACGCTGAACACGGTGGCGCCGGCGATGCGGCCCCCGTCGGTGATCAGGTCGGCCATAACGGTCTTGTCCATGAAGCGCACGCCCAGCTTCTGGGCGGTCTGGCGTACCCGGAGGGTGATATCCAGATCCACCCGGATCATGGCGGTCATGGGGCCGGTGGGCATGACCATGAACTTGCCGTCCTTCTTGGGCAGGTTGCAGCCCCACTCCAGCAGCTTATCCAGCATGTAGGTGTTCATGGAGACGTATTTTTCCATGAGCTCCTGATCCGTGAACCAGGCGCCGATCTTCTGGGTATGGAAGGCTACGAATTCCTTGGGATCGATCTTATCCAGATCGAAGTACTGGAGCACGCCGCCGCCCCGGTTGGCCTTGCCGGCGAAGCCGGCGAAGTTCTTCTCCACCACCAGCACGTCGGCCTCGGGGTTATGCTCCTTGATGGCGGTGGCGCAGGACAGGCCGCCGATACCGCCGCCGATGATCAGAACATCACAGCTCAGTTTGTTCCATTCGCTCATCTCGTTCACCTCACCTGTAAGCGTCGAAATGCTGAAGCAGATGCTCGCTGGCGTAATCCGGGATCACCCGGATCGCGTCCTTCCGGCATACGCTCTGGCAGTAGAAGCAATGCTCGCAGTCCTCCACATACTTGAAGACGGGCTTCTTGGCCTCCGCGTCCCAGCGGATCACGTCCACGAAGCAGGATTTGTAGCACTGCTGACAGCCAACGCACTTTTCCGGGTCGAATTCGATCCGGTGCTTTGTGTTGATCATAGCGCTGTTCCCTCCTTGAAATAATATATCCATGTTTTTTGCCGATGTGGTTTTTCCGCCCCGGCTGCTCACCGCTTTGGGCTGCGCTCCAGGCCCTCGTAATAGCCGTTGGCCTCCATAATATCCCCCAGCGCCTTGACATAGTTTTCCGTCTTGTGCACCACGAAGGCGTCCGCGTCGATGGGGATCCCCTTGGCGTCCATCTGCCGGATGCTCCAGATATAGAGGATATCCAGGGCGGGGATGAGCTGCCTGGCCTCCGGCGTGAGCTCATAGACGGTGGAGGGGGGGAAGGTCTCGCTCTCCACGCTGCGCTTCACCAGCCCGTCTGCGATGAGCTCCTTGAGCTGCTGGCTCAGCACCTTTTCCGAAAGGGGAATGACCTTCAGGGTCTGGTTGAAATGGATGGATCCGTGGGTGTAGATCTCATGCAGGATGGTCATTTTCCATTTTCCGCCCAGACAGTGCAGGGCATAGTGATAGGGGTTGATGGGTTGGGAAAAATCCTCTCTGGCCATTGCGGGAATCTCCTTTCTCCGCAGGGACAAAAGTGCTCATACCATCAGGATTCTATCATTAACTGAATTATACATGATTGTTTATAAAAAAGAAAGGCATAACTAAAAAGTAACCTACTTACAAGGAAGTAAGAATTGCACGGGAGATAACTTTATTATATAGTAATAAAACAAGCAAACCAGATTGGATAAGGAGGAGATCATCATGGTAGCGGTGGAAAAAAGCTTTGTGGAGAAGATGTTTTCCGTGGAGGGTAAGGTCGCCCTGGTCACCGGCGCCACCGGCGCCCTGGGCTGCGTGCTTTCCAAGGCCTACGGCTATGCCGGCGCGAAGGTGTTTATGACCGGCCGGAACGAAAAGAAGCTCCAGGCCCTGGAGGCGGAATTCAAGGCCGAGGGGATCGACTGCGCCTATTTTGTGGCGGATCCCGCCAAGGAAGAGGATGTGAAGGCCTGCATCAAGGCCTGCGTGGCCAAGTACGGCGAAGTGAACATTCTGGCGGTGTGCCACGGCTTCAATAAGCCCGCCAGCGTTCTGGACCAGAGCGTGGAGGAATGGCAGTACATCATGGATGCGGACTGCCGCAGCGTGTACATCGTCACCAAATTCGTGGCGGAGCAGATGGTCGCCCAGGGCAAGGGCGGCAAGATGGTGGTGGTCACCTCCCAGCGCAGCAAGCGGGGCATGGCGGGCTACACCGGCTATTGCACCAGCAAGGGCGGCGCGGACCTGATGGTGAACTGCCTGGCCGCCGACCTCACCGCCAAGTACAAGATCAATGTGAATTCCATCTGCCCCACCGTATTCCGCAGCGATCTGACCGAGTGGATGTTCGATCCCGAGTCCCAGGTATACAAGAACTTCCTGAACCGGGAGCCCGTGGGCCGTCTGGCGGAACCCAGCGACTTTGTGGGCTATGCCCTGTTCCTGTCCTCCGCCGCTTCGGATTACATCACCGGCGCCAACTGCGACTGCTCCGGCGGCTACCTGGTGGTCTGATCGGGAGGCGGCAGGATGCAGCCCGGGGAGATCAAGCGGATCCTCATCGCCGGCGGCGGCATGATGGGGAAGAACATCGCTTTCGTTTTCACCAAGAACCCCGCCTACCGGGTGGGGGTATACGACATGCGGGAGGTGGACGTGGCCGCCGGCATCCGGCAGAATACGGCGGAGCTGGTGGAGAAGGGCGTCCTGGAGCCCGTCGAGCTGGAGGAGCGGCTCAGCCGCATCTCCTTCACCACGAATCCCGCCAGCCCCCTGCTGAGCGAGGCCGACCTGGTGGTGGAGGCCGTGTTTGAGGATATGGAGGTCAAGCGGCAGACCTTTGCCATGCTGGAGGAGCGCTGCCGTCCGGACGCCATCTTCTGCACCAATTCCTCCGTCATGAGCCCCAGCCTCATCAGCCGGGACCTGAAGCACCGGGAGCGCTTCGCGGGCACCCATTTCTGGAACCCGGGCCACCTGATCCCCCTGGTGGAGGTGGTAAAGTCCGACGCCACCAGCGACGAGACCGCCCAGACCGTTATGGAGGTCCTGGCGGGGGTGGGGAAGGAGCCGGTGCTGTGCAAAAAGGATGTGCCCGGCTTCATCGCCAACCGGATGCAGCATGCCCTGTGGCGGGAGGCCATCAGCATCGTGGAAAACGGCATTGCGGACGCCGAGACGGTGGACAAGGCCGTGAAGTACAGCTTCGGACTCCGCCTGCCCCAGCTGGGCCCCCTGGAGAACGCGGATATGGTGGGGATGGACCTGACCTGGAGCATCCACGACTATATCCTGCAGTATCTGGAGGATTCCCACCGCCCCTCCCCCCTCCTGGAACAGCTCCGGGCGGAGGGGAAGCAGGGCTTCAAGACCGGGGAGGGCTTCCGGAAATGGACCCCGGAGGAGGTCCAAGCGGCGAACTCCGGACTCAATGCGTACCTGATCAAAATGCTGTATAACAAATAAACCGTGAAATCAGATTGGGAGGTAATGAAAATGGCGAAGACCTTATGGATCGACCTGACCCACCCCTTCAGCGCGGAGATCCCCCGCTGGCCCTATTTCGACAAGCCCGTGATCAACAACCAGCATACCATGGCCAAGGGCGGCGTGCTTACCCAGAGCATCATGTGCACCATGCACACCGGCACCCACTGCGACGCCCCCCGGCACGTCATGGAGTATGAGTTCGACGGCCGCCGCGCCCGGTACACCCATGAGATGCCCATCGATGCCTACACCGGCCAGGCCGTTGTGCTGAAGATCGATATCGAGCCCTGGGGCCTGATCACCGACAAGCATCTGGACGAAGCCTGCAAAAAATACGGCGTCGACCAGAAGAAGCTGAAGGGGAAGATCATCTGCCTGAACACCGGCATGCATCGGCTGTTTGACGACAGCAAGGCCTACTACCACTATGCCGCCGGCACCGGCATCGAGGCCGGCCGCTGGTTCGTGAAGAACAAGGTAAAATGCGTGGCTATGGACTCCCAGGCCCTGGATCACCCGCTGCACACCGCCATGGGCAACAACGGCATGACCCGCATGAATCTCCTGGGCGCCACCGGCAAGCCCATCACCGAGGAATACATTGAGCTCTTCGGCGAGGAGGCCTACGCCAAGTTCGATAAGTTCACCTACATCAAGCTCTATGGCGAGAAGGCCTACCATGACTACGCCGGCGACCTGGAGGATATCGGCGTATGGGGCACCTGGGAGCCCTGCCACAAGGAGATGCTGGGCCACGGCATCGTCGGCGTGGAGAACCTGGGGGGAGATCTGGACAAGATCATTCCCGGCCGCTGGTTCCGCTTCAACTGCTTCCCCCTGCGCTGGTACCTGGGGGACGGCTCCATGGCCCGCGTAGCCGCGGAGGTGGACGAGAAGGATATCGATCCCACCGTGCCCGAGCGCACCTATGCCTACGGCGGCACCGGCTTCGGCTTCCCCGAGGGGAATGGGGACAGCGGCCTGGAGTACATGCAGAAGCTCTTCGCCCGGAAGAAATAAACGGAGGAGAAGGGACAATGGCGAAAACCATCATCACCGTGGCCACCACCGGCGCATGGCCCAAGAAGGAAAACAACCCCAATGTGCCCATGACCCCGGCGGAGATCGCGGAGGACGTCTACGACTGCTGGCAGGCCGGAGCCGCCATCGCCCACCTGCATATGCGGGACGACGCGGGCAACGGCACCATGAGCAAGGAGAAGTTCGCCGAGACCGTGGAGCACCTGAGGAAGAATCACCCGGACTGCAACGTGGTGCTGAACATGACCACCTCCGGGGATCTGAACGCCACGGACGAGACCCGGCAGCTCCATCTGAAGCTGCTGCGCCCCGAAATGGCCTCCTATGACTGCGGCAGCATGAACTGGATGAACAACGCCCTGTTCATCAACTCCCCCGCCTTCCTGGAGGAGCTGGGCCTGCATATGCAGGAATGGGGCGTAAAGCCGGAGATCGAGGCCTTCGACCCGGGCATGATCGCCAACGCCGCCTATTACCTGAAGAAGGGCGTGCTGAAGGCGCCTCTGCATTTCCAGTTCTGCATGGGCTGCGCCAACGGCATCCCCGGCAGCATGAAGAACCTGATCTTCATGAAGGAGACCATGGAAAGCCTCTGCCCCGGCTCCACCTGGAGCACCTTCGGCGTCGGCCGGAGCGCCATGGAAATGCTCTATGGCGCCGTGGCCCTGGGGGGCCATATCCGGGTGGGCATGGAGGACAACGTGCTGTATGCCAAGGGCAGGCTGGCGGATTCCAACCGGCAGTTCGTGGAGCGGGCCGCCCGGGTCATTCGGGAGTACGGCAACGAGGTCGCCACCAGCGACGAAGCCCGGGAGATCCTGGGTCTCGGGAAATAAAGCCTGATACAAGCAGGCCGGGAAGGACCGTCTGGTCCTTCCCGGCAAGTTTTTGCTCCGCTATTCCGTATCCCGGGCCGCCTGGCAGATCAGGCGGACGCAGGAATCGTACCCCAGCATGCCGCTGTCCAGGGAGAGATGGAAATTCCGCAGGTCTCCCCAGGTCTTGCCGGTGTAATGGTGATAATAGGCGTGGCGGGCCTGGTCCGTCTTCTTCATGGTCCGGCGGATCACCGCCTCGTCCTTGGTGCCGATGAGCTCCCCCACCCGGGCGGCCCGGTGCTCCTCATCCGCGAAGAGGAACACGTCCAGGCTGGGCACCCCGGCGGCCCGCAGCACCGCGTCCGCGCAGCGCCCCAGGATGAGGCAGGGCCCCTTGGCCGCCAGCTTCAGAATGACGTCGCTCTCCGCCCCGTACATGGCGTCCTTCTGGTCGTAGGAGATGGGGGTAATGTGCCGGAGGATGGCGTCCTTCCTGGTGATGGCCTCCTCCTCCGCCTCCAGCAGGGCGGGATCGATGCCCAGCTCCGCCGCGCTGTCCCGGATGATGTCCTTATCGTAGAATTCGATGCCCAGTTCCGCGGCTACCCGCTGACCGACGGAATGACCGCCTGCGCCGTATTCCCGGCAAAGGGTGATGATCCTCATGGAAGCGTCCTCCCCGTATCGTTTGTAGAACGATTATACTCCGAGACCCCGGCGCTTTCAAGTCCTCCCTTGACGGAGCGGGAACGGGGAGTTAGGATAGAGGCAGGAGAATACAAAAGCTGGAGGTATTGCTATGTTCTACGAGACCGCGAAAAATGACCATGGACTGGCCCGCCCCCCCTTTAAATCCTGCGCCGTGCCCCGGGTGATCGGCTGGCTCAGCACCGTCAGCGCGGAGGGGGTGGACAACCTGGCCCCCTACAGCCAGTTCACCAACCTGACCTTCGATCCCCCCTATGTGCTGGTGTCCATCAACCGGGGACCCACGGGAAAGCGGAAGGATACCGCCGTGAATATCGAGGCCACGGGGGAATTTGTGTACAACATCGTGCCCTATGCCCTGCGAAACGCCATGAATATCACCGCCGCCCCCTTCCCGCCGGAGGTGGACGAATTTGAGAAGGCGGGGCTGAAGAAGGCCAAGTGCGAGCTGGTGAAGCCCTGCCGGGTGGCGGATTCCCCCATCAATCTGGAGTGCAAGTATGTCCAGACCATCGTCCTCCCCGGGGACAGCAAATCCGGCACCGTGGACATCATCATCGGCAAGGTGGTGGGGGTCCATATCGCGGACGAGGTGATCGGCGAGGATGGGAAGATCGATATGATGAAGATCCAGCCCCTGGCCCGCATGGGTTATTCGGACTATACCTATGTGGAGCACGTTTTCGAGCTGGAGCCCGATCTTCAGGCCGGCGGCACCTCGCAGATGGCCCGGAACGGCCTGGAGGGCGCCACGGGCATGGTGCCCTGAGCTTCGGCTTCGGTTGGGCCGCAGAATGCGGCGTTCCTCCGTCCCCCGAGCGATTGGGCGCGGGGGAGACCGGGTGTCTGTTCATACGGCTTTCAGCGGGTCCCGATGGGGGCCCGCTGCATTCTGAGCGCCTGCTTTTTCTCCTTTTTCCGGAACCTTCCTGCACCCTCCGCGTCAAAAGGAGTAACGAGAACCAATTTCTGATGGGAAAGGAGCCTGCACCATGAAAAAAACGCTGTGCCTCCTGCTGGCCCTGGCCCTCTGCCTGGGGCTGGCCCTGCCCGCCGCCGGGGCAGCGGAACCGGCGGATGAGCAGATGAAGACCGTCACCCTCCGGGTGAAAAAGACCCTGGGGATCACCGACGACTATACCGAATTTAACGGGGACAGCTACGTCCGGGGTGAAAAGACCTGGTGGCGTCTCAGCTGGTCGAAGGAAGGGGAAGAGCTGTATGTCGTCTGCGACGACGCGGGCAAGATCTTCTCCTATGAACGCTGGTTTGCCTACGAGGAGTACCGCTACTCCGACCGGCTGCATTTCCCGGATTTCACCTGGGAAAAGGCGGCCGCCGCAGCCGGGCGCTTTCTGGCCGGGGTGCTGGATGAGAACGAGGCCGTGGAGCTGAAGGAGCGGCAGGACAGCCTGCGTCCCTCCTCCCGGTATTCCCTCGGCGGGACCCTCACCCTGAACGGGGTGGATACGGAGGTCTCCGTGAGCCTCGGCTTCCGGACCGAGGACGGGCTGCCGGTCTCCTACAGCCGCAGCGATGCGGAGGTCTTTATCGCCGGAGGCGTGCCCTCCGCCCGCCCGGGAATCAAGGCCGACGAGGCCCTGGGGAAATTCCGGGACGCCCTTACCACGGAGCTGAACTGGGCCTATACGGATTACGGGACGCACGAGGCCCGGCTGATGTACGAGATCTCCCTCCCCTGGAGCGCCATGGTGGACGCCGGGACCGGGGAGCTCCTGTTCCGTCAGGATGGGTACCGGTCCTTCGACGGGATGAAGAACGGGGCGGCGGAGACGGAGGAAGCTCCGGCGGCGGCGGACATGGGCCTCACGCCACAGGAGCTGGCCGGAGCGGAGAAGTTCAAGGATGTGCTGGATGGGGAAGCCCTGAAGGCCGTCGTTCTGGCGGAGAGCGCCTTCGGGATCACGGAGGACTTTGCCCTGGGCGCCGTCACCTATACCGCCGCCCAGCCCAGCCTGGACCCCGCCGCCCTGGAGGAGGGGGAGGCGCCGGATGACACGGTGACCGCCGTTTTCCGCCTGAGCAAGACCCTCGCCGGGCCGGAATACGGCCTCACCCAGGAGGAATACGACCGGCTGCTGGAGGACGGCAATGTCCCCACGGTGCGGAAGACCGTCACCGCCGACGCCCGCACCGGAGAGGTGCAGAGCCTCTATACCAGCTATTCCGGCTTCGGCTGGAAGGAGGAAAAGGACCCCGCCCCCGCTGAGCTCCCCGACGCCGCCCGGGATTTCCTGGAGCGGAAATACCCGGATTATCTGCCCCTCTGCGAACTGCGGGATTCCTCCCGCAGCGACTGGAGCGTGGCGGTGGATTCCTACGCCTTTGTCCGCATGGAGGCCGGGTACCCCTGCCCCATGGACGGCATCCGCCTGACCGTCAACGCCGCGGCGGGCTGCGTGGACTCCTTCGGCGTCACCTGGGATGAGGAGCTGACCTTCGGGCCCTCCGGTCCGGTGGTGGGGGAGGCGGCGGCCCAGGAGGCTTTCCTGAGCTGCTACACCGCCCATCTGACCTATGTGCTTCTGCCCGAGGATCCGGAGGATTGGCAGAGTCCCCGCCGTTGGGCCCTCGTATACCTGGCCGACAGCGGCGACGGCTGGGTCAGCCGGGTGGATGCGATCACCGGCGAGCCGGACCGGCAGAGCGCCCAGGAGGAGCAGACCATTGCCTACAACGACCTCGCGGGCAGCTATGCCCGGAAGGAGATCGAAGCGCTGGCCGCCTACGGGGTAGGCTTTGCGGGGGTGGAGGAATTCCGTCCCAAGGCCGCCGTTACGGAGCTGGATATGCTCCTCTTCATGCTCTCCGCCGCCGGCTGGCAGGTGAATTATCCGGACTATGCGGATGCGGATGCGGAGCTCCTGAAGCCCGTCTATCGGGAAGCCAAGGCCCGGGGCTTCATCGCCTCGACGGAGCAGGAGCCCGCCCGGACCGTGACCCGCAGCGAGCTCTGCCGCTGCTTCGTGGGGCTCAGCGGCCTTGCAGAGGCGGCCGATATGCAGGGCATTTTCCGCTGCGGCTTCACGGATGAGGAAACTATTCCTGCCGCCGACCTGGGCTATGTGGCCATCGCCAAGGGCCTGGGCGTGGTGCAGGGGGACGGGAAGGGCGCCTTCCGTCCTCTGGACGGGACATCCCGCCAGGAGCTGGCCCTCATGCTGTACCGGTATTTGTCCAGATAGAGAAAAGCTGAAGAAAAGCGGCGGATCCCGAGTTTGGGATCCGCCGCGCATATTCATGGGGCCGTTGCTTATCTCCACTTGAAGGTGGCCAGGCCGTAGATATACAGGACCACCACGCAGAGAGGAACGAAGTACTTGAAAATGGGCTTCATCCAGGGCTTGACCTTCAAGCCCTTCCCCGCGTTGGCCTCTTCGATGAGCTTATCCCAGCCCCAGCCGAACTTGAAGCAGCAGAAGAGGGAGAAGATCAGCGCGCCGATAGGCAGGAGATTGGTGCTGACGATGAAATCCCAGAAGTCCAGCCAGGCAGAGCCTTCCGCGAAGGGCTGGAAATGGAAGGCGCTGTAGCCCAGGGCGGTGGTGCTGGCCAGGATCAGGATGCCGATGCCGCAGATCAGACAGCCCTTGGGACGGCTCCACCCGGTCCTCTCCCGGATCATGGCGAGAATGTTCTCGAACACCGCCAGCTCCGTGGAGAGGGCGGCGAAGACCATGAAGAGGAAGAACAGGGTGCCCCAGATCCGGCCCCCGGGCATGTTGTTGAACACGGTGGCCATGGTGTCGAACAGCAGGCTGGGACCTGCGTTCACTTCAATGTTGTAGGTGAAGCAGGCGGGGAACATGATGAAGCCCGCGATGACCGCCACCAGGGTATCCAGGACGATAACATTCACGCTCTCCCCCAGGAGGGAGCGCTCCCGGCCGATATAGCTGCCGAAAATGGCCATGCTGCCGATGCCGATGCTCAGAGTGAAGAAGGCCTGATTCATGGCCCCCACGATGACGCTGCCGGTGATCTTGGTGAAATCCGGCACCAGGTAGAAATGCAGGCCTTCTTTCGCGCCGGACATGGTGGCGCTGTGCACCGCCAGCACCAGCATGAGGAGGAAGAGCGCGACCATCAGGTATTTGGTGACCCGCTCCAGCCCCCCCTGGATGTTGAAGCAAAGGATGCCGAAGCCCAGGACCACCGCCACCGCCAGGTAGCCCATATTCAACCCGGGGTTGGTGATCATGGACACAAAGCCCAGGTCAGCGGAATTGCCGAGGAGGAACTGCACGAAGTAGTAGATCATCCAGCCGGTGACCACGGTGTAGAAGGCCATGAGGGCCACGTTGCCCAGCAGACAGAGCCAGCCGTGGATATGCCATTTCTGGCCGGGCTTCTCCAGCTTCTGGTACATGCCCAGCGGGCTGGCCTGGCTGGCCCGGCCCATGGCGAACTCCATGGTCATGCAGGGCAGACCCAGGAGCAGCAGACAGATGATGTACACCAGAACGAAGCCGCCGCCGCCGAACTGCCCGGTCATCCAGGGAAACTTCCACACATTGCCGCAGCCGATGGCACAGCCTGCGCTGAGCAGGATGAAGCCCATGCGGCTGCCCAGTCTTTCCCGTTCTTTCATTCTTTTACCCCTTTTCTTTCCTGTTTTGGAACGCGATTCATCATACTATAATTTGACAGCGCAGTAAAGGGGTATTGCAAAAGAAGCGCGGCGGAAGCAAAGCCGGAGCCGGAAGACGGACCCAGGCCGCGGGACCTGCGCCCCGCGGCCTGGACTTGCCGGGATAAGGAAAAAGGAGAGAAGAAAAAACAACAGGAAACCTGTCATAATCAGCGGATCGGCTTAATCTGATCCATAGAATTAGATTAACATGTACTGCTCACAATGTCAAGCGGAAGAAACGGAGTTTTTCTTTGCTTTCCGGTGCAGGAGGTGATATACTGTAAATAAATAAAGATTCGCGGCGTTCGCCGGGAGAAAGGAAGGCGCGTTCATTTGTCGTACAGCGAGGAACTGATCGCGGGCAAGCTGAGAAGATGGGAGAAGTATATCCTCCGTTTCCGTCTGCCGGAATGGGAGGAGATCCCCGATATCGGGCTGTATATGGATCAGGTGGTGATGCTGCTCATGGGCTACCTGGACTATATGCCTCCGGAGCTGAAGGAGGAGCAGGTGGTCACCGCCGCTGCCATCAACAACTATGTCCGCAAGGGGATCATGCCTAGCCCGGAGAAGAAGAAGTATTTCCGGGTGCATATTGCCTACCTGGTGATGATCTGCACCCTGAAGCAGAGCCTGAGCATCGCCATGCTCCAGAAGCTCCTGCCCACCGGGCGGGGGGAGGAGGAGGTCCGGCCCGTCTATGAGGCCTATGCCCGGCGGCACAGCGAATGCGCCCGCTTCTTCGTGCGGCAGGTGCGGGCTGCGGCGGCGGGCATCCTGAAGCATCCCGATGCGGGGGAGGACGCTGTGGAGAATACGGAGGACCTGATCGCCTCCACCGCCATCGTCGGCGGCTTTGCCCGCCTCCTGGCGGAGAAGCTCCTTCTTCTGGACGGCTGCACCCTGGAAACCGGGGGAAGTATTGAGATCGAATAACGCTTCGCTTTTCGGCCCGGGATCGCTGCGGCGGGCTCCCGGGCTTTTTTCTTTTTTTGTTGTTGACAAACGTAGACAAATCGGCTATAGTGAGTTTACAAACGTAGACATATGGAGGCAACCGCCATGAAAAAGGAAAACATTACTCTGACCTCTGCGGAATGGAGCGTCATGGAATGCCTGTGGGCGTCGGCGCCCCGCACCGGTCGGGAGCTGACGGAGGAACTGGGGGAGAAATGCGGCTGGTCCCGATCCACCACCCTCACCCTCCTGAGCCGTCTGGAGGCCAAGGGGGCCGTGGGGACGGAGAACGACGGGCGGGTGAAGACCTTCATTCCCCGGGTGAGCCGGGAGGAGGCAGCCCTGCGGGAGACGGAGGATCTGCTGACCCGGGCTTACCGGGGCAGTCTGAGCCTGATGGTCAGCGCCCTGACGAAGAAGCAGGCCCTGTCCCGGGAGGAGCTGGATGAGCTGTATGCCATCCTGAAGCAGGCGGAGGGGGACAGCCATGCTTGAATGGATCGTGTCTTCCGCGGCTCTCTGCGCCCTGATCATCGGCTTCCGGTACCTGCTTCGGGGGAGGATCGGTCTGCGGCTGCAGTATGCCCTCTGGGGCCTGGTGCTCCTGCGGCTGCTCCTGCCCGTGAGCCTCGGCAGCAGCCGCCTGAGCATCATGAATGCCCTGCCGGGGGAGCGCTCGCTCCCGTCCCCCGCGTCTGCGGCGGACCCCCGGGCCGATGCCGGGGCGATCCGCCCGCTTCCGGCAGCCACGCCGGTCCCGGTGAGCCCCGGTTTCCTGGTCCCGGCGACCCGGACAGAGACAGAGCCGACGCCGGTCATGTCGGCGGCGGCAAAGCCGGCGGAGCCGGAGAAGAGCCCTGCGGATACCGTCAGGCTTCTGCGCCTCCTGTGGATGGCGGGATCGGCGGTCTGCCTTCTGTGGTTCGCGGGGGTGAATCTCCGCTTCGCCCTGCGCCTCCGGCGCACCCGGGAACGCTTTTCCGGGGCGGGGGACTTTCTCCTGCCCGTGTATGTGACGGAGGCGGCGGAGACGCCCTGTCTCTTCGGCCTGTTCCGCCCGGCGGTGTATCTGCCGCCCGAGGCGGCGGAGGACCCGGCCCTGCACCATATCCTGGCCCATGAGCTGACCCATTTCCGCCATGGGGATCAGGCCTGGTCCCTGCTTCGGAGTCTGGCTCTGGCCCTGCACTGGTTCGATCCCCTGGTGTGGTGGGCGGCGATTCTGTCCCGCCGGGATGGGGAGCTGGCCTGCGACGAGGGGACCCTTCGGCGCCTGGGGGAGGGGGAGCGGAGGGCATACGGCTGCACCCTCCTGCGCATGACCTGCTCCAGCCGTCCGGCCCTTTTCCGGGCGGCCACCACCATGACCGGGAGCAAGCGGGGCCTGAAGGAGCGCATCCGGCTCATCGCAAAGAGGCCCAGGACGGCGATCCTCACCCTCGCCGCCGTGATCCTGATCGCCGCCCTGGCCCTGGGCTGCACCTTCACCGGAGCAAAAAAGCCCGTGGAGTATACCGACGAATGGTTCGGGGAGGCGGCCTGGCCCTATGCGGAGGAGTACGCGGCAGCCAATTCCCTCACCATTGCCAGGGATAAATACCATGTCCTGCGCCTGGAGGGGCAGGAAGCGGAGGTCTATTTCCCGGTGGAAGGCGCGGCGGAAACCCTGGCCGTGACCTTTTCTCAAAGCGAGGACGGGACCTGGGCGGCATTGGAGCAGAATCCGGTGCGGGATATTCCCCGGGACCGGGGAACGGTCCTGGAGTTCGACGTACCGGATGCGGAGGAAGGGGCTCTGAACTGCGCCATGGGCTACCTCATCAGCCTCACCGCAGACTGGAACGACGGCTATCCCCCCTGGAGCGGGGCATATTCGGCAGACGTAAACCGGATCGTCAAGGCCAGGCTCACCGGGCTCACCCCCATGGGGGCGGGGACCCAGGGCCTCACCGAGGGACAGGAGCTGTTCCGGCTGGAATACCGGCTCCTGCCGGAGGATCAGGCGCATATCGACCTCCCGGAGGGGATGCGGACGGAGGAGATCGACGGGGAGACCTGGATCACCGAATGGAGCGAAAACGGCCAGCCCTATCTCCTGCTCCGCTGGACGGATATGGACGGGGACCCGGAGCTGAACCTGGACCGGGAACCGGTCTGGTTCCTGGCGGGCGTCACCCATACCCGGCAGCTGGAGGAGGTCTACGGCGCCCCGGAGATGCTGGAAAAGTATGGGGACAGGTATACCGCCGCGGCGGCGGAGCTCTATGCGGCTTACCTGGCGGGGGAAAACGCTCCGTCCGTCCGGCTGAACCGGGAGGACTTCACCCTGTCAAACCCGGGGGACAGCTTCCAGATGACCGTAAATATCCCGCCTGCCCTGCGAAATGCGGTGGTCTCCTGGTTCTCCAAGGATCCGAACGTAGCCACAGTGAGCAAGGACGGCCTGGTCACCGCCGTGGACCATGGGAGCACGAAGATCGAGGTCTGGGTGGGCATGACCAAGGCCCAGTGCACCGTCCGGGTGACGGGCTATGCTGCCGGTTCCCCGGAGCCTGTCGGAGCGACGCCCCGCCAGGAGGTCAGCATTACCTTCGAAGCGGAGAATGTACCGAAAGGGATCCGGGAGATGACGAAGCTCCAGGTGATGGCGCTCATCAAAGCCTGGAACGATGGCGTTTCCCAAGAGGACGGGACGCGGAAAGCCAGCGCCAATCCCATTGTCTCCGCCCGGATCACCGGCGTCACGCCGGTGTGGAACGGGACCGGCGATGGCGGGGAAAGACGCGCGCTGTATCTGCTGGAATACCGCCTCCTGCCGGAGGATCAAGAAAAGCTTGCCCTCCCGGAGGGGGTGCGGGCGGAGGTGATCGACGGGCAGACCTGGATCACGGAATGGGGGGAGAAGGGCCAGCCCTATCTGCTGTTCTTCCATCTGGGATCGGACGGAGACGTGGAAGACATGGATGGCTCAGTCATCGCCTGCCTGACCTCTGCCCGGGAATTGGCGGAGTATGATACTCCGGAGATGCGGAAGAGGTACGGTGATGCCTACACCGCTGCGGCGGCGGAGCTGTACGCGGCGAAATCCGCGGCGGTGGGCAGGGCCATCTCCCTGCAGTGGTATGATGTCACCCTGCGGGTCGGGGAAAGCGTCTCGCCGCTGGCCGGGGTGGACCCCACTCTGGCCGGGGAGCAGATCACCTGGATCTCCGGGGACCCGGCGGTGGCTACAGTGAGTGAGGACGGCCTGGTCACCGCCGTGAGCCAGGGCGTGACGAAAATCATCGCTTCCGTGGGGGAGCATACGGCGGAGTGCATCGTCCGGGTACAGGGGACTGCCCCCGAGCCCGAAGCGGAGGCCGGGGAGGAGGACAGGGGGATCACCCTGGATCGTTCCGTCCTCTCCCTGCTTGCCGGGGCGCAGTATCCGCTGACCCCCGACCTTGCTCCGGAGCTCACCGGAACAGAGGTCGTCTGGACCTCCGGGGACCCGGAGATCGCCTCCGTGAGCCCGGAGGGGCTGGTTTCCGCCGTCGGCTGGGGTACCACGCGGGTCTATGCCGCCGCCGGGGACAGGGTGACGGACTGTGTGGTCATGGTGCCGGGGTACGCCCGCAGAGGGCGGGAGGAGGACGGCTATCCCGTGAACGAGCGGGGAGAGACCTATGGCGGGATGAAGGATCTCAACGGGGCCGCCCTGTATCCCGACCTGCAGGCGACAGTGGGCTTTACCCCGGTGGGGGAAGAAATCAACGGTTATGTGCGGACCTTTGACCTGGAGAACGGCGGTCCCGTGCAGCATCCCCGAAACCCGGAGGAGGCGCTCGCATACAACGCGGCCATGGAGGAGCTGCGCCGGGAAGCCCTGGAGGCGGGGCGGGATTACCTCTATTCGCTGCCCCTGTACGATCGGGATGGGGTAACGGTGATCGGCTTCGTCCCCGTGGGGAATGTTTGAGTGGAAGCAAAACGGCAGACGGTTAAATCCCGATATTTCGCATCTTTTTTCCTACGGAAGTTCTCCCGAGAGAATGGGACCAGCGAGCATATGCGGGGGGATACAATGGGGGGCAATCGGCCCCCCTTGGCCGGGAGGAGGGTCCAGGGAACCTTTCGGAAGGTTCCCTGGTGCGCCTTTGGTGACTTTCCCCGCACAGGGAAAGTCACGCCCCCGGCGGGGGCCGCGCCGCAGCAGGCGGCTGCATGAATGCAAAATCATCTTTTTAAGGGTCCAAGCCCTTGTTTTGCTGCGCAACCCTCCCCTCATCAGGCGCTCCGCGCCGGCTTCCCCCAGGGGAAGCCAGGGTACCGGTCGTCCCTGCGCCGGTGCGGCGAAAGGCACCCTAAAAAGCAAACGAGTGTTGCCCGCAGTATGGTCAGCGGCGCAGAGGCGCATATACCACCCGCTTGTTCCCCGCCGCACCTTTTTCCCCTTCGCTTCAGCGCCCTGCGCACCGGGGGT
>JBGUZS010000107.1:0-7336 GCA_045223835.1 Oscillospiraceae bacterium | reverse complement strand
CGCAAACCGCGGAAGCAAAGCCCGCGAGATTTGCGACGACGCAGGCGCGCAGCGGCGATGTCATCCTTCTCAACTCGGAGCCCAGCGTAGCGGGTCCGAGTTGAAGCGTGTCGACTTTGTCGACACGCTGAGCGGAGGCGGCATTTTGCCGCCTCCGCCGAAGTTTGCGCATTCTTTACTCCGTATAGATGATCTCCCCGGTCTTCTGATCCCGGCGGTAGTGCTTCACGAAGTTGTACATGATGTCCCCGTAGCCGGGCCACAGGGAGTGCTGCAGGTATTCCGTCACGTTCAGGCCGATCATGGGCACGCCCTTGTCATTCTTCAGGAGCCATTCCCCGTTCCGCCATTCCCCGTTTATGGTGGTGATCTCCAGAGAATCGAAGGAACGCCCGATGACGGGGTATTTCTCATAGTCGAAGTCCTCCGCCGGGGCGATGCCGTTGAAGCGGCTGTAGGTCTGGAGGAAGAGCCGGCCGCCCTCGTTCAGATGGTTGTTCTCCGCGTCCCAGGCGGCAAAGTCATAGGTGGAGGTGATGAGCATGGCGGGGAGGTCGTACTTCCTGTACAGCTCCTCCGTACTCTCCTTCACCTCCTGGAGGGGCATGGCCATGGGGGCGGCGGCGGCGAAGACCTCCGGGTGGGCGCCGATGCAGTTGTAGGTCGCCATGCCGCCCATGGAGTACCCCGTGACCCAGACCCGCTCCGGATCCAGGGCGGGGTAGGTATCCAGCATGTATTTCACCAGCCGGGGCAGGACCTCCCCGGCGATGACGGTGATCCCGCTGTGCATGGGGGCCACGATGGCGAAGCCCTGCTGACCCGCGGTGAGGAGGATGCCGGTCTCATCCAGGAACATGAGATGGTCGTCCCCGCCGCCGTGGTTCGCCAGGAGCAGGGGCACGCTGCGGGCCGGGGCGGTGTTCTTCAGCACCCCCTGGGGCAGCACCTCATACCAGCAGTCCAGATAATCTCCAGGCTCGGCGAAGGGGAGGGCGTTGGCCTCGCTCTTCACGTCGCTGAACATTTCCCTGTCGTGCTTCAGGGTGACCTCCAGATCCCCCACTACGGTCCGGCCGTTGAAGATGGGGTTCCGGGGGGAGAGGGCGAAGCGGGTGATTTGCGGCGCGGGCACATAGCCCTGGTAGCTGCCGGCGACCCGGGGCTCCAGATACCTGGTCATGACGTTGGCGGAGCGCTGAAGGAAGATGAACATGCTGCGGAAGGCCTTTTCCATCCAGAAGCCCACGTCCCCCTTCTCGTCCCGGGCGGTGCGCACCTGCCGCAGGGGCACGGCCTGGTTGTAAAACCGGGAGATCCCCTCCCTGAGGGAATAGGCGTTCGTCTTGTTGGCCCTGCGGAATTTCTGCACCGCCGCGCCGCAGGGGTTCACCAGGAAGGCGGGGACATACTGGCTCACCCGGGCGTCGTCCCGCATGGTTCCCCCATAGGTAAAGAAGCCTGCCGCCCGGCCGATGAGCTCATCCCGGGACCCGGCCACATAGTTCAGCATGAAGTCGGCGCCCTTGCCCGCGCCGAACAGATAGGTCTTGCCGTAGCCGCCGCAGTATTCCGCTTCTGCGGGAACGCAGCGCTTCCCGTCGATCTCCACGAAGGCCTTCTGGCTGAACAGGGCGCTGATCAGGGTATAGCAGCGCTGCAGGTCCTCCTCCCCGTAGCCCGACCCCTTCTCCGGCATGATCATCAGAATGGTGCCGATGGCCTCGTCAATGATCCGGATGAGCCCCAGGCTCTCCAGATACGCTTTGGCGGCCTCCCTGGTCTCGAAGCGTCCGTCGGGGAAGAGGATGAAGGAGGTGTTGTTCCGGGCTCCCGTCTCCCCGCCATAGAGGTTGGGGGAACGGTAGACGTATACCAGTCCCTGGGGGAACCCCTCCAGCTTGGGGTTCAGGATCTGAGGGAAGCGCTTGTTGCTGGCAATGGCGCTGGTGGCGGCCACGGCGTGCTCCCGCACCTCCTCCAGGGTCTCAAAGGTGGCCGGATTATCCTGTCTGTTCCAGTAATTCAGCATGATGGCTCCTCCTTGATGCAGTAATCATTGGTTTTCTCTTAGCATACAGAGTATAGGGAAAAGGGGCAAATGTCAATCGTCCGGGATGGAGAATTCCGGGGATCGGCGGCCTGAATGCCGGAATTCCGCAGGCAGAAATCATTACGAATACATTGAAACCAGTTGAAATATAGTAAAATATGTGTTATCCTGATCCTGTAAACTGCCGCGGACCCTGGTGGGCAGCGGCAGGAAACCATGTCCCGAACCATGAACAAGGAGGTAGGAAAATGAAGCGAACGATCAGTCTGATCCTGGCCCTTCTCCTGCTGCTGGCCTTCTTCGCCGGCTGTGCGGAAAAGCCTGCGGGCGGCGGCGGAGTGACCGACGCGCCTGCCACAGCCGCGCCGGCTACCCAGGCGCCCGCCGCGACGGAGAAGCCCTCCGCCACCGAAGCTCCTGTAGTGACGGAAGAGCCTGCGGACGAAGGGCCCTATAAGCTGGCCAAGGGCAAATATGCGGTGGATGAACGGGGAGTTCCCCTGGAGAAATACACCTACGAGGTGCCCCTCACCACCTCCGACGAGGTCTTTACCTACTGGACCGGCATGCTCCTGCCCGACGCCATCGATGCGGACGGCTATGAGGGCATGCCCTATCCCACCCTCCTGCGGGAGACCACCGGCGTGCATATCGAGTACGACCTGGTGGCAAACTCCTCCCGGGCTCAGAACTGCGCGGTGCTGGTGGCCTCCGACGCCCTGCCGGATCTCCTGAGCAACATCAACTATTATTTCCCCGGCACCATGCGCTCCGCCATCGACGACGGCTATCTGGTCAATCTTTTCGAGTACAAGGATTATTTCCCCAACTACTATTACTGCATCTATGACCATGAGGACGACCTCTCCGTCCGGGCTCAGCTCATGGCGGACGACACCACCATCTTCTATTTCAAGTGCCTGAACGATATCCTGAAGACCGCCTGGGCCTGCGCAGTCCGGGGGGACTGGCTGGATGATCTGGGCCTGAAGGTGGACGATATCATCACCTTTGACGACGTCCATAACATGCTTCTGGCCTTCCAGTCCCAGCAGGGCGCCCAGTATCCCTTCCTGCTCATGAGCACCCTTGACCCCCACAGCTACTGGGGCGCCTATGAAACCATCATCAATTATAACTCCACCGTGGCTCCGCCCTATGTGAAGGACGGGAAGGTGCAGTTCGCCTGCAGCGGCCAGAACGACTATGAGTATATGCAGACCATCAACTCCTGGTTCAACGAGGGGCTCATTTCCCCCAACTGGACCAGCTGCACCGGCAACCAGGACGTCCTCTCCGACCTGGTGGGCGGGGTCGTCGGCATGACCAGCATGGTGGCCAGCGAGCAGTTCGGCTATGTGGACCACAGCATCGATCCGGACGCCTACTGGATCGCCATCCATAAGCCCGTGCGCTATGAGGGCCAGGTCTTCCACCTGGGCAGCACCGCCAGCTGGGTGCAGTACGGCTCCTGGGCCATCAGCGCCAAGTGCGAGAATATCCCCCTCCTGGCTACCTACGCCGATTATTTCTACAGCGACGAGGGCGCCATCGTGGCCAACTGGGGCGTGGAGGACTACACCTTCTATTGGGATGAGAACGGCAACCGCATGCTGACCGATTTCCTGGTGAACCACCCCTCCGGCTCCGGCTGGGCGCTGCTGCAATTCACCCTGAACAACATCAATGAGGCGGGAATCCTGATCTCCTCCCGGAACATGGCAAAGCCCGGCGGGGAAAAGGACCAGGCCTTCACGGATATCTGGGATGATCCCCGGTTCTATAAGTATGATGGCAGCATGGCCTGGCCCGCCGCCATCCAGTTCGACTCGGAGGATACCGACCGGCTGGCGGCCATCGGCGCGGATATCCAGACCTTCATCGCGGAAAACTACCTCCAGTTTGTGGATAACTCCCGGCCCCTGAGCACATGGGACGATTATGTCGCCCAGCTCACCTCCATGGAAGGGTGGTTTGAGGCTCTGGAGATCTATCAGAACGCCTACGACGAATTCCAGGAGCGCTTTGCCTGAGATAAGGCAGGCTTCGGAGAAAAACTGAACGCAGCGCCGCGGGCAGGTCTTCGGACCTGCCCGCCTTGCAATTCGCGGGAAACTCTTGTGGAGTCTTCGGCGATATGGTAAACTGAGATAACGGGATCTATGGAACAGAGAAATGTAAGAATGGAGGAGAAACACATGAAGAAAGTCAGAACCTTCCTGGTGGGCTTCCTGTCGGCGGTCATCCTCATGGGCCTGGCCCTTCCCGCCATTGCGGCGGGGAGCACGGTGACCTGGGACAGCGTCTTTGTGGGCGTGAATATCGTCATCGATGGGGAGAAGCTGGAGCCGAAGGATGTGAACGGCAATCCCGTGGACGCCGTGATCTACAAGGGCACCACCTATCTGCCCGTCCGGGCGGTGGCGGAAGCCCTGGGGGTGGCGGTGAACTGGGACGGGGATACCCGCACCGTGTACCTGGGCGACGTACCGGCGAAGCCGCAGCCAGAACCGGAGAAGGAGCCCGAGCCCCAGCCTGCAGCCGGGAATGAGGATTACATCGGTACCTATCGGATCTATGGGATCGAGGGCAAGAGCCTGGAGGAATACCTCAGCGACCTCATACAAGAAACGATGGGGGAAGATGAGGATCTGGATCTGAAGGCTCTTATGGCGATGTTCCGTGCGGAATTCCAGGACCTGCTGACCCTGGAGCTCAAGGCCGACGGTACCTGCGTCCTGACCTACGAAGACCAGACCATGGAGCTGAACTGGAAGGTGGAGGGAGAGACCCTCACCCTCTCCGCCGACGGGGAGGAGATCGATTGCGCCATCAAGGACGGCATCATCTCCATCGCCATGGACGATATGTCCATCCAGCTGAGTAAGTAAGGGCACAAAACAGCCTTTTTCCGGGGGCGGGTCTTCGGACCTGCCCCCGGATTTTTTGTGCGTTCTCCCGGTCCGGGGCCGCGGAAAACCCCTTGTGCTTCCAGAGAGAATATGGTAATATCGGGGCATTGAAATCTGTGAAGCAAATCAAAAAAGAGGAGAAAACGAGAGGAGAAGAGACATGAAAAAAGGCAGAGCATTTCTGCTGGGCTTCCTGTCGGCGGTCATCCTCATGGGCCTGGCCCTTCCCGCCGTGGCGACGGGGGGCACAGTGAAGTGGGACAGCGTTTTTGTGGGCGCGAAGATCGTCATCGACGGGGAGAAGCTGGAGCCGAAGGATGTGAACGGCAATCCCGTGGACGCCGTGATCTACAAGGGAACCACCTATGTGCCCGTGCGTTCCATGGCCGAGGCCTTCGGCGCGACGGTGGAATGGGACCAGGACTCCCGTACCGTGTACCTGGAAACCGAACCCCAGCCGGAGCCGGAGCCGGAACCTCAGCCGGAGCCTGCGCCGTATAATCCGCCTGCGCCGGTGATTCCTCCGGAGCCCGCCGATACCCGTTCCCCCGCGGAGATCTCGGAAGCGGCCATGGAGAAATTCCTGGCCAAGGTCGAAGCCGGGGACTATACCATCGAATGCGAAGCGGGGGTAAAGGCCACCGTCTGCTCTGATGATCTGGTGTACTATACCCGCGACATCCGGCACGACGACGTCGATTATGACTGCTTTGCCATCATGACCGTGAACGGGAACGAGACCTTCGAGGGCTATCTGAGCGAGGATGGCCTCACCCGGATCACCTTCCTTCAGGAGGGCAAGGCCATCGACGCTGCCGCCGACGGCGCCGCGATCCAGGATCTGGATTCCAAGCTGATCAACTGGTGGATCGACCTCTCCGACGGGAATATCTGGGACCTCTTCTATAACGACGTCCAGAACCCCCTGCGCTTCGTCTCCAATGCGGACGAAGTCAAAGCCCTGGTGAGACTGTACGGGGATATCGGCGCCATGGCCATGCCCAGGATGCAGGAGGTATATCTGGAGCTGGACGGGGAAGATCCCACCAGCGCCCATATCCGCACCTCCTTCAGCGAAGGATATCCCAATATCGGGGATGTGGACATCCTCGTCACCTTCGGCGGCACCGAGGCTGATCCCCGGGCGGAGGCCTGGATGAAGGATCCCGACCGGGCGTATCCGGAGGCCCGGACGGAATGGGGCGCCGATGAAATCAACCTGAACGCGATCTTCCTGCCGGAGTACGGTCTGACCGCCGTTCCCTTCCCGGATTTTGCCACCTATGCCTTTACCCTGGACGTGGGCGCCATCCTGGAGGAGGACGTGATCCGCGTCCGGGACGCCAAGGCCACCGAGGCGGATATGCAGGCCTATGCCGGGAAGCTGCTGGAGAAGGGCTTCCAAGCCGTGACGGACGAGGAGGGGAACACCTGCTATCGCCTGCTGCTGAGAGAGGCGTATCAGTGCTATTCCTCCATCTGCCTGGAGTACGATGAGGGCGTCACCCTGACCGCCGAAAAGTACTATGAATTCCCAAAGTATTCCGGCCTGGAGGAGATCAACGGGCTGGTCACCGCCGCCGGGTATGCCGCCCTTCCGGAGGATGGGAAGCTCTCCGGCTTCGCCGGGGTGGACCGGGCCAATGAGATGACGGAATCCTGGCTGTATTTCTTCGACTTTGACCTGGGCCTCTATGTGGATATCCAGTATGCGGACCGGGCCGCCGCCGAAGCCTATGTGCAGAGCTATATCGCCTCCCTTGCCGGATTTGAGCCGGATTACGAAGGGGAGGACGAGGATTACAATGAGGCCGAGGATTACCTGGGCGCGGAGGAAGCCGCAAGGTTCGCGGCCCTGAAGGACGAGGATATCTTCTACCGCTGCGTGACGCCGGAAGGGCAGAAGACCTTTAAGTACCGGTTCAATGAGGACGGGGAGACGTTCTCCCTCCTGTTCAAGGCGGAGAAATTCGTGGGTCCCGAGGAGGTGAAAACCAGGCTGGCGGAGGCGGGATTCCCGGAGATCGGCCTGGAGGCCTACTCCACCTGCCGGGATTTCAAACTGTTCCATAAGACGATGTACGGGCTGGATAACCAGCTGGATCTGTCCCTGTCCCTGGACTTTGAGACCGCCGAGGAAGCCGAGGCTTTCCTGGACGAATACATCACCTTCCTCCGGGATGAGAACGATTTTGAGATCATGAATCCCAATACGATCAATATGGATAAGGCGATCGCCTATGGCAAGGAGGTCGACGGCAGCCTGCTGGTCTTCGGCCTGAACTATCAGCCGGAGACCACCCTGGCCAGCATCGCCTTCTGGGTCGTCTGAACCCGATCCCTTCCCTGGCCTGAACAGACTCCTGGGGGG
>JBGUZS010000106.1:0-4868 GCA_045223835.1 Oscillospiraceae bacterium | reverse complement strand
ATGCAGGCCATCTGCCTGAGCAAGGATATCAAGCTGGCCTGGAGCATCCTGGCCTCCTGCTTCGATTACCAGGACGCCAACGGCCGCATCGCGGATATCTACGATAACCAGACCCTGCCCAAGGACACCATGAAGCCCCCCTTCCAGGGCGTGGCCCTCCTGTGGCTCCTGCGGAACCGGGATCTCAGCGTCATCCCCACGGAGGAGAAGAAAAAGCTGTATGAAGGCCTGAAGAAATGGACGGAGTTCTTCCTCCTGTGCCGGGACCTGGACCACGACGGCATCTGGGAAAACCGGAAGGCCGGAGAGACGGGCTGGGAGGACGGCCCCTATTTCTACGTGGGCTTCCCTCTGGCCAGCCCGGATATGAACGCCTACCTGGAGATCTGCATGGAGGCCCTGGCCGCCTTCGGCAAGGAGCTGGGGGAGCCCGACGCGGATTCCTGGCAGCAGCGGGCGGACGAGCTGCGGGACAGGATCATCAGGACCTTCTGGGACGGGGAGCGGTGGTTCGCCTTCAACGCCACCACCAAGCAGGCCGCCAAGAGCGACAGCCTGCCCCTGTACGCCGCCCTCATCCTGGGGGACCGGCTGCCCGGGGAGATCGCGGAGAAGAGCATCGAATACATCTTCCGGGAGGGGACCTTCGAGACCCCCTACGGCCTGGCCACCGAGAGTCTCACCAGCCCCCTGTATCGCGGCGGCTGGTGCCAGGGCAGCGTCGTCACCCCCGTCCACATCATCTTCCCCCTGGCCTTCGAGGCCCTGGGCCGGAAGGACCTGGCGAAGCGGATCGCCAGGGAATACTGCGACCTGCTGAAGAGCACCGGCTTCTACCACTTCCACAACGCCATCTCCGGCGAGCCCAGCATCGGCAGCGCCATGGGGGTGGAGAAGACCCTGTTCTGGAGCGCCTGGACCTCCTCCTGCTACCTGTTCCTGGCGGACCGGTACCTGCGGGACTGAGGCGATATTGACGAAATTCCCCGAATAGGGCATAATGGGCGTGCCGCAGCTGCGGCGCGCCCGGTTTTTTGCCGCGGGGATCGAAACACAACTATGCTGCTGCCGAAACGGCAGAACGGAGGATATGTCCATGAGCCTGGAGGTACGGAATCTCACCAAACATTACGGGGATAAGCTGGTGCTGGATCACCTGAGCTTCACCATGCCCGGACCGGGGGTCTACGCCCTCCTGGGCACCAACGGGGCGGGGAAGACCACCGCCATCCGCATGATGCTGGGGATGCTGGCCCGGGACGAGGGAGAGGCCCTGTGGAACGGGCAGCCCCTGAAGCCGGAGACCTGCAATGTGGGCTACCTGGCGGAGGAGCGGGGCCTGTACCCCAAGTACCGGCTGCTGGACCAGCTGCTGTACTTCGCCGCCCTCCGGGGAGTGAGCAAGAGCGACGCCATGGACCGGATCCGCTACTGGTCCCGGCGGCTGGAGACGGACGAATATCTCTTCCCCGCCCGCCGGGGTCCCCGGGGCAGCCAGACCCAGGCCCCTTCCCTGAAGGCGGACCAGCTGAGCAAGGGCAACCAGCAGAAGATCCAGCTGATGCTGGCCCTCCTGCCGGACCCGGAGCTGCTGATCCTGGACGAGCCCCTCTCCGGCCTGGATCCGGTGAATACGGACCTGTTCAAATCCATCCTCCGGGAGGAGATCGGCAAGGGGAAGTACATGATCCTCTCCAGCCATCAGATGCCCACAGTGGAGGAATTCTGCACGGATATCACCATCCTGGACCGGAGCAGGACCATCCTCCAGGGGAACCTGAACGAGATCAAGAAGGCGTACGGCCGCGTCAACCTCCGCCTGAAGACCGAGGAAGACGCGGAGGCCCAGATCCGGGCAGCGGGCATCGAGCCCTTCTCCGAGAAGCCCATGGAATACGAGCTCCGGGTCGCCGGGGACGGGCAGGCCAACGACCTGCTGCGGCGGCTGGCAGAGGCGGGGATCCGCGTGGTGACCTTCGACCTGCGGGAGCCCAGCCTGCACGAGATTTTTGTGGAAAAGGTGGGGAAAGCCGATGCTGCCGAATAAGGCGGAATACGGGGGGATCAAGCAGGTCTTCTCCTTCTCCCTGCAGCAGTATTTCAAGCAGAAGGCCACCTTCGTCATGCTCCTGATCATGCTGCTGTGCTCCGTGGGGAGCGTGTTCATCATGTCCGCCTCCATGAAGCGGGGACAGAACGCGAACCGGGACGGGGAAACCCTGTATATCCTGAACGAGAGCCCCTATGCCCTGGATCCGGCGGAGCTGCCGGATTACCTGATCCCGGAACCCGTGGAGGGCTCCGGGGAGGCCTGGCTCAGCAGGCTGAACGGGGAGAAAAAGAACGTCCTCCTGTGGATCGATCCGGATCCGGAGGGCGGCTGGCGCATCCGCGTCTGTACCGGGGAGGGAAGCAAGGTCAGCGGGACCGAGGCGGCGCGCATCGCCTCCTACGGCCGCAACGCCTTCCGCAGCGCCAAGCTGGCGGCTTCCGGCGCGGATGGGGAACAGCAGGCCGCCGCCCTGGCCCGGTATTCGGCGGAGGCCGTGACCCAGAAGGATTTTCTCGCCCCGCCGGAGGATAACGGCGGCGAGCCCTTCGACCAGGGCCGCTTCCTCATCGGCTTCGTGTATGCCATCGTCGCCTTCATGCTGGTGAGCATGTCCGTTTCCTATGTGGTGCGGGCGGTGGCAGAGGAGAAGAGCTCCAAGCTCATCGACCAGCTCATGGTTTCCGTCCGTCCTCTGGCCCTCATCTGGGGCAAGATCCTGGCGGCCATGTGCGTGGTGCTGGCGGGCATCCTGATGATCGCCCTGGGCATGACGGTCACCCGGACGATCCTGGGGGTGGAGCCCCTGCCCGGGGGCGTGTCCATCGGGGCGGTGCTGGCCGGGCTGGGGGCAAAGGAGCTGCTCTGCATCCTCCTGTCCCTGCTCCTGGGCTATCTCTGCTTCTCCCTCCTGGGGGGCATCGCCGGCTCCTGCAGCTCCGGGGAGGAGGGGACGGATACCGCCGCCACGGCGGCTACCCTGCTGAGCCTTGCGGGATACATGATCGGGATCTTCACCTCCTTTTCCGGGAACCGGGCCCTGCAGACCGTCGTCTCCCTTATACCGCTGATCTCCGCCTTCACGGCTCCGGCCCGGTATATCAGCGGGGATATCTCCTTCTGGGTCCTGCTCCTGAGCTGGGTCCTCCAGGCGGGGACGGGCCTGCTGCTGGGCCGCTTCTGCGCCGCCGTTTACGGCGCGCTGCTCATCCATAGAGGAGAAAAGATCAAGCTGAAGCAGCTCCTGAGGATCTTCCGGGAGCAGAAGGGGGTGCGGGCATGAGAAAGGGCTTCCTCAACGGCTGGAACAAGGTGTTCCGCTTCTCCCTGGCCCGGACCGTATCCGGGAAGGGCTGGAAGCTCCTCACCCTGCTTCCGGCGCTGCTCCTGCTGCTGTGCATCCCCGCCCTGTTCCTGCTGCTGCAGAGCGGCGGGGGGGAGGAAGAGGTATGGGACCGCACCTCCCTTCGGGTGGTCTACGTGGCGGACGAGACCCCGGGCGAGCTGGACTTCAATCTGCTGAACACCCTGGGGGATCCCCTGTATTCCGATTTGAATTACGTCCTCTGCGCCGGTACGGAGGACGCCCTGGCCCGGGCGGCAGGGGAGCCGGACAGCCTGGTCCTTTCCCTGCGCCGGGAGGGGGACGGCTACCGTCTCCGGTCGGTGCTGCCGGAAGAGAGCGCCCTGGATATGCGGGAGGCGGAGCATTTTGCGGATTTCCTGAACGGGTATTTCGGCGCGGTCCTGCCCCTGAAATCCGGCCTGACGCCGGAGCAGCTGGCGGAGCTCCTGGAGCCGGTGTATTCCTCCGCGGCCAACGCGCAGGAGATCCTCTCCGGGGAGGACGGCGGCGACGGCACAGCCGGGGAGATCCGGGAGATCGCGGATATCATCCTGCCCTATCTGAACGTGATGGTGCTTTACTTCCTGGTGCTGTTCTACGGGCAGGGCGTGGCCTCCTCCGTGGTGCTGGAGAAGCAGTCCAAGCTTATGGATACCTTCCTGCTCTCCCTTCGGCCCGAGGCCATGGTCCTGGGCAAGCTCCTGGCGGGGACCCTGGCGGGCATCCTCCAGGTCCTGGTCTGGATCGTCGGGGCCGCGGGCGGTCTGCTCCTGGGCTCCGGGCTGGTGCGCGTCCTGTATCCCGCGGCCCAGATGGGCTTCCTCCGGGTCCTGGGCCAGCTGGGCTCCCTGGGGTTTTTCGCCCCGGCGCCCTCCGTCCTTGCGCTGCTGCTGATCGTGGGCGGCTTCCTGCTGTACTGCTCCCTGGCCGCCGTGGGCGGCGCCCTGGCGGGGAAGCAGGCGGACCTGGGCAGCACCAACTCCCTGTTCACCACCCTGCTGGTAGCCAGCTTCCTCATCAGCATCCTGGGAAAGGGGAGCAGCTCCGGCCAGATCATTTCCGACGCCTCCTGGATGAACTATGTGCCCTTCACCGCCGTGCTCACCCTGCCCTCCCGCCTGGTGCTGGGGGAGGCGAGCCCGCTGACGGGGATCGTTTCCCTGGCGATCGTTCTTCTGTTCGCCCTGGCTATCGCCGTGCTGGCGGGCAGGCTGTATACCCTCCTGGCCTTCCGGAAGGGGGATCCTCCCAAGATCAAGGACATCCCCGGTCTGCTCCGGGGGAAATAAGACGAAACGACTCCCCTCTCCGGGTGATCCCGGGGAGGGGAAAAACCCAAAATCTCCCCTTGACAAACCCGGGGAGATGGGATATACTCACTAAGCTTTGACCGATTAGGACAGTTAGCTCAGCTGGTAGAGCTTCCGCTTGACGTGCGGAAGGTCAGGGGTTCGAGTCCCTTACTGTCCACCA
>JBGUZS010000105.1:0-5104 GCA_045223835.1 Oscillospiraceae bacterium | reverse complement strand
GTTCCCCGCCGCGCCTATGTCCCCTTCGCTTCAGCGCCCGCCGCACCGGGGTGCAGGGGAACGCCCCTGCCGCGCTCTTTCCCCGGTTTCTCTCGCGCCAGAGAAACCGGGCCGCCGGAGGCAAACCTTATTGGAGCGGATCGTTAAAAACCCCTCCGGAGCTTGTGTTCCGGAGGGGTGGCCTTATTATGGAGTTTTGCCGCTTTACCGTCTCTCCTCCCCGGCGCTGACGATGGCGATGTATGCCCGGGCGGTGCTGCGGTAGACGAAAACATAGAACAGACCGAAGGCCAGGAAGCAGACGACGCTGGTGAGGATCAGCAGGGGCTTGTTCAGCACGCCGAACAGGCGGATGATCTTCTCCAGGAAGGGGAAGGCGAAGGCCAGGTGCAGGCCCGCCAGGAGCAGGGGAGCAAAGAACACCGTGAGCACCTGGGAATTGACGGCGCTTTTGATCTCGGGGGCGGTCATCCCCACCTTCTGCATGATGTCGAAGCGGCGCCGGTCCTCATAGCCCTCGGAAAGCTGCTTGTAGTAGATGATCAGGGCCGCCGCGGCGATGAACACGATGCTCAGGACGATGCCCAGAAAGAAGAGGCTTCCGTACATGCTGAAGAAATCGCTGCGGTTTGCCGCCCGGATCCGGTAGCTTTTGCTGAGCCATCCGTCCCCGTTGGACTCCCAATCCTGCAGCTCCCGGGTGACGGCCTCCGCGATGAGCAGCTGCTCCTCGTCCGTCGTCCCCGGCAGGTCGAAGGCGCAGACCTGCAGGGTCTCCGGGACGATCAGCGGATCCTCCAGCTCCGCCGCGGCGGCATAGAGCTCCTCCGCCCGCGCCGCCCAATCCGGCACCGCAAGGCAGTATGTCGTGACCAGGGTATCGGAGGCGGGCATACGGAAGGGCAGATCCCGGAGGGTCCCCGCGATGCGGAAGGGGGTGCAGCCCTTGACGGCGAGGGTGTCATACCCATAGTCCTTCCTGCTGGACCAGACCAGGGCCTCCCCCTCCTCCAGGGCATAGTCCGCGTCCGCGAGACGATTGTATTCGGAGAGGGGTATCAGGTAGACGCTCCGGACCCGCGCCAGGGCGGCGGCGGAGGTGGAGAGATCCATGTATCGGCTGTAGCCGTCCATCTCCAGGACGCCGTTTTCGAAAAGGCCGCTCACCCCCGCGAGGGTGTAGACGGCAAGCTCCCGTTCCCGTTCCCCGGAGAGGGAATGGGCCAGCTCCCGCAGCCGCTCCCCGGATCCCGGGGCCATGTCCTCCGGCGAAGCATACCTCAGGGTGAAGGAAATGTCATAGGGGCATTCTCCCCGCAGGGCGTCCTCCCCGCCGAAGTACAGGCAGCTGGTGGTGGCCAGCATCACCAGCACCATGGTGGCCAGGATGCAGATAGAGGCCAGCCCCGCCCCGTTGCGCTTCATGCGGAAGGCCATGGAGGAGACGGAAACGAAATGGTCGCTCCGGTAATAGTATTTCTTGTTCTTTTGGAGCAGCCTGCACAGGGCGACGGACCCGGCGATAAACAGCAGGTAGGTAGCCAGGATCACCATGATCACCGCGGCGAAGAACAGGGTCAGGGCCGTGAGGGGGGCGTCGATGGTGACGGAGAGGTAGTAGGCTACCCCCAGGATCACCAGCCCCAGGAGGGCGAAGACCCAGTTGGCCTTGGGGGGCTTTTCTCCCGCCGCCTCGCTTTTCAGCAGGTCCAGGGGCTTGGAGACCCCCACCCGGGCGAGGGAGACGATGAGCAGCACCGCGAAGATCACCCCGAAGAACGCCAGGGTCATGAGGATGCTTACGGGGGAGATGCTCAGGGTAAAGCCCACGCTCTCGCCCGCCATGCGGAGCAGCATGAGCTCCGCCAGCTTGCTCAGGAGGACGCCGCACAGGAGCCCCGTCACCAGGGAGAAGAGGGCGGACAGCAGAGTCTCCCACAGTAGGATGCGGCCCAGGTTCCGCTTATTCATGCCCAGAACGTTGTAGAGGCCGAACTCCCGGTTCCGCCGCCGGGCCAGGAAGGAATTGGTATACAGCAGGAACAGGAGGGAGAAGACGGCGATGACGAAGGTGCCCAGGTTCAGGATGATCATCATGGTACTGCCGCCCCGCATGGTGAGCATCGCCGGGGACCGGGCCAGGCCGGAGAGGATGTAGAACATGGCGGCCATGCCCGCGCAGGTCAGCAGATAGGGGAGGTAAAGCCGCCGGTTTTTCCGCATCCCCTCCAGGGCCAGACGGAGATAGAAGCCCCGCTTCATCGGACCTCGCCTCCCGTCGCCAGCACGGTCAGGGTATCGGAGATCTTCTGGTACAGCTGCTCATTGGTGTCCCTGCCCCGGTAGAGCTGGTGGTACACCTCCCCGTCCCGGATGAACAGCACCCGGGTGGCGTGGCTCGCCGCCTTGACGCTGTGGGTCACCATGACGATGGTCTGGCCCCGGCGATTCACCTGGGCGAAGAGGGACAGGAGCTCGTCCGTGCTCCGGGAATCCAGGGCGCCGGTGGGCTCGTCCGCCAGGAGGAGCTTCGGCTCCGTGATCAGGGCCCGGGCCGCGGCGGCCCGCTGCTTCTGTCCGCCGGAGACCTCATAGGGGTACTTTTTCAGCAGGCCGTCGATCCCCAGCTCCCGGGCCAGGGGGGCGAGGCGCTCCGCCATCTCCCTGTGGCTCCTGCCCGCCAGTACCAGGGGGAGATAGATGTTGTCCTCCAGGGTGAAGGTATCCAGAAGATTGAACTCCTGGAACACGAAGCCCAGCTGGTCCCGGCGGAAGGCCGCCACGTCCTTTTCCGGCAGGGAGGCGGTATCCACCCCGTCCAGGTACACGGCGCCGGAGGTGGGCTTATCCAACGCGGCCAGGAGGTTCAGCAGGGTGGTCTTGCCGCTGCCGGATTCCCCCATCACCGCCACATATTCCCCCTGCTCCACGGAAAAGCTGACCCGGCGCAGGGCTTCCACCTGCTGGGTGCCGAAGCGGGAGGTATAGACCTTTCTCAGGTCCCGGACTTCCAGAATGCTCATTGCAGTTTTCCTCCTTCGGAATTCTGCCCCTATCATAACAAGCGGGAAAATGCGCCGCCATGGATTCGGCTTACATTTTCCCGCTGATTCCTTACGCTTTTGTCACCTTTATTCCGGCCGATGGGGTCTGCGGCCGAGGTCCAGGCGCAGGATCGTGCCCTTTCCCGGCTCCGACTCCGCGGAGATGCCGTGGCCCAGGTTCCGGCAGACCCGGCGGCAAAGGTACAGTCCCAGGCCGCTGGCCCGCTTGTCCGTCCGCCCGTTGAGGCCGGTGAACCCCGGCTCGAAGATCCGGGGCAGATCCTCCGGGGCGATGCCGATGCCCGTATCCGCGATGCACAGGACCGCCGGCTCCTCCCCGTATAGGGAGATCTTCCCGGAGGGGGTGTACTTCAGGGCGTTGGAGAGCAGCTGCTCCAGCACGAAGGAGAGCCATTTTTCGTCCGTCAGCACCCGGAGGCCCGTGGGCCGCAGCTCCAGGGCCAGGCGGCGGTCGATGAACTCCCCGGAGAACTTCTTCACCGCAGCCCGGAGGAGGGGGTCCAGGTCATATTCCCGCAGGACGTAATCCGTGGCGGAGGCGTCCAGCCGCAGGTAGGCCAGCACCATCTCCACATACCGGTCCACCCGCCCCAGCTCCGCCGTCAGACGGCGGGAGAGGGGGGAATCCTCGTTCTGCAGGGTCAGGCGCATGGCCGCCAGGGGGGTCTTGATCTGGTGGGCCCAGAGGGTGTAATACTCCGTCATTTCGGCGGCCTTCCGTCCCGCCTCCTCCTCCCGGAGGATCCGGGCCTCCTGGAGCAGGGCAATGATCCGGCGGTAGTCCTCGTCTTCCGGCGTATCCGCCTCCGGGAGCATGTCCTCCGTCAGGGCGGCGGTGAGGGCGGAGAGGATCCGGTGCTTCCGCAGTCCCCGGCGGAGCCGCAGAAGGGCGTAGAGCAGCCACAGCACGGCGCAGAGGAGGGCGGGATACCCCACCGCCCCCAGGGGCAGGCCATAGAGCCGGAACACCGCGGCGAAGACGGCGCAGCACAACAGGAAGAGGCCCAGGGCGGGAAGGCGGCTGCGGAGCCAGGGGCGGAGAAAGTCCTTCATCCCACCAGATACCCCACGCCGTGCCGGGTGACGATAAAGTCCTTCAGGCCCAGGCCGTCCAGCTTTTTCCGCAGGCGGGACAGGTTCACCGTCAGGGTATTGTCGTCCACGAAATCATCCGATTCCCAAAGGAGCTCCATGAGCTTCTCCCGGCTGACGATCCTGCCCTTGGACTGCATCAGGGCCAGGAGGATGCGGTATTCGTTCTTCGTCAGCTCCAGCTTTTCCCCCCGGTAGACCAGGGTGCCGTCCCCGGTGTTCAGCAGGGCTCCCCGGTGCTCCAGCACCGGCAGGGTGCCGCCGAAGTCGTAGGTGCGGCGGAGGAGGGCGTTGATCTTCGCCATGAGCACGCTCTGGTCGAAGGGCTTGGCAATAAAGTCGTCCGCCCCCATGTTCATGGCCATGACGATATTGAGATTGTCCGCGGCGGAGGAGATGAAGATCACCGGCACCCTGGAAACACTGCGGATCTCCCGGCACCAGTGGTAGCCGTCGTAAAAGGGGAGGGAGATATCCAGCAGCACCAGCTGGGGGGCGCACTCGGTGAACTCCGCCATCACCCGGCGGAAATCCTTCACGCATACGGTCTCCATGTCCCACAGGGCGGTCTGGGCCGTTATGGCCTCCGCGATGCCCCGGTCGTCCTCCACCAGAAACAGGCGATACATCTCCGCACCCCCTTTGCGTTTGCGTTGGAGTGAGTATAACACAGAAAACGGAGAGATGACAAGTGAGACGCCCCGCAGGCGGGGACGGGGGATCCCTCATCCGTCTCCGGCTTCCGTGAGACGCCGGAGCCACCTTCCCCCAGGGGAAGGCAGTCCGCGCGGCGGGGACGAAGGACGAAGGACTCGTAACGAACAACCGGACGCAGGGACGACCCGCACCCTGGCTTCCCCTGGGGGAAGCTGTCAGCCGCCGGCCCCCGCAAGGCGGATGACTGATGAGGGTACATCTGTCCCCGCCGCAGCGGCGATCAGATGAAC
>JBGUZS010000104.1:0-22179 GCA_045223835.1 Oscillospiraceae bacterium | reverse complement strand
AAAATGAATCTCATCTCATTCGCGCCTGCGGGCGCGAACTCTGCGAGGCTTTTTGCACTTTGTCTACAGACTGAGGCGGGGCGGCTGCCGCGCCTCCCGATGTTTTTCCGTTCCGCTTCCGACTCAGAGGATGGAAAAATCGATGCTGTCCGCAATGGCCTGGAGCTGCTCCCCGGTGATCGGATCGGGATACTGACTATCGAGCAGCACCCGGACCGTTACAAAGCTCTGCTCCAGATCGGCGACGATCCAGCCCGTTTCCTCGCTCAGGCAGATCAGCACGGTCACGCCGCAGGCGGTCCGGTATGTCCACTGCTCAAAGCTTTCCGCGTCTCTGACGCTGACCATTTTCGTGTCCAGCACGCCCTTCATGGAGCGGTATAAATAATAATACTCCCCGTCGTCTGTGCGGCAGCCTGCGAAGCAGGTCCCGTCGGGGAGGTAAGTGCCTCCCATTTCGGTGACCGGGAGGAAGTCGCCGACGCGTTCCTCCAGCTCAGGGATCGTCACGGATACGGAGCCTCCCGTATGGAGCGCGAGCCCGTACTTCTCCGCGATCCTGTGGAGCTCATCCGCCATTTCCTGCGAATAGATATAATACTCGTTGGCGGTGTATTCCTGCCGGAACGCTGCGGGGAGGCTGCCGTTCTCGTTCATCGAATTCCATATCTCTCTGTCCCGGTCATAGCCGTCCAAAAACCCCGCCCATTCCTTTGCCGCCTCGAACTCCGGGCTTCCCGCAAAGCCCTGCAGAGAGAGGGAGCTCCAGCCACGCAAATGGATATCCTCATATGCGGGCCGGGGATCCTCGGGATCCACCATTTGGGGCGTCGTATCCGGCGAGGGCGTCCTGGTACCCAGGACGATCAGATCCTGGAACCGATGCTGCCAGACCGCCGCGGCGCCCGCCGCAAGGGCCAGCACCAGCACAGCGGCCAGCACCAGGGCGGCAATGCGCGGTTTTCTCTGTCGTTTCTGATTCATGATGATCGCCTCCTCGTCGATCGAGGTATGCAGCCGGGAAAACATCTCCCGGTATTCTTCTCTTCCCATATCAGCCTACCTCCGTCAGGCTCGATTTCAGCGCCTGTCTCGCCCGGGAGAGCCGGGTGGTCACCGCCGTTTCGCTGATTTTCAGCAGGGAGGCGATCTCCCTGACGGAATATTCCTCGTAGTAGAATAAGTACAGGGCCGTGCGGTATTTTTCCGGCAGGGCCATGACCTGAGCGAACAGGGCGCTCTGCTCCGGCGTTTCAAAGACCGCCGCAGCGTCCAGTTCCTCCAGGGGCAGATGCTTCCGCCAGGGCGCCCGGAACACATTTTTGCACAGGTTCAGCGCCACGCGGATCATCCAGTTCTTTGCGTGGGCTTCGCTCTCAAAGGGCTCGCTCCGCTTCCAGAGCCGGAGCAGGGTCTCCTGCACGATATCGTCGGCGTCATGAGGCGAGCCGAGAGCGTTGAGCGCCACGCGGAACACGGTGTCCTTATACTTTCCCGCAAGAAGCAGAAACTCTTCCCGTTCCAGACAGATCCCTTCTTTCCTTGCGTACTGAAGGCCCTCACTCTGTATACACAAAAACGGCGCCGTTTGTCACAACGGCGTCGTTATTTTCCGCATTTTTCCGAAACTACGCCTTCAGATTCCTCAAGGCCTCCGGATTGTTCCGGGTGATCATGCCCAGCTTTTCGCAGGTCTCCATCTCTCCGCAGTCGGCACAGGTATCGACCCTTCTCTCCAGCGCGCACTGCCGGATGGGACAGAGGGATTCGCAGTAGGGCGTTTTCACCCCGTCCACGCGGCAGCCCACGCAGTTGATCATCTCCGGCGTGATCTCCGCATGGTTCAGCTCCGACCAGAGCCTGGCCACCTTCCGCCGCAGGGCGTCGTCGTCCTTCAGCGTGGCGGTGCGGGCCTCGCAGGTCCCGCAGTCCAGGCCGCAGATCGCAATCAGCTGTTTCATCGTCCATCCTCCGCTTCGTATGTCTGTCCGGCTCCGGCCTTTTTCTTCCGCGCCGGCAATTCGGCGGCCACCGCCCACACCAGGCCGCACAGAGCTTCCCGGTCGTCCGCGCAGTCCGCCGGGAGCATCTCCTTCGCCCCCTCATAGGGCAGCTCCGGGCGCGCGTCCGGCAGCAGCCGCTTTGCGGAGGCCGTGGGCTTCACCAGGAACCGGTCGTCATAGATCCCGCCGATGATCTTCCCCCGGCAATAGATGATGTACTCCCCCATCATGGCCCGCCAGGAGACCCCGTCCAGCGGAGAAAGCTGATCCAGGATGAATTCCAGATATTCCTTGCTGGAAGCCATATCTATCCCCCCTTCGGCTATCTGACAGTATAGCGAAAGCTCGGCGGCGTTTCAAGGCCTCTGCTCCCGTCACCTTCTCTCCACAAACCACTTGTCCTCCTCCAGAAAGAGGTAGGTCTCCCGGCTGCCGATGCGGATGCGGTACCGGAAGCCCGTTCCTCCGGCCTTCATGCTGGCGGCGCGCTTCCGCTCCAGCACCCGGTCGATGGGGTATTCCACCCCGTCCTCCCAGGTGACGGAGAGGGGTATGAGCCGCCCATCCGGCTCGAACCGGGCCTTCACCGCCACGTAGACTTTTGCGTTGCTTGCGCTGTTCGTTTCTTCCATTGTTTCTCCTCGATCCGTTCACCCGACAACTTACATCGATATTTGAATCGTCCGCTGCGGCTGGAGCAGATGTCCCTCATCAGTCATCCGCCTTGCGGAAGACGGCGGCTGACAGCTTCCCCCGCGGGGAAGCCAGCCGCTGCGGCGGGACGCGGGAAACCGCAGGCCCCGTTCCGGCGGGTCAGAGCGGAGTTTTCAGCAGTCCGATGGGGTGGATCACCTGGGTCTTCTCCAGATCCGGGGACCACAGATCCGTGTGGAGCCGGGCAGCCGCCCGGCCGATGACGCCCTTGCCGAAGCGCCGCCGGAGCTCCTCCACGCTCCGCTCCAGCCGCTCCTGCTTCTCCCGCCCTTCCTCCTCCCGGAACAGGCTCAGCTGCCGGGGGGCGGAGGCGGGGATCAGCTCCGCTCCCCGGACCCCCACGCTGCGGAGTGGACGGCGCTCATCCCAGCTTGCCTTCACCAGGGCCATGGCGGCCCCATGGAGCTCCGAGGCCAGGCAGGAGGGGGTCTCCAGGGCGAGCTGCCGCTGGAAGGAATACAGGCCGAAATCCCGCAGGCCGATCTGCACCGTGCGGCAGAGGAAGCCCCCCTCCCGCAGCCGGGCGGCCACGCTCTCGCACAGCACCCAGTACACGGCGGAGATATCCTCCAGGCTGGCGAGGTCCCGGGCCGTGGTCATGGAATTGCCCACGCTCTTCACCGGACTCGCCTCCCCCGCCCGGGCCACGGGGGTGAGATCATGACCGTTGGCAAAGCCGTGGAGCATGGGGCCCACCTTGCCGAACCAGCTCTTCAGGTACTCCGGCGGGGTACGGGCCAGCTGACCGATGGTCTCCACTCCGTAGCTCTTCAGCTTCCGCCCGGTGGCGGGGCCCACATACAGCAGCTCCGTCGCCGGCAGGGGCCAGACCTTCTCCCTCATTTCCCGGCGGGAGAAGACCGTCACCGCATCCGGCTTGCGGTAATCCGAGCCCAGCTTGGCGAAGATCTTATTGTCGCTCACCCCCACGGAGACCGTCACCCCCAGCTCCGCCTTCACCCGGCGGCGCAGCTCCTGAGCCAGGGCCTCCCCGCCCTTTTTCTGGCTCTCGGTGCCGGTGGCGTCCAGCCAGCATTCGTCCAGGCCGAAGGGCTCCACCCGGTCCGTATACTCCCCGTAGATCTCCCGGGCCAGACGGGAAAAGCGCATATACTGGTCATAATGGGGATGAACGATCACCAGCTCCGGGCATTTCTGCCGCGCCTGCCAAAGGGCCTCCCCGGTCTTCACCCCGCAGCCCTTGGCCAGCTGATTCTTGGCCAGGATGATCCCATGCCGCAGCTCCGCATCGCCCCCCACCGCCACGGGCTTATCCCGAAGGCCGGGCTGATGGAGGCACTCCACGCTGGCATAAAAGCTGTTCATATCCACATGGAGAATGATCCTCCTCGGTCCGTCCATCGCTCATCTCTCCCTTCGTGCGCATTATAATACGCTTTATAAGCGATTTCAATAGATATTTTTCGCTTATTTAGAGAAATTTTCCCCGGCCGCCCTTGCGGGCCCGGGGAAAATATGCTATATTTATACTGAGGTGATGACCATGCATATCGGAGATACCCTGGCCGGGCTCCGGCGGGAGGCCGGCCTTTCCCAGGGGGAGGCGGCGGCGTATCTGACGAATTCCGGCTGCCCCTGCACCCAGAAGTCCATCTCCAAATGGGAGCGGGGGGTGAACCTGCCCAATGCCCAGCAGCTGCTGCTCCTCTGCCGCCTCTATGGGGTGCGGGATGTGCTGCACCGCTTCCTCGGCATGGAGGACGCCCTCTCCGGTCTGAACGCCCTGGGGCGGCGGCGGGTGGAGGAGTATATCCGTCTGCTGAAGGGGGACGCCGCCTTTGGGGAGGAGGTCCCGGAGGCCCGGAAGCCCGGGCGGGTCATCCCCCTGTACGACCTCCCTGTCTCCGCCGGTACCGGCCAGTTTCTGGACAGCAGCGATCACCGCCTGCTGGAGCTCCCGGAGGAGGCGCCCCGGGGAACGGACTATGCCGTGCGCATCAGCGGGGACAGCATGGAGCCCCGGTACGCGGACAGGCAGGTGGTATACGTCCAGCGGCAGGAGACTCTGGAGCCCGGGGAGGTGGGGATCTTCCTCTACCGGGGGGACGCCTACTGCAAGATGCTGGGAAAGGCCGGAGGAGCTCCCGCGCTCCTCTCTCTGAACCGGCGCTACGACCCCATCCGGGTGGCGGAGGAGGAGGACCTGCGGGTGCTGGGAAAGGTGTTGTCATAAAATGCACACGATGAAGCTGATCGAACCCTCCCTGGCTTATGACGCCCAGATCCAGACATTCCGGAGGGAGTTTCTGGAGCATGGCGGTTCTATGGATGGCTGCGGCTCCCTGCGCCGCTTCGACCGCACGCAGGACTGGCTGGACCAGGTGGAAGCCCTGAAGCGGGAGGAAACCACTCCGCCGGACATGGTCCCCATGAACCAGTACATCTATGTGCGGGAATCGGATGACAAGATTGTCGGCGTCATTCAGATCCGCCGCCGCTTCAACGAATTCCTGGAGAAGTACGCCGGACACATCGGCTATTCCGTCTGCCCCAGCGAGCGGCGGAAGGGCTACGCTACGCAGATGCTGGGGCTGGTGCTGCCGATATGCCGGGAGCTGGGCCTCCCCCGGGTGCTGGTTTGCTGCCTGAAGGAAAACGAAGGCAGCAGGCGGACCATCCTGCATAACGGGGGCGTGTATGAATCCACCGTCCACCTGGCGGAACGGGAGGTGGACCTGGAACGATACTGGATCGAGATAGAGAAAGAATCAACCATCATGGAGGAAAACTAAGTGGCAGAGTTTACCATCAATGAAATGTTGGAAATGCAGAAGACCTTACAGGAGAGATATAAAGACAAATGGCAGACCCTTTCCCCTGCCGCCGCGAACAATCAGCTGCTCTGGATGATCTGCGAGATCGGGGAAGTGATCGACATCGTCAAAAAGCATGGCGGGGAGAAGGCCTGCCATGACGCAGACCTGCGAAATCACCTGGTCGAAGAGCTGACGGACGTCCTCATGTATTATAACGATATTCTCCTGTGCTATGGGATCACATCGGATGAATTGAAGAAGGCATATGAGGAAAAGCACAGGAAGAACATGAACAGGTGGTGACCCGGGCTGACGGCAAAGACGCCCCGTCCCATCCGCCCCGGACAAAAACCGCCGCCCCGGATTTCCGGGGCGGCGATCCGCATGGGATCATTTTTCTTTGTAGTAAAGCTGGCAGTGGCAGAAGCCCTCGAAATCGGGATCGGCGATCTGGTCCCGGAACTCCTTGCACATGCACTTGGTATCCGGCGTCCGCTCCCGGCGGCAGGGGCAGTAGCCCCCGGTCTGCTCCAGACCGTCCTTCACCATGTCCGCAATCTCTTTATTCTCATTGACCCGGATACGCATCAGCCCTTCACCCCATCGATGATCCGCTTGAGAGCGGTTTTCTGCTGGAGGCCCACGGCCTGCTGCACGGCCTGGCCATCCTTAAAGAACACCAAGGTGGGGATGGCGTTCACCCGGAAGGCGTTGGCCAGGGCGGGCTGCTCATCCACGTTCACCTTGCCGAAGGTCACATCGGCATATTCCCCGGCGGTCTCATCCAGGATGGGGGCCATCATTTTGCAGGGGCCGCACCAGCTGGCCCAGAAGTCCACCACGGTCACGCCCTTGCTGATGGTCTCCTGGAAGTTTTCTGCGGTCAGTTCGATCGGTTTCATGTCAATCCTCCTCTGTGCAATCTTGTACGAATTCTTTCAGTACGCGCCTGTATCCCTCCGGATCCCCCGCCAGCGCTGCGGCATGGCGGACGCCGGGGACCAGGTGCATACGGCTTTTCGGATTCCTGCTGGCAGCCAGAAGCCGGCTGCTGTGGGTGCAGGGGATGAGCCTGTCCTCCTCCCCGTGGAACAGGCAGATGGGGGTATCCGATCCGGCTACGGACCGGACCGGACTTACCCTGGGGATATCATACCCATAGATCAACCTTCCCATAAGGACCGCCAGGGGCAGCAGGGGCCAGCGGGGCAGATGGGCCCAGTGGGGCAGCAGATATCGGAACAGCTCCAGGGTGTCCGCAAAGGGACAGTCTGCCGCCGCAAAAACCGGCTTCTCCCGGTCCAGCACATACAGGACCGTGGCGGCGCCCATGCTCTCCCCCTGGAGGGCGATAGACGCATCCTCCCCGAATACCTGCCGGGCAAAGGCCATGACCTTGCGCAGATCCTCGGACTCCTTCTGTCCCAGGGTGCAGAACCTCCCCGTGGAGCGGCCGAAATACCGATGGTCGTAAAGCAGGAGGCTCCAGCCCATCTCGTAGAACAGGGAGGCGTATTTCACCTCGCCCAGGCGGCAGACCGTATGCCCATGGCAGAGGATCACCACCCGCTTCTTCCCTTCGGGATGGATCACGTACTCCCCGCTGAGAACCGCGTCCCCCACATCCAGGGTAAAGGGCCGCCTGTCCCAGCTTTCGTCCCAGGCCTTGAAGGCCTCGGGGAAATTCGCCTCATCCTTGCTTCTGACCCGTTCCTCCGTCCTTCGCTCGCTCTTCGTGATGGTCCTGACGCAGAGGAAGGCGGCCAGGGAGAAGAAGGCCAGCGCCGCCAGGAGCGCCGCTGCCGGGATCCACAAATACTGCAATTTCTCCTTCCCCTCCGTTCTGGAGGCATTTTACCCCATTTCCCCCGCATGCGCAAGACGGAAAGCGGTGGATATCCCCTGCAAAGTATGCTAAACTACGCATGGGCTTTCAGCCAGGCCAGGATATCCTCATATACCGTTTCCCGGTCCGGCTCATTGAGGAGCTCATGCCGGTCTCCCGAATAGAGCTTCATCGCCGCTTTCTTCATCCCCGCCTTCCGGAAGCTTTCCAGCGCACGGCGGACTCCGGCGCCGTATTCTCCCACCGGATCCTCCGTTCCCGAGATCATCAGGACAGGGAGCTCCGGATCCATGCGCCGCTGCTTCGCCGGATCGGCGATGAAACGAAGCCCCCGCAGCAGCTCCAGCATCATTCCCGCGGAAGGGGTGACGCCGCAGAGGGGATCCGCATCATAGGCCGCCACCACCGCCTCATCCCGGCTGATCCAGGCATTGGGCGAAGCAGCGCCGGATATCCGCTGGTTGAAATTATCGAAGAGCAGCTTCTTCAGGAATTGGCCGCCCTTGGCTTCCCCCCGCAGCTTTATCGCCATTTCGGCGGCGGCGGCGCCGGCCTTTATCTTGGCCGGATCATGATGCGTCGTTCCGCAGAGGATGCAGCCCTGCAGCTCCCCGGGCCAGCGGATGAGGCAGGTGCGGGCCAGGAAGGACCCCAGACTATGGCCGAAGAGGAAAACGGGCTTTCCCGGCCACAGCGCCCTTGCCCGCTCCAGAAGGGCATGCTGGGCATCCGTCACCCGCTGCCAGCCCCCGGAGGGGAAGCGGCCCAGGCTGCCGTTTTCCGCCGCAGCCGGCCCATGGCCCGGCAGGTCGGAGGTGTACACCGCAAATCCGTTCTCCGCCAGATACCCGGCAAACGGCGCATAACGCCCCTGGTGCTCCGACACTCCGTGGATAATCTGCACGATCCCGATAGGATCGCCCTCCGGCCGGTACTCCCGGCAGGAGAGGGTCAGGTTTCCGTCCGATGCAAGGGTGAATTCCCGTATTTCCATTTTCGCCGTCTTTCTGCCGTGGTCAGCACGGCTGTCTCATCGTTTTCCAAGTATGTATTTTATCGAAATCATACGGAAAAGGCAAGGAGGTTCCCATGAACCCTTACGTCATCGCGCTGGACCAGGGCACCACCAGCTCGCGGGCCATCCTGTTCGACTGCATCGGCGGGGTGGCGGCTGTCGCCCAGCATCCTCTGCCCCAGATCTATCCCAAGCCCGGCTGGGTGGAGCATGATCCCATGCTCATCCTGCAGACCCAGCTCCAGTCCCTGCGGGAGGCCTTTCAGCAGAGCGGCCTTGCCCCCGGGGATATCGCCGCCATCGGCATCGCCAACCAGCGGGAGACCACCGTCGTGTGGGACCGGAACACGGGCAGACCCGTCTGCAACGCCGTCGTCTGGCAATGCCGGAGAACGGCGGACTACTGCGCGGAGCTGGCGGCCCGAGGGCTGGAGCCGGTGATCCGGGAGCGCACCGGCCTGCTCATCGACCCCTATTTCTCCGGCACCAAGCTCCGGTGGATCCTGAAAAACGTCCCCGGAGCGGAGGAACGGGCGAAGCGGGGGGAGCTGCTCTTCGGCACCGTGGAGACCTGGCTGATCTGGAATCTCACAGGGGGAAAGGCCCATGTGACGGACTGCTCCAATGCCAGCCGTACTATGGTCTTCAACATCGACCGGCTCTGCTGGGATGAGGATCTGTGCCGGGAGCTGGAGCTCCCCATGGGGATGCTCCCCACCCCGGTGGCCAATTCCGCAGAATACGGCCGGGTAGCCCCGGGGATCCCCGGTCTGGAGGCCCTGGCGGGGATCCCCATCTGCGGCGCGGCGGGGGATCAGCAGGCGGCTCTGCTGGGCCAGGGCTGCATCCGGCCGGGGGAAGCCAAAAACACCTACGGCACCGGCTGCTTCGCGGTGATGAACACCGGGGAAAAATCCGTGCGGAGCGAAAACGGGCTGGTTTCCGGCGTCGCCTGGCACCTGGCGGACAGGACTTACCGCTGCCTGGAGGGAAGCGTATTCAACGCGGGCAGCACCATCCAGTGGCTCCGGGATGAGCTGAAGCTCATCTCCAGCGCGGCGGAGACCGAAGCCCTCAGCTTCTCCCTGCCGGATAACGGGGATGTATACCTGGTGCCCGCCTTTACCGGCCTGGGCTCCCCCTACTGGGACAGCTATGCCCGGGGCGCCCTGGTGGGGCTCACCCGGGGCAGCTCCAGGGCGCACATTGCCCGGGCCGCCCTGGAGAGCATCGCCTACCAGGTGCGGGACCTGATCGCCGCCATGGAGCGGGACGCGGGCTTTTCCCTCCCCTCCCTCCGGGTGGACGGCGGGGCCAGCGTGAACCGCTTCCTGATGCAGTTCCAGGCGGATATCCTGCAGAAGCCCATCGACCGGCCCCGGATGGTGGAGACCACCGCCTTCGGCGCGGCCTTCCTGGCGGGCCTGGCGGCGGGCGTCTGGAGCGACCTGTCGGATGTGACAAGGCTGCGCCATGCGGACACGGTGTTTACCCCCCAAATGGCGCCGGAGGCGGCGGAAAAGCTCTGCGCCCGGTGGGAAAAGGCCGTCGCCCGTTCCCGCAGCTGGGCGGAAACCTGAAACGGGAATACTATAATCATGGGGTGATATACATGAAAACGATCACGGAAGAACGGCGGGAGATCCCGGTTGCCGGGGAGACGGACGTACTGGTCATCGGCGGCGGTCTGGCCGGCGTGGCCGCTGCCGCCGCAGCGGCTCGGAACGGAGTCAGCGTCACCCTGCTGGAAAAAACCATCGCCCTGGGGGGGCTGGCCACCCTGGGCCACGTATGCGTATACCTGCCCATCGACGACGGCCTAGGCCACCGGATCTACGGCGGTCTGGCGGAGGAGCTGATGCAGGTCTGCCACCGCTATTCCTACGACGATATCCCGGACTGCTGGAAGGGCAGCCCCTGGAAGGTGGAGACCCCCACGGGCCGGTACCAATGCACCTTCAACATCCCCGCCTGCGTCATGGCCCTGGACGAGTTCATGGCGGAGGAGGGGGTCAGGGTGATGTTCGACACCAGCGTGTGCATGCCCATCATGGAGGGCAACCGCTGCAAAGGCGTCATTGTGGAAAACAAATCCGGCCGCAGCGCCTACCTGGCCAAAATGGTGATCGACGCCTCCGGCGACTCCGACGTGCTGTTCCGGGCCGGGGCGGACTGCGAGACCCAGAAGAGCATCGTCTCCACCTGGACCTACGAGCTGGATGTGGACCGGATCAAGAATGAGACCGTCACCAACGACGTGCTGGCCAATATCCGCATGCGGTGGTTCGGCCTCCGGCCGGATGTGGACAACTCCAAAAGCGAGATCCCCACCTTCTACGGCACCACGGCGGACGGGGTGAACGACTATGTGCATTTCAGCCGCACCCTGGCCCTGGACTACCTGAAGAAGCACGACCGGCCGGGCTACGCCTTTATGACCATGCCCACCCTCCCCCAGTTCCGCATGACCCGGCGGCTCCGGGGGCTGAGGGAGATGCAGGTGGTCGAGGGCGCCCGGGAGGAGCACTCCGTGGGCATGGTGATCCACTGCCTGGAAAACCCCGCCGCGGTATACGAATTTCCCTATGAGGCGGTGATCGACAAGCGCATCGAGAATATCGCCGCCGCGGGCCGCATGGTCTCCGCGGGAGGCCGGGGCTGGGAGATCATGCGCTGCATCCCCAACTGCGTATTCACCGGCCAGGTCTCCGGCACCGCCGCGGCCCTGGCCATCCGGAGCGGAACCACCCTCCAGGGGCTGAAGGTGGAAGCCTTGCAGCAGAACCTGGCGGATACCGGCGTGGTCATCCATATCCCCGAGGAGCTGCGGCATAACTCCGCCAAGGAGCGGATCATGGGCCGCCGCGCGCCGGGGGTCGCCTCCATCGCCACGGATTCCCTGAGCTATCCCAAAAAGGAAAACCCGGCCCACTGAGACGGGCTCCGGATCCCCCCGCCGGGGCGGCGCATTCATGCCGCCCCGGCGTTTTGCGCTGCATACTATACTTGTCTTGACACGCCGGTTCTCCTGTGGTAGTATGCCGGAAGAAGACTGTTGTCTTGAGGAGGCACTGCGTTATGAAACGATCCACCGGCATCCGGATGCTCCTGCGCAGCCCGGTGAAGACCATCGTCACCCTGGTGCTCATTGCGGCAGCCAGCTTCCTCTTCCTGTATAACCTTCTGGACTATGCCATGACGAAGCGGGAGTACGAACGGCACTATGGGCAATACCACGGATATTTCACCATCCAGCACCCGGAGGACCGGCTGGTACAGGTGGCCGGGGACGATTTCTTTCTCTCCGACCGGTACGGCAATCCTGCTTACGCCGGCAACCCCCCCTATGAGCTGTACCACCTCAGCAGCCTGACCAAGGCGGAGCTGGAGCAGGTTTCCGGTCTGCCCTATATCAGCGAAACCCAGACACGGTACATGACCGGGGGGATCGCGGACTTTCCCCGGCTCTTCCTCTATGACCGCAATCTGATGCATGTCCGGTTTCTGAATACGACCCGCCTGGTCCTGGAGGGCACCTTTGAGGGGACAACGCCGAATATCCACAGCCTGCGGCTCGACATCATCGGCGGCACCGGGGTGGAGCTGGGGATCAAGCTGACGGATGTGAAGGTGCTGTACGGAAACGAGGAGCTTCTGAAACAGTCCCGGGCCTACATCAACAAAAAGAAACTCTATGTTTGGGCCTACGGCACCATACCGGAAAAGGCGGACAACAGACCTCGGTACAGCTGGGGCGGCTCCACCTACGGCGCCTATTCGAAAAACTGGGTCTCCACGGATACCCTCCTGAACATGGAAGAAGGTCTGCGTTACGTCTGCGTGGTCAGCGTGGATCCCTATGCCACCGGCAGCAGCGGGATCATCGACGAAGGCAAGGAAATGAACCCGCTCTACGATTATGTCAGGCTGGGGGACGACTCCCTTTACGGTACCTGGGAATACATCACCCCCCTGGCGGGGGAACCGGAGAACTACCTGGAGACCGAGAAGTTTTCCGGGCTCCGAAAAATGATCGAGATCATCGAAACGGACAAATACACCCTGGACGTACACTACCTGGAGGACACGGAGAGCCTCCGGCCCTACCAGGAGGGGCAGCTTCAGGCAGGCCGGGGACGGCTGCTGACGAAGGAGGATTCCGAAGAGCACAATCCGGTCTGTGTCATTCCGGAGGCCATGGCAAAAGAATGCGGCTTGGAGGTGGGGGATACTCTGCACCTCCGGCTGGGGGACAAGCTCCTGGAGCAGAACTTCGGCTTCGGGGCCGTAGCCTATTCCCCCCAGCGCCTGGCGGAGAATTGGACGGAGGAGACCTTCACCATCGTGGGCACCTATCTGGAAAACGATCCCTACCGGATGGCCCAGGAGAATCGGGTCTGGGTCTACGGGGAAAACGCGGTCTTTGTCCCCCTTTCCTTCCTGCCGGAAACGGCGGATACGGCGAACCATGAATCCAAGCCCTCCGAGGTGACCTTCGTTATCCGGGATGCGGACAGCATCATCCCCTTCCGGGACGAGGTCCTGCCCGGCCTTCTGGAGGAAGGGTATATCCTGAGCTTCTTCGATGGGGGCTGGCCCGCGGTGCGGGAGCAGCTCACCCAGGCGGGAAGCCTGAGCCTCATCAAGCTCAGCGCCTTCGCCGTCTCTTCCGTGCTGGTGATGCTGCTCACGGTATACCTGTATATCCTCAGGAAGAAGAAGGAATATGCCGTCATGCGGGCCCTGGGCTGCCCGGCCCGGCAGGCAAGGGGGGCGCTCCTGTTCCCCCTCTTTGTCCTGGCCTTTCCGGCGGTGCTCCTGGGGAGCATCGGCGCGGTGATCTATACCCGGCAGGCAGCGGAGGCGAACGCGGCGGAGTTTGCCGCCATGGGCCTGACTATGGACAGCTCTATCCCCGTCCTGATCCTGGCCGCGGGCTTCTGCGGGAGCCTGCTGCTCCTGCTGATCCTGGCCTTCCTGGCCCTGGTGCGGGTGGCGAAAAAGCCGCCCCTGGAGCTCCTTCAGGGGGGAAGCAGCCGGAATGCGGTCAAGAGGCGCAAGGCGCTGCCCCCGGAGCCGACGGAGCCCATCGTCTACGGGGTGCTGCCGGAGCTGCCCGAACCGTCGCGCCGCCCCCGCACCGCCCTGCGCCATACCCTGAGCTATGTGGGGAAGCACCTCCGCCGTACCCCGGTGAAGTCCCTGCTGGCCATGCTCCTGGCCCTGGTGCTGGCCTTCTCCATCGGGTTCTTCACCCTTCTCCGCAACACCTACCGGGAGCTGTATCAGCATATCGAGGTCCATCCCCGGATCCTCAACGGGGTTTCCGACAACCGGGCGACCGACGTGGCCAGGAGCGGCTATGTGAAGGACGCCTATATGGAATACACCCGGCGGGACTGCGAATCCAACTTCGTGCCGGATATCCTGGTCATGACCAACAACATCTCCCGGGTCACGGACGCGGAGATCACCTGGCGGGAGGGCAAGGGGCCGGAAATGTTCGAGGAAAACAGAGCCTTCTGCGTCATCACCCGAGACCTGGCGGAGGAGCTGGACTACGAGCTGGGTTCCCGCCTGGAGATCTGCTCCTCGGGGTATATCTACCTTCTGGTGAACAATTACCCTCTGCTCTCCTATGAGGAAGTGGTGGAGCAGGTCTACCACAAGGCCACGCACAAATTCACCGTGGCGGGTATCGCGGAGGAGGAGGGGATGAAGGTCTATGCCCCCGTGGCGGCACGGGAGCATTTCGGCAGCATGTTCCCGGACTATGTCCCCCTGGACAAGGCGGAATTCACCCTGCTGGACTACCACAAGGCCACGGAGTTCCGCTCCTGGGTCTTCCGGCTGCTTCTGGGCAGGCCCGGCTCCTTCACCATGGATACCGGGGAGGCGGATCGGGTATACCAGACCTACCGACTTCTGGAGCTCCTTTACCCCATCGCCTTTGCCCTGGCCCTGATCCTGGGCAGCGTCCTCCCCGCGGGGATCATCCTCCAGAGCGCCCAGGAGGCGTCCCTTCTCCGGGTGCTGGGTACCACGAAACGCCGGACCCGGGTCATGCTGGGCCTGGAGCAGGCGGTCCTCTGTCTTCTGGGCCTCGGCCTTGCCGCCGCGGGCCTCATCGGCCTGAAGGGGGACGCCCTGCAGCCGGTCTCCGGCCTGCTGGGGCTGTATGCCGCCGCCCATTTCTGCCTCTGCCTCCTGGGCGCCGCCGCCGCGGCGATCTCCGTCACCCGGCGGCATGTGCTGGAGCTGCTGCAGGTAAAGGAATAGCGGGAGGGACGCCGGGACCCGGAGCAGAGTCTGCGGATCCCGGGAGAAGCCAAAAAAAGCGCCTCGGCCCAAAGGCCGGGGCGCAATCTGCGTTCATCACCGGGGATACTGCGGGGGCGGCGGGGGCGGCGGAGGCGGCGCCTTGGGCGGCTTCTTCCCGAACATCGCCCAGATGGCGCAGAAGGCGCTGAGCAGCAGCGCCAGGCTGATGCAGCCGCCCAGAAGAGAATAGTACCTGACCCCGTACAGCAGGGGCAGCAGGGAGACGATAAAGGTGATCGGAGCCAGGATGCACAGGGCAACCTGCGCTTTTTTGTTCTTCAGGGCGGCAAAGCCCAGGATCAGCAAAACGCAGGTGAGGACCGCCGTGATGAGGGGCGGGAACATTGCGTTGCCGAAGGGGATCGGGCTGAAGTAGGAATAGAAGCTGCGCACACGGATCTCCGGTCCCGGCGCGGTAACCATCACCGCGGCCTTGGTGAAGATCATCAGGGCCAGGGCTCCAGCGGTAAACAGGATCTGCAGAAAGCGCTTCATTCGATTCGCTCCTTATTGATAGGCGTCGTACATCCGGGCGGCCATCTTCTCCGCCGCCTCCCGGGTAACGGGAACGGGGCAGAAGGTGCTCAGATGGCTGCCGTAGCCCTCCTCCGCCGCCTTGAGGCACTGCTCCCGGGAGAAGCCCTTGGCCTTGAGACTGGGGACCTCCAGCTTCCGCATCAGGTCCCACACCGCCCCGGCGCAGAGGGCGCCCAGTTCTTCGGCGGTCTCCTTCCCCGTGAGGTCCAGGCCCATGGCCTCCGCCACCATGCGGATCTCCCTGGGCACGGCGGGCGCGGCATACTCCAGGGCCACGGGGAGCGCCATTGCGCAGTTGTACCCATGGGGGGTATGGAGGTTGATGCTGAGGCCGTCCGCCAGAGCGTGGCCCACATGGCACATGGTCTCCCCGAAGGCGATGCCCGCCCAGTTGGCCGCCAGGCTCATCTCCGTCCGGGCCTCTGCGTTGCCGGGCTCCTTCCAGGCGATGTACAGGTTCTTCATGATCTTTTCGATGGCGGCGCAGGCCAGGAGCTGGTTATGGGGATTGGAGATATTGTCGGTCACGCACTCGGCGGCATGGGATAAGGCGTCCAGCCCCGTATAGGCGGTGACGCTGGGGGGCATGCCCATGCTCAGCTCCGGGTCCACCACGGCCAGATGAGTATTCACGAACACGCTCCACTTGCCGCCCGTCTCCGTCTGGCTGATGACGGCCACCCGGGTAGCCTCCGCGCCGGTGCCGGAGGTGGTGGGGACCAGGATCACGGGGGTCTTGGTGTCCATGGTGATGGGCTTGGCCAGGATATATTTTTTGATGGGGCCGGGGTACTCCATGAGGATGCTCGTCGCCTTGGCTGCGTCCATGCTGCTGCCGCCGCCGATGCCGATGATGGCATCCACTTTGTTTTCCAGGGCCAGGGCGCCGGCGGCGTCCACCACGCCGATGGTGGGGTCAGCCTCCACCCCGTTGAAGGGTACACAGGCGATGCCCGCTTTCTCCAGACTGGCCATGGCCCGGGCGGGAATGCCCGCCGCCTCAACGCCCTTATCAAAGACGCACAGGGCCTTGCGGATGTTTCCCAGCTCGGTTACGTATTCTCCCAAGTGATCGATGGCCCCGGGCCCGAAGATGATGGGACAGTTCTGCATATACTGGAAGTTCATGACTCTTTCCTCATCCTTATTTAATGTAGGTTACCTCAATGCGCTGCTCCTCCGCCTTGAGCTTGGGGAACGCCTTCGCCTCATACCCCAGGGCCATGGTGCCCACGCAGGTGAAGCCCTCCGGGAAGCCCAGCTTCTTCACGATCTCCGGGTCATTGTTGATGCCGTACATGGACATCCAGAGATAGATGCTGTCGACGCCCAGATCCGCCGCCGCAACCATCATATTTTGGATGACGCAGCCTGCATTGGTGAACTCGATGTTCTTCAGGATACTCTCCTTGGAGGCCAGCACCACCAGGGTGGGGGCGCCGTACAGGGGATGGGAACCGGGACGCATTTTGGCGGAGCTTTCGTCGATGGCCTTCAGCAGCTCCGGATCCTGCACCGCATAGAGCTTCAGGCTCTTGAAGTCCGCGCCGCCCACGGCGGCCTGCCCGCCGGCGAAAAGGATCTTCTCCAGGTCGGCGTCGCTGATCTGCTTGTCGGAAAAACCGCGGGTGGAATGTCTGGCTTTTATGGCGTCCAATGTGTTCATGCAGGAAACCTCCTTTTTTGATCGGTCTGATTTGCTTCTTCAGGCAAAATGCCTGGCTGTCTTCAAGGCGAGCTCGATCATCTGCCGGAAGCCCAGTTGCCGCTCCTCGCTGGACAGGGCTTCCCCGGTGATCAGGTGGTCGGATACGGTGCAGATGGCCAGGGCCTTCTTCCCCGTCCGCGCGGCGTTCATGTACAGCGCCGCAGCCTCCATCTCCACCGCCAGCACTCCCATCTTCGCCCATTTGACGGCGAAATCCGGGTCGTCGTCGTAAAACAGGTCGGAGCTCAGCAGATTGCCCACGTGGCAGACGGCGCCCAGCTTCTTCCCCTCCTCCGCCGCGGTCCTCAGCAGGTCGAAGTCCGCGATGGGGGCAAAGGTGCCGGGAAGGCGGTACTGGTGCGCATAGCGGGAATCCGTACAGGCCCCCATGCCCAGCACCAGGTCCCGGACCCGGACCTTTTCGCTCAGGCTCCCGGCGGAGCCGATGCGCAGGATGCAGTCCACATCATATTCCCGGTACAGCTCATAGCTGTAGATACCCATGGAGGGCATTCCCATGCCGCTGGCCATGACGGAGATCCGGCTGCCCTCATAGAAGCCGGTATAGCCCTGGATCCCCCGCACATCGTTCACCAGCTCCGCCTTTTCCAGGAATTCCTGGGCTGTGAACCGGGCACGAAGGGGATCCCCGGGCATGAGGACCACCTTCCCAAAGGCGCCCTTCTCCGCGCTGTTATGAGGCGTCGCCATGCTTCTCCTCCTTCATCCGTTTGGCCAGTCCCACCAGGCGGCTGGTCCCCAGCCGGTCCGCCCCCAGGGCGAGAAGGGCCTCTGCGTCCTCCAGGGTCCCAATCCCCCCCGCGGCCTTGATCTTCAGGTGGGGGGCGATATTGGCCTTCAGCAGGGCGATATCCTCCCGGGTCGCCCCGCCTCCGGCGAAGCCGGTGGAGGTTTTGATGTAATCCGCCCCGGAATCGGAAACCACCCGGCACATTTCGATCTTCTCCGCCTCTGTCAGGAGGCAGGTCTCGATGATGACCTTCAGGATGCGCTTGCCGCAGATGCGGCGGACCTCATCGATCTCCTCCCGGAGCTTCTCCCAGGCTCCGGATTTGATCCAGCCGAGGTTTGCCACCATGTCCAGCTCGTCCGCCCCGTCCCCGGCGGCCTCGGCGGCCTCGATGAGCTTTACGGCGCTGCTGTTGTACCCGTTGGGAAACCCGATGACGGTACACACCGGCAGCCGGTCCCCCAGGTATTGGCTTGCCTCCGCCACAAAGCAGGGCGGGATGCAGACGGAAGCCACGCCGAATTCCAGCCCCTCGTCGCAGAGCTGCCGGATATCCTCCCATACGGCGGTCTGCCTCAGCAGGGTGTGGTCACAGCGGGAAAGGATCTCCCTCAGTTCCATTGCCGTCCTTCCTTTCTCCTTTTCCATAGGCGGAAAACCAGGCTTCGATCTCCTCGCGGCTGCCGGCGGCGCTGCCTTGGATCATCTCCGGGCTGCCTCCGCCCCGGCCCCGGATCCCGGCCAGGATCGTCTTCGACGCCTGCCGCAGATCCACATGGCGGCTGCCGATGATGAACCTCCAGTCCCCATCCCCGCCGGTAAAGGCGGCGCAGATCCCGCCGCATTTTTCCATTCCCCCGTTCACCAGTTCCCGGAGGGCGCGCATATCCAGCTCCGGGAAGAAGAGGCAGAGGTTCCCCTCTGTGGGCTCCAGGGCGGCGGCTTTTTCCAGGGCGCCGCGGAGGCGTTCCTCCCCCAGCTGCCGTTTTGCCGTCTCCAGCTCCTCCAGGGTGCGGCGGACCGCGCCGGGGGTCTCCAGCTGCTTTGCGGAGAGGAGGCCGGAGATCTCCTTGGTGGCCCGGTACCGGGCTCCGTAATCCGCCAGGGCATCCATGCCGCAGAGGATATGTATCCGCACCCCGCCCCGGTGGCGCATAAAGTCCAGGATCTTGATGAGGCCGATCTCCCCGGTGCGCTTCACATGGGGGGCGCAGCAGGCGCAGGTATCGATCCCGGGGATACGCACCAGGCGGACGTTCTCCGTCAGGTCCAGCTTGCTCCGGTAGGAAATGCGCTTCAGGGCGGCGGGACCGGGATACCAGGTGCGCACAGGGAGGTTATCCGTCACCGCCCGGTTGGCCAGCAGCTCCAGCTCCTCCAGCTGCGGCCCCGTGAGCTCGCCGCTGAAATCCAGGGTGACCTCCCCGTCCCCCAGGTGGAAGCCTACATTCTGATATCCGTACTTCTGATAGACCAGACCGGAGATGATATGCTCGCCGCTGTGGTCCTGCATCCGGCGGAAGCGCAGGTCCCAATCCAGCCTGCCCACTGCCGGCTGTCCCGCCGCCAGGGGACCGTCCGTCATATGGAGGATCTCCCCCGCCCGGATTTGGGTATCCAGCACCCGGACGCCCTCCAGCTCCCCCCGGTCCCCATCCTGTCCTCCCCCCTCGGGGAAGAAGGCGGTACGGTCCAGGATCACGGCCCAGACGTCCCCCTCCCGCCGGCAGTCCAGCACCCGGGCGGAGAATTCCCGGAGGTGGCTGTCCCGTTCAAAGAGCTTTTCCGTCGTATACAAAGGCAAGCCTCCCGCACAAAGCAAAAATGGTACGCAGATCTCCTGCGTACCATTATGTTTCCTCCGGCAGACTTTGTCAAGCTTGCCGGGAGCCGGTTTTATTCCGCATCCACCTCAAAGAACTTGATGGTGACGCCCCCCTCCCGGGGGTGCCCCTCCGCCCGGAATTTATTCCGGTGCAGATAGGGAGCCAGGGTTTTGCTGTCCGTCATAAAGGTGGGTACGGTGTGGAAGGGCATCTGCATACCGGTGAAATACCCATTATTATCCACGAAAATATGGCATTTCTCCCCGGCGCTGTCCGTCCCCTCCAGCATATACCGGGCGCACATATGCCGAACTCCGGCCAGGTTCACCCGCTGGCAGTCCACGCCCCCGGGGCACACCACGCCGTTGAAGATCTCCCCCTGCACCGTGCCGCCGAAGGGGATCATCACCACTTCCCCGCCGGGTCCCTTCAGACCCGATACATCCTTTCCGTCAATGGAGACCAGGACTTCCATAATGAGCTTATCCGCCATACAAACAGACTCCCTTCATCAGAATCAATCATCTGCTTCCATTTTAATCCGATTCCGGCCCGGACGCAAGGGGAACGCCCCGGAATTCCTGTCCCAGGGTCAGGGCCTCCACGGCGCCGCCGCTGAGCTCCAGGAGCCGGCGGTTCAGCCCCTCCGCTCCCCCGGCGGGAAGCAGCAGCTCCAGGGAGACGTCCGTGCCGAAGGCCGTATCCTCCGTAATGGCTCCCGCCTGGTCCAGTTCCCGGCGGATCCGCTCATACAGGCTGTAGGGACAGGCGATCAGAAGGCGATCCCAAAGGCCCACCCGACTGACGCCCGCCTGCTCCAGGGCCAGCTTCGCGCTCCGGCTGTAGGCCCGGACCAGGCCGCCGGTACCCAGGAGGATCCCGCCGAAATACCGGGTCACCACGCAGCACACGTTCACGATCTCCCGGCTCCGGAACACGTTCAGCACCGGCATGCCGGAGGTGCCCTGGGGCTCCCCGTCGTCGGAATAGCGCATGATGCCCCCCTCCCGGAGGATATAGGCATAGACGTTATGGGTGGCGTCCCAATGCTGCTCCCGCATCCGCTTCAGGTGCTCCAGGGCCTCCTCCTCCGTCTCCGCCGGCCAGACCCGGCCGATGAAGCGGGAGCGTTTCTCCGTGAACTCCGCCTCCCCGAAGGCCCCGGGGGTCAGATAACTTTCATTCTTCATTCCGCACATAGGCCCGGAGGCGGCCGTAGGTCTCGGGGCGGCATACCGCCCGGACCAGGATCCCTTCCTCCGTGTATTCCGTCCGGGTCACCTTTCCGCCGCTGTGAAGGGCGTCCAGCTCCCCCGCCTTGCTGTAGGGCAGGAGGAAGGCGACCTCTTTTTCCTGGCCCCGGAGCAGGGCCAGGATCCGGCCGCGCAGCTCCTCCAGTCCCTCCCCGGTGACGGCGGAAATGCATACCGCATCCTCCCGCCGGGGGAAAAGCTCCGTACCGGAGAGGTCGCATTTGTTGAATACCTCCAGCCTGGGGGTGGTCTCCACCTTCAGCTCCCGGATCAGGCCGTCCGTCACCCGGGCCTGCTCCGCCCAATCCGGGTTGGCGCCGTCGATGACATGGAGGATCAGGTCCGCATAGCTCAGCTCCTCCAGGGTGGCCTTGAACGCCTCCACCAGCTGGGTGGGGAGCTTGCGGATGAAGCCCACGGTATCGCTCAGAAGGACCTCGGTGGTCTCGTCCAGCCGCAGACGGCGGGTGGTGGTATCCAGGGTGTCGAACAGCCGGTCCCCGGTCTGGAGGCCCGCTCCGGTGAGGGCGTTCATCAGAGTGCTCTTGCCCGCGTTGGTATAGCCCACCAGGGCCACGGTGGGCACCTCGTTCTTCTGCCGCATGCGCCGCTGGGTGCTTCGCACCCGGCGCACCTTCTCCAGCTCCTCCCGCAGCTTCTGGATCTTCCGGCGGATATGACGCCGGTCCGTTTCCAGCTGGGTCTCCCCGGGGCCCCGGGTGCCGATGGGGCTGCTGCCCCCGGAGGCAGTCTGGCGCACCAGATGGGTCCACATGCCCGTGAGCCGGGGCAGAAGGTACTGGTACTGGGCCAGCTCCACCTGGAGCCGCCCCTCCCGGGTCCGCGCCCGCCCGGCGAAAATATCCAGGATCAGGCCGCTGCGGTCCAGGACCTTGGTCTCCAGCGCCTCGGACAGGACCCGCATCTGGGAGGGGCTGAGCTCATTGTCGAACACCACCAGGTCGCAGTGCTCGGACCGCACCAGCTCCCTGACCTCCTGCACCTTGCCGCTGCCGATAAAGCTGCCGGGATCCGGCGCATCCCGGTTCTGCAGGGTCCAGGCCACCGCCTCGCCCCCTGCGGTCTCCAGCAGAGCCTCCAGCTCCGCCATGCTGATTTCGCTGCTCCGTTCCCCGGGCTCCATACTGGCCGCATCCAGCCCCACGAGAACGGCTCTCTCCCGGCTCCGGCCGGGCTCGTTGATCTGCTTAATATCTATGGTATTTCTCCTCGCTTATTGCGGGCCGAAAGGCCCGTGAACATGGAAAAAGCCCCGCGCAAGGCGTCAAGCGCTGCGCAGGGCTTCTATCCGACAGGTTTCAGTTGGTAAGGCCAAACTTTTTGTTGAACTTATCCACACGGCCGCTGGTATCGACCAGTTTCTGCTTACCGGTGAAAAAGGGGTGACACTTGGAGCAGATTTCGACC
>JBGUZS010000103.1:0-3745 GCA_045223835.1 Oscillospiraceae bacterium | reverse complement strand
GAAGCGCTTCGGCTGAGCAGGTCTCCTGACTTGCGCATCACCGGTCCGCGCACGCCTTCTCAGGTTTCCCCAATGGCCGGGCTGACGCCCTGTGCGCGGCCTCCGCGCATACAGTGGCGGTACCGCTCCGGATTCGCACCGGATTCCCTATTCTCCGCGCCCCGTAAGGCGCGGCACTCAGCTTGTATGAAATTTAAATAAAGTATACCCTGTTGTCCCAAAATTGTCAATGCCGGGGACGAGCCGCCGGCAGCCGCAAAACGGCCGTGCCGGAAAAGCGTTTTCTGCGGTTTTCCCGGGAAATTCGGATTCAGAACAGACCTCTGATCCACTCCGCCAGGGGCAGGTAGGCCAGGGGGAGGAAGATCCCCGGAAGCATGTTCGCCACCTTGATGGGCTCCTTCCGCAGACCAAGCATGTTCACCGCCATGCCCATGAGGATGACGCCCCCCACGGCGGACATCTCCGCCACCACCTGGGCGCTGAGGTAAGGCCCCACCAGGGAGGCCAGGAGGGTCAAAGCCCCCTGGAACACCAGAACGAAGAGGGCAGAGAAGGTGACGCCGATACCCATGGCCGCCCCGAAGGCCATGGAGGAGACGAAATCCAGGGCGCTTTTGGCCAGAATGATGCGGTAATCTCCGTGGAGGCCCGCCTCCAGGGAGCCCATGATGGTCATGCTCCCCACGCAGAAGAGGATACAGGCGGAGACGAAGCCCTCGGTGAAGCGGCTCTCGCTCTTCCCCCGGAGAAGGCTCTTCTTCAGCCAGTCTCCCCCGGCGGTGATTCCCTTGTCGATATTGATGAGCTCCCCCAGCAGGGTGCCCAGGGTGAGGCAGACGATGATGCAGAGCACATCCTTCGTCCCCAGGGCGCTCTGGATCCCGATGAGGGCGGTGCACAGGGCAAGGCCCGCGATCAGGGCGTCCAGGAGCTTCTGCCGCAGCCTGCTCCGGAGCAGGATGCCGATGAGGCTTCCCGCCAGCACGGTCCCCACATTGACGAATACCGCCGGCATACGTTTCCCCCCTAATTCAAATATGGGTCATGCTGCATGATACCCCGCCCGGGCGGCGGAGTCAATAGGAACGCTTCGCGTTGACAGGGGCGAAAGCCTTGGGTATACTGAGAAAAAACACTTAAGGAGAAAGGATGAACCATATGGAGCCCATCATCGAAAACGCCGCCCTGAATCAGATCAGCTACGGCCTCTTCGTCCTCAGCACCTGGGCGGGAGGGAAGGATAACGCCTGCATCGTGAACACCGTGTGCCAGGTCACCTCCAACCCCCGGGTGATCACCGTGGCGGTGAACCGGGATAACTATACCCGGGACCTGATCCTGAAGTCTCAGGTGTTCAACGTCTCCATCCTGTCCGAGGAGGCCCCCTTCTCCCTGTTCCAGGACTTCGGCTTCCGCAGCGGGCGGGACTGCGAGAAGTTCGCGGACCGGGAGGACGCCGCCCGGAGCGCCAACGGCATCTATTACCTGACGAAGTACGCCAACGCCTACCTCTCCGCCCGGGTGCTCACCGCCACGGAGCTCAGCACCCATACCCTCTTCACGGCGGAGGTGCTCGCCGCCAAAAAACTCTCCGATGTGCCCAGCGCCACCTATGCCTATTACCATGCCCATATCAAGCCCTCCGCCAAAAAGCCCGCCGCCCCCTCCGCCGGAAAGGTCTGGGTCTGCTCCATCTGCGGCTATACCTACGACGAGGCCAAGGAGGGCGTCCCCTTCGAGAGCCTGCCGGAGGACTGGGTCTGCCCCCTGTGCAAGCACCCCAAGTCCGATTTCGTGCTCCAGGAGTAAAAGACCAGACAGAAAATGGGGGAGGGATCCGGCCGGATCCCTCCCCCTGTATGATTTCCTCTCAGAACACCAGGATCGGCTTGATGGCCTTGCCGTTCCGGGAGTCCTCGAAGGCCTGGTGGACCTGGTCGAAGGGGTAGTATACCGCCAGCTTGTCCACCGGGAAGCGGCCCTCCTTATAGAACTGCACCAGCTTCGGGATGAAGGTCTGGGGCTCGGCGGCCCCCTCCACGGTGCCCGCCAGGGTGCGGCAGGAGCCCACGAAGATCATGGACATATCCAGGTCCACGCTGCCCGCGAAGCTCACCACCACCGCCAGGCCCTCCTTGGCCAGGCCCAGGAGCATGGGCTTCACCAGCGCCGCCGCCCCGGAGGATTCCAGGGCGAAGTTCGTCCCCAGGCCGCCGGTGATGCGCAGGATCTCCGCCGCGATATCCGGGCATTCCTTCCCGTTGATCACATGGGTGGCGCCGCATTCCAGGGCCATATCCAGCCGGGAGGGCACCGCGTCCACCCCGATGATGGTCCCGCAGCCCGCCAGCTTGGCGGCCATGATGGCGCTCATGCCCACGGCGCCGCAGCCGAAGACCGCGATGCTGTCCCCGGGCATGGGCTTCATGCGGTTCAGCACCGCCCCCGCCCCGGTCTGGGCCCCGCAGGCCAGGGAGCACAGGGGCTTGAGGTCCACCTCCGGATCCACCTTCACGGCGCTGCGCTCCGCCACGATGCAGTGGTCCGCGAAGCCGCCCTGACCGAAGAGGGAGCCCACGTCCCGGCCCTCGTCATCCTTGATGCGGGTGCCGCCGCTCTGGTAAATGCCGTTGAAAAAGAGCTGGCTGCTGGTATCGCAGGCGTAGGGCTTGCCGCTGCGGCAGTTGGGGCAGCAGCCGCAGGAGGGGAAGGAGAGGATCACATGATCCCCGGGCTGCAGGGTCTGCACCCCGGGCCCGACCTTCTCCACGACGCCCACCCCCTCATGCCCCAGCACCATGGGCAGGGGAGAGGGGACCACCAGCTCCAGGGTGGAGGCGTCCGTATGGCATACGCCGCAGGCCACTACCTTCACCAGCACTTCCCCCAGCTGAGGTTCTCCCAGCTCCAGCTCCCGGAATTCCAGCTTGCCCTTTTCCACGGCCGTTGCCGCTTTGATCCTCATGGTCGTATCCTCCGTATATTCAAAATGATTCTAGTTCGGTTTTGGATGCCCGTTCAGGGAAGGCGAAAGTCATAGGGGACCAGGTCGATGATTTCCAGCCCCAGGCTTTTGGCGTAGCGCACGGTGCCCCCGGTGCCGCTGCGCATCCGCTGGAGATAGCAGATGCAGAAGGCGGAGCGGTCTGCCAGGTACCGGTTCCGCCGCTGGTACACCCCGGGGCTGTAACCCGATTCCAGGGTGACCACCCGGTCCGCCCGGAGCAGCAGGGCGTCGAATTGGGCCAGCTCCTCCCGGGACCAGTTCCCCTCCTGACGGTACTGCTCGGGAAAAGGCAGGACCAGGACCAGGGCCAGCTCCGGCAGCTCCTCCTTCAGGGTCAGCACCCGCTCCGAGGCCAGGGCGTCGAAGCCCCGGGCGCCTCCTGCGCCGAAGTAGCGCACGCCCCGGGCATACAGGTCCCGGATCGCCGCATCCACCCGCCGCTCCAGCTCTCCAGGGGGCTCGCCCAGTTCGCGGTGGCCGGTGAAGCAGGCAGTCCTGCGCCGGATCTCCGAAAAGTCTGCCATGCCGGTGCCCCCTTTCCTTCCGTTGAGTCATTATATCTCATTTTCTCCCGGGAAGGAAGCCCGGAATGGGCGGCGGGCGGGCCGTTTTTTGCTTTTGCGGGGGATTCCGCTGGGGGAAACCGCCTGCTTCGTCGAAAGCCGCCTCGCCGGGGGGGTTGCCTCCGGCGGCCCGGTTTCTCTTGCGCGAGAGAAACCGGGGAAAGAGCGCGGC
>JBGUZS010000102.1:0-9546 GCA_045223835.1 Oscillospiraceae bacterium | reverse complement strand
GGAATACGCCGCGGGCGCTTCCATCGAGGTCACTGCGGATACCACTGTCAAAGCAGTATGGGAGGATATTCCGGTCGTGACCTATACCGTGAGCTTCGTCGCGGGGGACGGAACGGGAACGATGGCCGATGTTACGGCAGATGCCGGTGACTATACTCTGCCCGCATGCAGCTTCACGGCTCCTGAGGGGAAGCAGTTCAAGGCCTGGAACGTGAACGGCAAGGAATATGGCGCCGGAGCAGACGTCACGATCAGTGCGGACACCACGATCATGGCGGTTTGGGAAGATATTCCCGTTACTTATACGGTCAGCTTTGATGCAAACGGCGGCACGGGGACCATGGCGGACGTGACGGTCAGCGCCGGGGATTACACCCTGCCGGAGTGCGGCTTTACCGCTCCCGAAGGCATGGAATACAAGGCCTGGCAGATCGGCGAGGACGAGTATCAGCCCAGCAACAGCTATAAGGTCAATGCGGACACCGTCGTGACCGCCCTCTGGAAGGAGACCCCGGTGGTGATCGAGACCGTTGCGACGCCAAGGCTGCCCAATTCCGGTGTGTTCGAGGGGATTAAGACCATCACCATCACCTGCGGGACCCCAGGGGCGGAGGTCTACTTCACAGTGGATGGCAGCACCCCCAGCGCAGCCGGCATCCGCTATACCGGACCCTTCGCTATCTCAGCAACCACCACAGTCAAGGCCATTGCCATCAAATCCGGCATGAATGACAGCAAGATCGTCTCCGCGACTTATACCCTTTATTCCGGTGGTTGGAGCGGCGATGACTGGTACGGCAATACCATCCGCGTCTCCATGCGGCTGATCGGCGCGGAGCTCGCCACGCAGGACGTTGACTTGGGCGCCAGCAGCTATCTGCCCGATTACGTCACCTGGATCCCCACGACCTTCTGCATCCTGCCTGAGGGCGCAACGGTGTATGACCTGTGGGTCAAGGTCACCGGCGACGCGGGTATCCGCAGCATCGGCGCGGAGAAGAACTACGTGGCTACCGTCTATGCCCCCGCGGCTCTGGGCGGCTATGAACTCAGCGAGTTTACCAATGGCTACCGGAGCGGCTGGATGTATACCATCAACGGGAGCCATCCCGGCTTCGGCCTGAAGGAGCAGAAGCTCCGTGACGGCGATGTAGTGATCTGGCACTACATCAACGATTACAGCTATGAATGCGCCGACTGGTTCAGCGAGGGCCAGTGGCAGGCCCTGGGTGACGGAACCTATTACAACGGCTGGCTGAAAGCACCGGATACCTTCGGTGGCAAGACGGCAGGAAATACGAATACAGCCAAGGATAAGGACACTGCCCGTTTCGAGAATGGCGTGGTGATCCTTGAAGCTGAGACTGAGTCCGGGAACGCATTCGCCAAGCTGGACAAGGATACCGCAGAGACCGGCCTGAAGCTGTCCAAGGATAAGGATCAGCTCACCGTGAAGATTGAGAACAAGAGCGCGAGCCGGATTATCCTGAGCGTTGATCCCGATGCTGTAAAGCCCATCGCCGGTGCAAATAACGCGCTCCGCGTGGAGACTGATAAGGGTAATATCGTGCTGGATACCGCCGATGTGGCCGCCCTGGCGAAGAATGGCCAGGAGGTGCGGATCGTCCTTGAGGATCTGTCCGGCGGAGCTGTAAAGCTGAGCGTCACTGCAGGCAGCACGACCGCCGATGCAACCATGAAGGTCGAACTTTCGGCGTCTTCCGGCGGCCAGGTGCTGGTCCTGGTGAACCCGAACGGGACGGAGAAGATCATCAAGAAATCCTTTGTGGAGAACGGGAAAGCTTATGGGGAGATTCCCAACGGCGCGACGGTGAAGGTCGTGTCGAACAAGAAACTCTTCAATGATGTGAAGGACAGTGATTGGTTCGCTTCCGCCGTGGATTTCGTCAGCAGCCATGAGCTGTTCCAGGGCGTGGGAGAAGGCAATTTCGCACCGAAGTCTCCCATGACCCGGGCCATGCTGGTGACCGTACTGTACCGTCTGGAGGATGAGCCCGCAGCCTCCGGTATGGTGAGCTTCAACGACGTGCCAGCGGACAGCTGGTATGCAAAGGCTGTGGCCTGGGCTGCTGCGGAAGGCATCGTTATGGGCAACGGCGATGGCTTTGCGCCTAACGACAACATTACCCGTGAGCAGATCGCCACGATCCTGTATCGCTATGCGCAATACCTGGGAATCGACGTCAGCGCCAAGGGCAGCGTGAGTAGGTTCAGCGACGGCGGTAAAGTTTCCTCCTGGGCCTCTGACGCCATGGCTTGGGCGGTGGAAGTCGGCCTGTTCCAGGGCGACAACAACAATTGTCTGAATCCCGGCAGCAACGCCACCCGTGCAGAGGTTGCAACCCTAACGCAGCGGCTAGTGAAGCTCATCGTAAAGTAAAAGAAAACTTGGTTCCATGCTCCGGGAAACCGGGGCGTGGGACCGGCGCAAAAAACGATCTTGGGACGCGGAAACTCGCGTCCCAAGTAGCCATTTCCGGAGGTTGGAGGAAAATGAAGAAAATATTGTCTTTTGTCCTGATTTTCACCTGTCTGCTGGCGCTGTTCACCCCTGCCGTAGGGGCTGCGGGCGTTGATCTGCAGACGCTGGTAAACGGCAGCGCAAGGTATATGCTCTCCGCAGTGACGGCTCCGGAGCCCGGCGACGTGGGGGGCGAGTGGGCCGTTTTCGGCCTGGCCCGGAGCGGCTGTTCCGTTCCCAATGGATATTTCGAAGGCTATTACGGCAAGCTGGAAGCCTATGTGAAGGAAGTCAAGGGCGTCCTGCACCGCCGAAAATATACGGATTATTCCCGGGTCATCGTTACCCTCTCCGCCCTGGGGAAGGACGCGAGAAACGTGGGCGGGTATAATCTGCTGACTCCCCTGGGGGATTACGACAAGACCATCTGGCAGGGACTCAACGGCCCAATTTGGGCACTCATCGCCCTGGACAGCGCAAACTATCCCATGCCCCAGAACCCGGAGGCAGCGACCCAGGCCACGCGGCAGATGTATATCGACTGCATCTTGTCTGCGGAGTTGGACGAGGGGGGCTGGACCCTTTCCCGCCGCAGCTCAGCCGATTCCGCTGACCCGGATATCACGGGTATGGCCCTTCAGGCTCTGGCGAAGTACCAGAATCAGAAGGCCGTGAAGGAGGCGACAGAACGGGCTTTGGCGTGCATGAGCAAAAAGCAGGACGCTGCCGGGGGCTTCGAATCCTGGGGTACCACCAACTGCGAAAGCGCCGTCCAGATGCTGGTGGCCCTGTGCGAACTGGGGATCAGCTGGAACGACAGCCGTTTTGTGAAAAACGGCAACACCCTGCTGGACAACATCCTGTCTTTCCGCACCACCACAGGGGGCTTCAACCATATCGCGGACGGGTCCGATGGGGATAACCAGATGACCGCCGAGCAGGGGTTTTACGGCCTGATTGCCTGCCTGCGCTATGAGAAAGGACAGAACAGCCTGTACCGAATGAGCGACGCTATCAGCATCGGGGACGCTCCTGCTGTGGAGGAGCGTGCGCCGGGCACGGGGCTTGCCAATAAGAACGAGGACGTACAGCCCAAGGCGGCGACGAAGCCGGGTGTAACCTTCGGGGATATCAAGAACAGCCCCAATAAGGCTGCAATTGAAGCCCTCGCCGCCCGCGAGATTATCAACGGCATGAACGAGGCAGAGTTCCGCCCGGACGCCACCATGACCCGCGCACAGTATGCCACCATCGTGGTCAAGGCCTAGGGGCTGACGCCAAAAGCAAACGACCAGTTCAAAGACGTGGCGTCGAACGCCTGGTATGCCGCGTATGTGGGTACCGCCAACACCTACGGGATCGTGAACGGCGTCTCGGATACGGAGTTCAATCCGGAGGGGACCATTACCCGACAGGAAGCAGCGGTCATGACGATCCGTGCCGCCAAGCTCTGCGGGCTGGACACGGCCATGAGCGAGGCCGAGCAGAACGACATCCTCTGCGATTACATGGACTACCGGCAGATCGCATCCTGGGCAAAGGAATCCATGGCCTACTGCTATTGGAACGAGATCCTGAACACGGACGATCTGAATGCGGAACCGACGCGGGAGATCCTCCGTGGCGAGGTGGCGGAGATGCTCTACCGGATGCTTGTTCTGGCCAACCTGATCTGAGGTAAAAAGAATGCTGAAACGAGTATTACCGCTTTTGCTGGCGCTGATTTTGCTCTTTGCATTGCCCGCCTGCGGCGGAAAACCCGACCCCGCCGCAGCGCCCACACCGGAGGGAGGCTTCAAAGAGGAGAATATCGCTTACTCTGAGAGCCAGGGCATGGAGCTGGACCCTGAAACGGGCCGCGATAAGTACCTCACCGACCCGGTGCCGGAAGGGATGCCCCTGCCTGTGGAGCCTGAAAATGCAACCGTGACGGATGAAGAACTGCACTGTACCCTTTCCATTTCCTGCGCCACCATTCTGGATAACATGGAAAAGTGCGACAAGCAAAAGCAGGAGTTGGTGCCGGAGGATGGCTGGATTCTGGAGCCCACGGAGGTCGTGTTCTTCAACGGAGAATCGGTATTCCAGGTTTTGAAACGGGAATGTAAAAGAAGAAAAATCCACATGGAGTTTGAAAACACCCCGATCTACAACAGCGCCTACATCGAAGGGATCAACAACCTGTATGAGTTCGACGTGGGGGAACTGAGCGGTTGGATGTATTCCGTCAACGGCTGGTATCCCAATTACGGCTGCTCCCGCTACGCCCTGAAGGACGGGGACGTGGTGGAGTGGCGCTACACCTGCGACCTGGGCTTCGACGTGGGCGGCGGGTACGCCGTGAGCGGCGGCGATCCCGCGGAAGGATAAAAAGAGGCGGGGCAAGTCCCCAACAAGAGGACCTGCTCCGCAGATTCGGTTAATAATTGCTTTCTCCGCCGCCAACTACCGGAAATGCATATTATCTGGATAGATACAGATAAGTACCGCATCCGCCTCAGTTTTTGGTTTCTTCGTAAAGCAGACTCAGGATCGCCATTTTCGGCCAAACCTCCGTTTCCCGAATGCGGACAGACGTGCCGACAACCTCGCAGATCAGAAAAGGCTCGGTACCGGAGTTATCGATTACCCGGGTCCGATCAGCGATGCGGACAAGCTTTGCCAGATTCTTTATGGAGCGGATATATCTGCTCCGGATCTTCTCCTCCGGGACATCGTGACCGCCGTTACGCACCCGTTCCTGGACGCGACGGACATTGATATCGCTGCTGCAGGTCAGCACAAAAACAGCTTGGATCTCATATCCGGCTTCCTTCGCCCGCCGCAGCAGTTCCAAATTCCGGTCTGTGGAAAGGACCGTCTCGAAGGTGAAGTCCTGTTTTTCCTCCAGCAGGATGCTGCGGATCTTCTCGGCTTCCTGCGCAGCTTCCAGATCGGTACAGCCGGAGATGCGCTTGATATCATCAGCATTCACATAAATGCCGACAATTGGCAGACCCTTCGTTACCGTGGATTTACCGGAGCCGTTCGGCCCGGCGAAGACCAGGAGACGGGGACGGTTTTCGACAGGCTTTTCAGAGGACATATTCCACCTGCCCGTCCGGATAAACCTTCATGAGCTTGCCCGTTTCGGCATCCAGCCGGGTAACGTAAGGCATGGCCTGCAGCGTATCCCGTTCGGCGACAGCCTTGCGGCAGGCAGCCTGGAATTCGTCAGAGTCCAGATCGAAGACGGTTTTCTCCGCTGTTTCCAAACGAACAGGAAAGAAGAAGCCTTTTTCGGCATTGAACTTCCGGACCAGGATATTGATTACCGTATTCAGCGAGAGTCCCATTTCCGAAGCGATCCGGGTCGTTTCCTCTCGAACTGCATCATCCATGCGAATAGAAGTTGTGGACATGACCATCCCTCCCTATGCCATCAGTATAGCATATGCAGCTTGCCTATGCAATACAATCGGCATCATAAATATTGCATGAAAGAAGACAAATAGATGATTGAAACCACGAATTTCCCTCTTTCTACCTACACCCTCCAGGCTTATGGAGGCTGGGAGAATGTGAAAGAAAAAGTGAAGGAGGTTAAGCTGGACGGCCTGGAGTTCATTGCTGACCCGGATAACCTTCCAGACGATATCCCCCTCTCCCTGGTGGCAGGATACCACATGACCTTCTATGTGGATTGGCTGGACTTCTGGCGGCAGGATAATGTGGCGCTCATGCACAAGTTTGGTTCCTGGAAGACAGTGAATGAGGTCTACCGCGGGACGAAGCCGGAGGACCTGTTGCGGCATTTTCAGGAGGATCTGGCCCTGGGTATCCGGCTGAAAGCGCCTTATATGGTCTTTCATGTCTCGGATGTATCTCTGGAAGAAGGGTATACTTACCGCTGGCTGCATACGGACCGGGAAGTCCTGGACGGGGCGATTGAGTTCATTAACATCCTGCTGGACGGGGTAAAGCCGACCTTTGACTTCCTGGTGGAAAACCAATGGTGGCCGGGCTTCACCTTCACCGATCCTGAGAAGACAGAATACCTTTTGTCCCGGATCAACTATCCCCGAGTGGGGATCATGCTGGACACCGGCCATCTGATGAACACCAACTGGAAGATCAGGAGCGAGTGGGATGGGATCAAGTACATCCTGAAGATGATCGAAAAGCACGGAGATTTGGCAAAAAGTATCTACGGCCTTCATTTCCACCAGTCTTTGAGCGGAGCTTACTGCCGAAAGACCGTGGGTAAGCTGCCGGAGGATTTTCCCTTGGATTACAACGAGGAGTTTTCCCGAAACTACGCCCATATCCTGCAGATCGACCGACATCGGCCATGGACGACAGAGGAGTGCGTGATGATCCTGGGCCGCGTACAGCCCAGGTATTTGACCCATGAGATCAGCAGTAGCGTCTATCACGGGAAAAAGTACGCCATATGGTATCAACAGCGTATGATGCGTTGGGGGTATCACGAGGGTTTGGACAAGATGAATGTCGCTGAGGGAGAGGAGTATAGGAAAAGAGTGAGACAGGCACCGGAACCAACGGGAAATTGGTTTCTGGATCACGTCGTTCGAAGGATTTATTAAACGCGCTATGATTAACCGAGATGCTTTGTCCAGCTACCACCCGCTGGTGAACTTTCTGTACTTTGCCCTGGTGCTGGTCTTTGGAATGTGCTTCATGCATCCGGTCTGTCTGGTGATCTCTTTAGGCAGCGCCACGGCGTACAATCTCTATCTCAAAGGGAGAAAAGGGCTTCTTTTCTCCCTTCGGTTCCTGCTGCCCATGATGTTCCTGGCGGCGATCCTGAACCCGGCCTTCAATCACGAGGGCGTCACCATCCTAGCCTACACCCCCAACGATAACCCCATCACCCTGGAAAGTCTTATCTACGGCGTGGCCTCCGCCGCTATGCTGGTGAGCGTGGTGCAGTGGTTTTCCTGCTATAACGAGGTCATGACTTCGGACAAGTTCGTGTATCTCTTCGGACGGGTAATCCCGGCTCTGAGTCTGATCCTGAGCATGACCCTCCGGTTTGTGCCCAAGTTCACTGCTCAGCTGAAAACCGTGCGCACCGCTCAACAATGTGTCGGGCGTGATGTGAGCAATGGCGGCATCGTTCAGCGGATGAAGCACGGGATCACCATCCTGTCCATTCTGGTGACCTGGAGCCTGGAGAACGCCATCGAGACCGCGGACAGCATGAAGAGCCGGGGTTACGGCCTGCCGGGGCGATCTGCCTTCTCCATTTACCGTATGGATAGCCGGGACCGATCTGCCTTGCTTTGGCTGGGCTTCTGCCTGTGGTACATCGTATTCGGCTGGATCAGCGGCGGCTTGGAGTTTCGCTACTATCCCTCCATCAAAGGGGCGGGCTTCATGCCGTTCCCCGTGAGTTTCCTGCTGGTCTACCTGGCCCTGTGTTTGACGCCCCTGATCCTGAACGGAAGGGAGGATGTGAAATGGAAGCGTTTACGATCCGGGACCTGAGCTTTGCCTATCCGGAGCAACGGCAGGACACCCTTTCGCATCTTTCCTTTTCTATCCCCCAGGGGCAGTTCGTCACCCTCTGCGGGCCCTCCGGCTGCGGGAAGAGCACCCTGCTCCGGCAGCTCAAAACAGTTCTTGCGCCTGCGGGGTATCTGCGCGGCGAAATCCTGTTTGAGGGGACGCTTTTGCAAGAAGTCAGCCATCGGGATCAGAGCTCCCGCATCGGCTTTGTGCAGCAATCCCCGGAGAACCAGATCGTGACGGATAAGGTGTGGCATGAGCTGGCCTTCGGGCTGGAGAGCCTGGGGTATGATACCCCCACCATTCGCAGCCGCGTAGCAGAAATGGCCTCCTTTTTCGGCATCCAAACCTGGTTCTACAAAAACGTGACGGAGCTCTCCGGGGGCCAGAAGCAACTCCTGAACCTGGCCAGCATCATGGCCATGCAGCCCTCCGTCCTCATTCTGGATGAGCCCACCAGCCAGCTTGACCCCATTGCCGCCTCGGATTTTCTGGCCACCATCGGCAAGGTGAACCGGGAATTGGGTACCACGATTCTGCTGACTGAGCATCGCCTGGAGGAAGCATTCCCGCTCTCAGACAGGGTGCTGGTGATGGACAAGGGGGGACTCATTGCGGACGGACCCCCCGGCGAGGTGGGCGAAACGCTCCGGGGCAGCGGTCACGGGATGTTCCTGGCCATGCCCACCGCCATGCGGGTATGGGCCAGCGTGGCAGATGATTCTCCATGCCCCATCACCGTGCGAGACGGGCGAGACTGGCTGACGGACTACGCAGAGCGGCATCCCCTGGGTATGATCCCGGAGGAAAAGGAAGCGGCTGCATCGGAGGAAACCGCCATTACCCTGGAGGACGTGTGGTTCAAATACGAAAAGGACCTGCCGGACGTGGTAAAGGGCGTCAGCCTCACCGTGCAGAAGGGGGAGTTTCTGGCCCTGCTGGGCGGGAACGGCACCGGTAAGACCACAACGCTTTCCCTCATCGGCGGCCTGCAGAAGCCCTATCGGGGAGAAGTCAATCTGAATGGCAGGGTGGGGACCCTGCCGCAGAATCCGCAGACCCTCTTTGTGAAAAAGACGGTCCGGGAGGATCTGTTTGAGATCTTCCGGGGTGTAAGGCTGGAAAAGAAATACCAGGAGAATCGGGTGGCGCGGGCGGTGCAGCTCTGTCGCCTGGAGGAGCTATTGGACCGGCACCCCTACGATCTCTCCGGGGGCGAACAGCAGCGGGCGGCTCTGGCCAAGGTGCTGCTTCTGGACCCGGAGATCCTCCTGCTGGACGAGCCCACCAAGGGCTTGGACGCGGAGTTCAAGCAGGTCTTCGCCGTGATCCTGAAAACCCTCCAGCGCCGGGGCGTCACCATCTTCATGGTAAGTCACGATGTGGAATTCTGTGCCGAGTACGCGGACCGCTGCGCCCTGTTCTTCGATGGAAACATCGTCTCCCAGGGACGCCCGAGAGAATTCTTCTCCGGCAACAGCTTCTATACCACCTCTGCCAACCGCATGGCCCGGAGTCTGCTGCCCGAAGCCGTGACGCCCAGGGACATCATG